>JASJBO010000192.1 GCA_030066475.1 Myxococcota bacterium
TAGCTACGGCTATGGCTGCGGTTTCGCGCCTTGATCTCGGGCCGAATTCGCGCACCAGGCTCGGTCCGGGTTCTTCAACGGGCTGCTAGCCTCGTCGGCGGGAGTCCAACCCAGGAGGCACTCATGGCCGCATTCATGGAGCCCTACGCGCCGCAGACGTACGCGCTGCTGCGCATCGTCACGGGACTGCTGTTCCTCTGGCACGGCACGCAGAAGCTGTTCGGCATCCCCAGCGATCCGCCCCCCGAGGCGCCCGCCTTCGTGCTCTACGTGGCCGGTCCGATCGAGCTGGTGGGTGGCCTGCTCGTGATGCTGGGACTCTTCACCCGCCCCGCGGCGTTCCTGTGCAGCGGCCTGATGGCGGCCGCCTACTGGATGGCCCACGGCTTGAACCACGTCTTCCCGATGCTGAACGGAGGGGAGCTGGCGGCCCTGTACTGCTTCTTGTTCCTGATGATCTCGGCCCACGGCGCCGGCATCTGGAGCGTCGACGGGACGCGTGCCAGCGCGTAGCAGATGGGGTTCCTGGTGCGGCTGCGCGACGGCGGCGCCGGCGCCTGGCGCGACCACGAGCGCTGGGCGCTGCTGGCCGGCGAGTGGCGACCGGGGCGTGCGCGATGAAGCACGACGGGGGCTGGCGCCTGCGCAGCACGTGCCACGTGTTCGAGAGCCGCTGGTTCAAGCTGCGCCAGGACGAGCTGACCCTGCCCGACGGCTCGGAGGCGACCTACACGTTCGTCGAGCATCCGGGCTACGCCATGGTGGTGCCGCTGCTCGACGACGGCCGCGTGGTCCTGGAGCACGTCTACCGCCACACCGTGCAGGAGACGGTGATCGAGTGCCCCTCCGGCGGACTCGACGGCGACCCGCCCGAGGTGGCGGCGCGGCGCGAGCTGCTCGAGGAGACGGGCTACCGCGCCGGGATGCTCGCGCCGCTGGGCTCCTTCTTCGGGAGCAACGGCATCAGCGACGAGCGCTTCCACCTGTTCCTGGCGACCGGTCTGCACGACACGGGCCGCGTGCAGCGCGAGGCCACCGAGCAGATGGAGGTCGAGCTGATGCCCTTCGAGCGCGCCGTCGAGCTGGCGTCGAGCGGCGGCATCGCGGACGGGCCCAGCGTGCTGGCGCTGCTGCTCGCCGAGCGCGCCCGCGCGCACGGGGCCTGACCGGGCGTGCCCGACCCCGACTTCTCGGCGCTGCCGGCGGGTCGGCTGCGGCTGCGCCGCTTCCGGGGCGCGGACGCGCTGGCCCTGGCCGCGTACCGCAGCGATCCCGAGGTGGCTCGCCTGCAGGGGTGGGGCGAGTCGTACTCGCTCGCGGAGTCCGAGCGCTTCATCGCGTCCCTCGAGCGGGCCGCGCCGGGCACGCCGGGCGCCTGGTTCCAGTTCGCGGTCGCGCTCGCCGACAGTGACGAGCTGATCGGCGACTGCGCGCTGCGCTGCGGGCGCCGCGAGCCGCGCCAGGCCGAGCTGGGCTTCACGCTGGCGCGCGCGCACCAGGGCCGGGGCTACGCCCGCGAGGCCGTGGCGCGGCTGCTCGACTACGCCTTCGGCGAGCTGGGGCTGCACCGGGTGGTCTCGATCACCGACGAGCGCAACGTCGCGGCGCAGCGCCTGCTGGACGCGCTGGGCTTCCGCCGCGAAGGGCGCTTCGTCGAGTGCACCTGGTTCCGCGGCGCCTGGGCGACCGAGCTGCTCTACGCGGTCCTGCGCGCCGAGTGGGCCCGGCGCTGAGCGCCTCGCCGCGCGCGCCGGGACGCCGCACGTGAGCGCGCCCGCGGACGCGCGGCCGGGGACCTACGCCCTGGTCCTCACCGCAGCACGGGCCCGCGCGGTGCAGGTCGGGTGCCTCGGCACGCTCCGCGTCGAGCCGGGGTGCTACGTGTACGCGGGCAGCGCGTTCGGGCCGGGGGGCGTGCGCGGTCGCCTGGCCCACCACACGGGCGCGATCCATCGAGCGCACTGGCACGTCGACTTCCTGCGCCGCGCGACGCGGCTGGCCGAGGTCTGGTACACGCACGACCCGTCGCGCCGCGAGCACGCCTGGGCTCGTGTCCTGGCAGGCCTCCCGGGTGCAGCCGTCGCGCTCGCCGGCTTCGGGGCCTCCGACTGCCGCTGTCCCGCCCACCTCGTGCACCTGCCGCGGGTGCCGTCGGTCGCCGCGTTCCGGCGTCGCCTGCGCCGGATCGCGTCCGGGCACGCGGCGGTCCACCGCTGGGTGGCGGGCGACGCTGCGGCGATGGGGTCAGCGCGGGTACACTGATCCCGTGTCACCCCGCGACGAGCCGGCGCCCGACCCGTCGACCGCAAAGACCTGCGGCCGTGCGTCGGCTGCGCTGCGGCGCTGCGAGCCCTGAGCGGGAGCGCGGCGTGTGGCAGGCGCTCTGGATTCCCAACTTCGGGCCCTTCGCGGATCCGCGCGCGCTGGTCGAGCTGGCGCGCGAGGCGGAGGCCGCCGGCTGGGAAGGGCTGTTCCTGTGGGACCACATCTGGCGCGCCACCGGGCTCGAGCCGGGCATGCCCGTGGTCGATCCCTGGGTCGCGCTGGCCGCGGTGGCCGCGAGCACCGAGCGCCTCGTGCTCGGCACCCTGGTGACGCCGCTCCCGCGGCGCCGGCCCTGGAAGCTGGCGCGCGAGGTCGCCTCGCTCGCTGCGCTCTCGGGCGGTCGGGTGATCCTGGGGGTCGGCGCGGGATCGCCGGCCGAGCTCGAGATGGGGCACTTCGGAGAGGACGCGGACGCGCGGGTCCGGGCCGAGAAGCTCGACGAAGGACTCGCGGTCCTCAACGGCCTGTGGAGCGGTGTCCCTTTCGCGTTTCGCGGCGCGCACTACGCCTTCGACGCGGTCCACTTCGCGCCGCGCCCCGGCCGCATTCCGATCTGGGTGGCGTCGGTGGGCGCGGGCACGCGGCCGCTGCGCCGCGCCGCGCGCTGGGACGGCGTCTTCCCACTCCTGCGCGGGCGCGCTCCCGCGCCGGACGAGGCGCGCGCGATTCGGGCGCGCGTGCGCGAGCTCGGCGCGCGCGAGCTCGACTACGACCTGGTGGTCCACGGGGTGACCTGCGGCGACCCGGGCGACGTCGACCTGCTCGGCGCCTACCGCGCGGCCGGCGTGACCTGGTGGCTCGAGCGACTCCACCCGGAGCGCAGCTCGTTCGAGGCGCAGCGCGAGCGCGTGCGACGCGGTCCCACCCGGACGGGGCCGCGCTCGACCGAGTCGCCGCGCCGGTGATATGCTGCGCGGCGTGGAGATCAACGGCATCGCGCACATCTTCATCACGAGCGGCGACTTCGACCGCTCGCGCGCCTTCTACCTGGAGCTGCTGCCGTTCCTGGGTCTGAAGCCGGTGCTCGACGGCGACGGCTTCTTCTACTGCGTGGGCGGGCGCACCGCGTTCGGGATCCGGGCGTGCGCGCCCGAGCACGCCGGCGAGCGCTTCGAGCAGCAGCGCCCGGGACTGCATCACGTGTGCTTCCGCGCCCGCGAGCGCGAGGACGTCGACGCGCTGCACGCCCGGCTCCAGCAGCTGGACGCCACCGTCGTCCACCCGCCCGAGGAGGCGGGCTGGGCGCCGGGCTACTACTCGGTGCTGTTCGAGGACCCCGACGGCGTGCGCCTCGAGCTGAACCACGTGCCCGGCCGCGGACTGCTCTGAAAGGTTGGTGGACTCCGGTCTTGGTGGACTCCGCTCGGCTTCGCCTCGCTGCGCGCTCCGGCTTCGCCTGCGGCCTTAGGGGACTCCGCTCGGCTTCGCCTCGCTGCGCGCTCCGGCGGGAGGACCCGCCTCCGCTTGCGGCTTCCCCCTGCGATCTTGGCGGAGATGGCTACGGGAGCTTCGGGCGTGAGGCCGTCTCGCCGGCCTGCCAGCTCGGCACGAAGCCGCCAAGGTCGCCCGCGCAAGCGCCGAAGGCGCGCGCAGCGAGGCGAAGCCGAGCGAAGTCCAACAGCTGGACTCCGCTCGCCTTTGGCTCGCTGCGCGCTGCGCCGCTGCGCGGCTCCGCTTGCGGCTTCACCCTTCGATCTTGGCGGAGGTGGCTACGGGATCTCCTGGCCGGTGACCCAGAGGCAGTCGTCGCGGACGGGGCGGAAGCCGAGCTTCTCGGCGACGCGCAGGCTGGCGCGGTTGTCGGGCGAGGTGGACCAGCTCGGCGTGCGGCCGCGGGCGCGGACGTCGCGGGCGACGCCCGCGGCGCAGGCGGGCGACAGGCCGCGGCCGCGGAAGGCGGGCTCGGTGGCGATGGCGATGTCCTCGAACTGGTCGCCCAGGAAGAACGGGGCTGCGATCGAGGCGAGTATGGCGTCCGCGAAGGCGCCCCAGGCGAGGCCACTGGCAGCGGCCTCGCTCGGGCCGCCCAGCGTCTTCACGACCCAGCTCGTCTCGTGCGACAGGCCGGCGATCGCGGCCTCGTCGCCGATGCTCAGGCGGCGAACCGGACGCGGCGCCGCTGCGGGGTCGGACACCGGCTCGCCGGGCAGCTCGAGGATCACGCGCGACCAGCGGCGCAGGTCGGGGAACGCGGCGCGCAGCAGGGGCAGGTGGGCTGCGTCCGCCTCGATCAGACCGGCTCGGATCTCGGCGCGCAACGCGTCGGGCGTCACGGCGTTCGGGTCGCCGCGCAGCGCGTAGTTGCCGCCGACACCCACCATGCCGAGGCGGGGCCGCGGCCAGCGGTCGACCCGGAACACCCCCTGTCCGGTGCGGCGCACGTGCGCGGCGATCACGGGACCGGGGCGTTCGGGCGCGAACAGGTCCACCTGCGCCAGGTCGGTGTGGCTGCGCTCGATCACGGGCCGACTCTAGCGTGCGTCGACATGGCCAGGGTGTCACCTTCCGGGCGTGTGGGACGACGGGATGGCGCGAGTCGATCGCGAGCGGCTGCCGCCCCTCGTCGCGTCGCGCTGGGTGGAGGAGCCCGGCTCGCTCGAGGTCGTCGGCGTCGGGGCCAACGTCGTGGTGCGCTGCCTCGCGCCCAACGCGACGAGCTATCTGCGCATCGTTCCCGAGGCGCTGCGGCCGGCCGCGGAGGTCGAGGCCGCCACCGACTACCTGCGCCACCTGAGTGCCGCGGGCGCACCCGTCTGCCCACCGCTCGCCTCGCGCGCGGGCCGGCTGGTCGAGGTGGTCGCGTGCGGCGGGGAGCGCTTCGTCGCGAGCGCGGTCGGTGCGGTGCCGGGCCGCCCGATCGACCCGCGCGGCGCCGGGCCGGAGGTGTACGAGGCGTGGGGCGTCGCGCTCGGTGCGCTGCACGCGGCAGCCGCGAGCTACCGCGTCGGCGGCCGCGACTTCCCGAGCTGGGACGGGATCTGGGCGCGCACCGGCGCCCGGCTCGCGCCCGGCGACCTCGTCGCGGCGCTGCCGCGCTTCGCTTGCATGAAGGCGCTGGAGATGTGGGCCTGGGCCGAGGCGGAGTGGCGGGATGACGTGCTGCCCGGTGGCGAGCGGCGCGACGAGCGGCTCCCAGAGCTGCGGCAGCTGTTCGCGTCCGCCGGCTAGACTCGTTCGGAGAGGTCCATCCGGAACTTCGCGCCGTCGGTCACGACCACCAGATGTCCGCCCGGCTGCTCGATCCGGATCCCCTCGACCTCCACCTCGGCCGGGACCTCGTAGACGATCAGTCCGTGGGACGCGAGCGAGATGAGCTTGCTCCGGCGGTCGGACTTGCGCTGGAAGCCGTGCGCGGGGTCGCGCGTCCAGGTGAATCCCGAGACCTTCGCGATCCCGTCGGCGTACGACTCGACGCTTCCCACGAAGAAGCGCGGTGAGTCCTCTCGGAACAGGCGCCGGTGGCAGACCAGGAGCTTGGTGCCTCGTGAGAGAAGCATGGCGAGACCTCCTGGCGCCCTCTTCGTCACGTCGGGCGCCCGGGTGAAGCCGCGTTCAGCCCAGGTCCTGTCCCGAGTCCGTGTGGTACCTTCCGCGCCTCGAAGGAGGGCGGTGTGGCGACGATCCTGGACGGCAAGGCGCTGGCGAAGCAGCTCGAGCAGGAGCTGGTGGCCCGGGTGCAGGCGATCCAGCGCGCGGGCGGCGCGACGCCGATCCTGGCGACGATCCTGGTCGGCGAGGACCCCGCCTCGGCCACCTACGTGCGGATGAAGGGCAACGCCTGCAAGCGGGTGGGCATGGAGTCGGTGCGCGTCCACCTGCCCGAGGAGACCACTACCGAGCAGCTGCTGGCGCGCATCGACGAGCTGAACGACGACACGAATGTCCACGGCATCCTGCTCCAGCACCCGGTGCCCGCCCAGATCGACGAACGCCTGTGCTTCGACCGGATCGGCGTCGACAAGGACGTGGACGGCGTCACCACCGCGGGCTTCGGGCGCATGGCGATGGGCGAGCCGGCGTTCGGGTCGGCCACGCCCGCGGGCATCATGCGGCTGCTCGACCACTACGAGATCCCGCTCGAGGGCAAGCGCGCCGTCGTGGTGGGGCGCAGCCCGATCCTCGGCAAGCCGATGGCCGCGATGCTGCTCAACCGCAACGCCACCGTGACCGTGTGCCACTCGCGTACGCGCGACCTGCCCGACGTCGTGCGCGAAGGCGAGATCGTGGTCGGGGCCGTGGGGCGGCCCGAGTTCATCGAGGGCGACTGGATCCGCGACGGCGCGGTGGTGGTCGACGCCGGCTACCACCCCGCGAAGGTGGGCGACGTGGAGCTGTCGGCGGTGATCGAACGCTGCGCGGCCTACACGCCCGTGCCGGGCGGCGTCGGGCCGATGACCATCGCCACCCTGATCGCGCAGACCGTCGAGGCCGCCGAGCGCCGCGTCGGCCTGGTGTGACCCGGTTCGCGAAGTACCACGCTCTCGGCAACGACTACCTGGTGATGGAGGCGGGCGACTTCGCGGCGCTCGGCGCCGCGGCGACGCCCGCGCTCTCCGAGAGTGCCGTCGCGCGACGCCTGTGCGAGCGGCAGCGCGGCGTGGGAGGCGACGGCGTGCTGCTGCGCGGACCCGCGGCGGACGGCTTCGCGCTGCGCATCCTGAACCCCGACGGCAGCGAGGCCGAGAAGAGCGGCAACGGCCTGCGCATCTTCGCGCGCTACCTGTTCGACCGGGGCGAGGTGGCCGAGGCTGCGTTCGCGGTCGTCACGCCGGGCGGGCGCGTGCGCTGCCAGGTGCTCGACGGTGGTGGGGCCGTGCGGGTCGAGATGGGGCGCGTCAGCTTCCACAGCCGCGACGTGCCGGTCGCGGGGCCGCCGCGCGAGGTGCTGCGCGAGCCGATCGAGGTGGCGGGTCAGGCGCTCGAGCTCTCGGCCGCCACCATCGGCAACCCGCACTGCGTGGTGCTGCGCGAACGCCTCGATCCCGAGGAGACCGCGCTGCTCGGGCCACGGCTCGAGCGCGACGCGCGCTTTCCGAACCGCACCAACGTCCAGCTCGTGCGGGTGGTCGACCGCGGCCGCATCGAGATCGAGATCTGGGAGCGCGGAGCGGGACGGACCCTGGCTTCGGGCTCGAGCAGCAGCGCCGCCGCGGCCGTCGCGCATCGCCTGGGTCTGTGCGACAGCGAGATCGTCGTCTGCTCCGAGGGCGGCGAGCAGCGCGTCGAAATCGGCCCCGACTTCGAGGTCGCGCTGACCGGACCGGTGACGCGGGTCGCCGACGGCCGGGCCTGGCCCGAGCTGCTCGTGAGCTAGGGAGACCAGCGCGGCGCCGCGAAATGGGTACGGGTGCGATCCGAGAAGGCGTCGCGTAGCACGATGCGCACCCCGTCCGAGACCCCGAGCCCGTCCAGCTCGTCCGGGCCCACCCAGCGCAGCGCCAGCGTCTCCTCGCCGTCTGGCCGCGCCTCGCCGCCCGTCACGCGGCACTCGAACACGACGTTCAGGTAGGAGGTCTCGTCGCCGTTCGAGTAGCGCACCACGAACTCGGGGCCGCCGTACACGCCGAGCACGCGCACCGGCTCGACCCGCAGCCCGGTCTCCTCCCAGGCCTCGCGCACGACGGCGTCGGCGGGGGTCTCGAGCGGCTCGATGGCGCCGCCCGGCGTGGTCCAGCGTCCGGTGTCGGCGTGGTGGACGAGCAGCACACGGCCGCGCTCGTCGAAGATCAGTGCCGTCGCGCTGGGCAGCTCGAGCAGCTCGTGGCCGACGCGCTCGCGTAGCCGCCGGATGTGGTCGGAGATCCCCACGGCTCAGCCGCGCCGGGCGTCGAGCGCCAGGCGGATCTCGGCGTGGCGCAGGCGGTCGAGGGTGTAGCGGCTCGCGATCCACAGCCCGACCAGGGTCAGCAGGAATACGCCCGGGCCGGCGATCAGTCCGAGCAGCAGCACCGTGTCGCCCGCGACCGCGTCGGGTGCGGCCTGACGCGGGAACGCGATCGTGGCGAGCAGCACGCCGGCCAGCCAGCCGCCCACGCCCGAGGCCGCCTTGCCCGAGAACGAGAGCGCCCCGAAGAAGATGCCCTCCTGGCGGCGGCCGCTGGAGAGCTCGTGCTCGTCGGCAATGTCGGCCAGCATCGCACCGGGCGCCACCACGGCCCCGCCCGCGCCGACCGCCGCGAGGAAGCTCATGCCGTAGAGCAGCGCCAGATACGCCGGGCTCTCGAATGCGGGCCACCAGCCGGCGATCTTGAGTACCGGCGTGGCGACGGTGATCGTGGCGTAGATCGTGCAGCCGGCCAGGAAGATGGTGCGCTTGTCGAGCCGCCGGCCCAGAGCGGCCCAGATCGGCGTGCCGACCAGGATGCCCGACAGGGCCACCGCGGTCAGCCGGAAGATGTCGCCGGTCTCGAGCCGCCAGAAGTAGGTGCCCATGTAGAAGCTCACGCCGTCGGCGAGACCGCGGGCGATCAGGAACGCCAGGATCGCGACGAAGAAGACGCGGAACGAGGCGTTCGAGAGCGCCTCCGACATCTCGCCCAGCAGCCGGCGGACCGAGAAGGCCGCCGCCGGCGCGCCCGCCGACGACAGGTGCGGGATGCGCGAGTGGGTGCCGATCGCGGACAGGAAGATCAGGACCATCATCGCGATGCCGAAGAACAGCGCCATCGGCGGGTAGGCGTGGGGATCGAGCTGTCCGTTCTCGGGGAACTCCGGGCTCGGCTGGAAGAACAGCTCGCCCGAAAGCAGGAAGAAGAGGGCGGCGCCCGCGAAGCCGAAGAACACGCGATAGGCCACCACCACGGTGCGCTCGCCGTAGTCCTCGGACAGCTCGGCGCCGAGCGACAGGTGCGGGACGTGGTAGAGCGTCATCGAGGCGCGCGTCAGCACCGTCCAGGTGAGCAGCCAGGCGAACAGGGAGATCCCCTCGAGGTCGGGCGGCGGGTTGAACACGAAGTAGAAGGTGAAGGCCATCGGGATGGCCGCGGCGTACAGGAAGGGATGGCGGCGGCCCCAGCGCGACTCGAGCGAGTCCGAGAGCGAGCCGAGCAGCGGGTCGGTGACCGCGTCGAAGACCAGCGCCAGCAGGATCGCGGTGCCGGCCCACGCCGCGTCGAGCCCGAGCACCTGGCTGTAGAAGAACAGCAGCAGGCTGGTGAAGGCGGCATTCTTGAAGCCCTCGGCAGCCTGCCCCACCCCGTACAGGACCTTGGTGTGGACCCTCAGCGGCGGCGCCGGCAGGCGAGTGGGCGCCGCGGCCGGCTCGGGCTGGGGGGCGTGAGCCATCGCGGCAGACTAGCGATTCGACTCCGTTCGGCTCCGCCTCACTGCGCGCGCCCTCTGGGCGCTTGCGGTTTGACTCCGTTCGGCTTCGCCCTACTGCGCGCGGAGCTAGCATGGAGGCCATGGTCTCGGTCGAAGCCGTCGACGGCGACGCGCTCGCCACCTGCCAGGCGATCCGGCGCACCGTGTTCGTCGAGGGGCAGGGCGTGCCCGAGGCGCTCGAGATCGACGGCCTCGATCCCGACTGCGCCCACTTCCTGGCGCGCGCCGGCGGCCGGCCGGTCGGCACCGCGCGCCTGCGCGAGCTGGACGGGCGGGCCAAGGCGGAGCGCGTGGCGGTGCTGGCCGCGCATCGACGCGACGGCGTGGGCCGGGCGCTGATGCGGGCGCTCGAGGGCGAGGCGCGCCGTCGCGGACACCGCGAGCTGGTGCTCAACGCGCAGGAGGAGGTCGTGCCCTTCTACGAGCTGCTCGGCTACACGATCTGCGGGGCGCGCTTCGACGAGGCGGGGATTCCCCACCGACCGATGACGAAGGGGCTGCGTTGAGCGCCCGGCCCGTGATTCGCGCGTATCGCGAGGCGGACGAAGCGGGCGTCGTCGCCCTGTGGCGTGTGGTGTTCCCGGAGGCGCCGGCGCACAACCGCCCCGCGGACGACATCCGCCACAAGCTCGCCGTGCAGCGCGACCTGTTCCTGGTGGCCGAGGCCGGTGGCGCGATCGTCGGCAGCGCCATGGCGGGCTTCGACGGGCACCGCGGCTGGGTGCACTACGTCGCGGTGCATCCCGACGCGCGCCGTGCGGGCGTGGGGTCGCAGTTGATGCGCGAGGTCGAGCGGCGCCTGCGCGCCGTCGGGTGCCCGAAGTGGAACCTCCAGGTGCGGGCCGACAACGGCGCGGTGGTCGACTTCTACCGGTCGCTGGGCTTCGAGGTCGAGGACCGCATCAGCATGGGGAAGCGCCTGGCATGACCGGGGCGGAGGAGGCCCGCGGCCAGTACCGCGACCCCAGCCGCCTGAACGCGCGGCTGGCCGTGCACCAGCGCTTCAGCACCAATCCGCAGGGCTGGCAGCGTTGGCTGTTCGAGCAGGTCGCGCTCTCGCCCGACGCGGAGATCCTCGAGCTGGGCTGCGGGCCGGGGACGCTGTGGTCGGTCAACCGCGAGCGGGTTCCCGCGGGCTGGCGCCTCGTCCTGTCGGACGCCTCGCGTGGCATGCTCGAAACGGCCCGCGCCGCGCTCGGCTCGGACCGCTTCCGCTTCGAGCGCGTCCTCGCGACCGCCATCCCCCACCCCGACGCGCGCTTCGATGCCGTCTTCGCCCACCACATGCTCTACCACGTGGACGACCGGGCGCGGGCGCTGCGCGAGATCCGGCGTGTGCTGCGCCCGGGGGGCCTGCTGCACGCGGGCACCAACGGCACGCGCGCGTTCGCGGAGCTGTACGACCTGGTCGAGCGCCTCGGAATCGCCGCCGAGCGTCCGGCCCACGCCGCGCGCTTCGGGCTCGTGTCGGGGCGCGAGCAGCTGGCGCACCACTTCGAGGCCGTCCGCTGTCTGCCCTTCGACGACGCGCTCTCCGTGACCGAGACCGAGCCGCTGCTCGACTACCTGCGCTCGATGCCGCGCGCCGAGGCGCTCGGCGACGAGGGGCTGCGCGCGATGCGCCGCGCCATCGACGCGGAGATCGAGGCGCGCGGCAGCTTCCACATCCAGAAGGACTCCGGCCTGCTGATCGCGACGAAGGCGTATACTGGAACGCGACGATGACCCGCCACGCCGTCTCGCTGTCGGACGTCCGCGAGGCCGCCAAGCGCATCGCGGGCCGTGCCCACCGCACGCCGGTGGAGACCTGTGCCACGCTCGACGCGCTGGCGGGCCGCGCGCTGGTGTTCAAGTGCGAGCAGCTCCAGAAGGTCGGCGCCTTCAAGTTCCGCGGCGCCTGCCATGCGGTCGCGCGGCTGTCGGACGCCGACGCGGCGCGTGGCGTGGCGACCCACAGCTCCGGAAACCACGCGCAGGCGCTGGCGCTGGCGGCGCGGCTGCGCGGGGTGCCGGCTCACATCGTCATGCCCGACGACGCGCCGGGCGTGAAGCGCCGCGCCGTCGAGGGCTACGGCGCGCGCGTGGTCGAGTGCGCCCCGACGCTCGAGGCGCGCGAGAGCGCGGCGGCCCGGGTGCTCGAGGAGACCGGCGCGACGTTCGTGCACCCCTACGACCACCCCGACGTGATCGCGGGCCAGGGCACCGCCGCGCTCGAGCTGCTCGAGCAGGCCGGCGAGCTCGACGCGATCGTGGCGCCGGTGGGCGGCGGCGGCCTGCTGGCCGGCACCGCGATCGCCGCCACCGAGTCGCTGCCCGGCATCCGCGTGTTCGCGGCCGAGCCGCGCGGCGCCGACGACGCGGCGCGCTCGAAGCGGGCTGGGCGACGGATCCCGCAGACCGGCCCCGACACCATCGCCGACGGCCTGCTGACCAGCCTGGGCGAGCTCACCTGGCCGGTCTTGCGCGACCGGGTCGAGGACGTGCTGGTGGTCGACGACGCCGCGATCGTGCGCGCCATGCGGCTGGCCTGGGAGCGGGCCAAGCTGCTGATCGAGCCGAGCGCCGCGGTGGCGCTGGCCGCGGTGCTCTCGGACGGGTTCCGCGCGCGCCCGAATCTGTCGCGGGTCGGTGTCATCCTGAGTGGCGGCAACGTCGACCTCGACCGGCTGCCCTGGCTGCTCCCCGCACGCTGATGCGACCGCCGCCGCGGCACCGGTGCTAGCGTCGGATCGAAGGAGACCCCCGGCATGACCGACGAGCTCGCCCGCATGGACGCGATCGCCCAGGCCGACCTGGTGCGCCGCAAGGAGGCCACCCCGCTCGAGCTGGTCGAGGCCGCGATCGCGCGCATCGAGAAGCTCAACCCGGCGCTCAACGCGGTGATCCTGCCGGCCTTCGAGCGCGCCCGCGAGCACGCCGCGGCCCAGACGAAGGCGGCCACGGGCGACGCCGGCCGGCCCTTCCTGGGCGTGCCGTTCCTGATGAAGGACCTGGGCGGCCAGGAGGAGGGCGCGCCCTACCACATGGGCATGCAGTTCCTGAAGAACGCGGGCGGGACCGAGTCGCAGTCGAGCTACTTCGCGCAGCGCCTGCGCGACGCCGGCTTCGTGTCGCTCGGCCGCACCAACACGCCCGAGCTGGGCCTGCTGCCGACCACCGAGCCGGCCGCCTACGGCGCGTCGCGCAACCCCTGGAACCCGGCGCACAGCCCGGGCGGATCGAGCGGGGGCGCTTCGGCGGCGGTGGCGTCGGGCATGGTGCCCGCGGCGCACGCCAGCGACGGCGGCGGCTCGATCCGCATCCCCGCCTCGCACGCGGGATTGGTGGGACTCAAGCCCACGCGCGGCCGCTCGTCGTTCGGACCCGGCGTGGGCGAACGCTGGAGCGGGTTCTCGTGCGAGCTGGTCGTCAGCAAGACCGTGCGCGACACGGCGGCGATCCTCGACGTCGTGAACGGGGGCATGCCGGGCGACCCGTACTACGCGCCGCCGCCCAAGCGGCTCTACTACGCCGAGACGCAGCGCGAGCCCAAGCCGCTGCGCATCGGCCTGCTCGCGCGGCTGCCGCGCGAGGGACCCGACGTGCACCCCGCCTGTGTCGAGTCGGCGCGCCTGGCGGCGCGCGCGCTCGAGGCGTGTGGCCACGAGGTCGAGGAGTCGCATCCCGAGGCGCTCGAGGACGCCGACGTCGCGCGCCGCTACGTGACGACGGTGGCCTGCAACGTCGCCTGGGCGCTCGAGGCCGCGGCCCAGAAGGTCGGCCGACCGGTGCCGCAGGAGGAGGTCGAGCCGATGACCTGGGCGATCGCCGAGATCGGTCGCGCCACCCCGGTCGCGGCGTTCCTCGAGACGATCGACTGGGTGCACCGCTACGGCCGCCGCATGGCCGCCTGGTGGCAGGACTTCGACCTGCTGCTGAGTCCCACCGCCGCCGAGCCGCCGCCGCCGCTGGGCGAGTTCGCCTCGCCGCCCGAGATGCCGCTCAAGGGCTTCCTGCGGGCGGCGCCGTTCGGCGCCTTCACCTTCCCGTTCAACCTGACCGGCCAGCCCGCGATCTCGCTGCCGCTGCACCAGACCGACGAAGGCCTGCCCGTGGGCGCCATGCTGGTGGCACCCTACGCGCGCGAAGACCTGCTGGTCCTCGTGGCCGCCCAGCTCGAGCAGGCGCTGCCCTGGAAGGACCGGGTGGCGTCCACGCACGCGTAGGCCGGACGGGAGCCGAGGAGCCATGACGACGCGACGCGACGCCTGCATGGAAGCCCTGTCCGAGAGCCCCATCTTCGGTGCGCTCTCGGCGCAGGAGCTGGCCCAGCTCGCCGACCTCGGCCGCGAGGAACGCGTCCCGGCCGGCAAGACGATCTTCCACAAGGGCGACGAGGCCGCGGCGTTCTACGTCGTGGTGGACGGCCTCGCCCGCGCCTCCACCACCTCGAAGGACGGCCGCGAGCTGATCCTCGGCGAGGAGCGGCCCGGCGACGTGTTCGGCGAGATCGCGCTCTTCGACCGCAAGCCGCGCACGGCCACCATCGCCACCGTGTCGCCGATGACGATGGTCGCGTTCTCGTTCCGCGACATCCGCGCCTACCTGCTGCGCCATCCCGAGGTGGCGCTGCGCATCCTCGAGTTCCTCGCGGCGCGCCTGCGCAGCACCATCGAGCAGCTCGAGGACAACGTGTTCCTGCGCGTCGATCAGCGCCTGGCCAAGACGCTGCTGCGCATCGCCGAGGAGCAGGGGCAGGAGACCCCGGACGGTCTGCGCGTGGTGCTGACCTTGACGCAGCGCGAGCTGGCGGAGATGGTCGGCTCGGTGCGCGAGCGCGTGAACAAGCAGCTCTCGCGCTGGGAGGAGGACGGCGTGATCCAGCGCGAGAAGGACGCGATCCGGATCGACGTGGAGAAGCTCCGCCTGGTGTCGTCCTCGCGCGGGCGCGAGCTGGCCTGAGCCCGGCCGCCTGCTCCGGCCCGGGCTCAGAGCGTGGGCTGCGGCGGATCGGACGACCCGAGCGCGCTGGATCGTCGCACGGGGCGCGTGCGCGGCGGCTCGGGCGGCGGACGCACCAGCGCCGCGGGGTCGAGCGCCTCCTCGAGCAGCGTGGTGACGGTCGGCTCGAGCAGGAACGAGGTGTGGCTGCCCGCGTACCAGGCGACGCGCGGCCGCTCCCAGTGGCGCCACAGCGCCCAGGTCTGGTCCGGCGTCGCCAGCCGGTCGGCGGTGCCCGCGAACAGGAAGCGGCGCTCGCGCGGAACCTGCGCCGGGATCGCCAGCGGGGACACGACGCTCAGCACGCGCTCGACCTCCTCGAACGGGAAGCCGATCAGGTCGGCGATCGGCACCACGCCCACCGGCGCGTTGGCGCGGACCAGGTTGACGAAGCACGAGGCCGGGATGCCCGCCACCACCGCGTCGAGCTGGTCCGAGAGCGCCGCGAGCAGCGCAGCGCTGTAGCCGCCGAGGGACAGGCCGTAGGCGGCGATTCCCGGTGCCCCCTGGCTGCGCAGCCAGCCGGTCAGCCGGCGCAGGTCCCAGATCGCCTGCGAGAGCGCGTGCACGGTATCGAGCATGTCGCCGCGCAGGTAGCCGTCGCCACCGCGGCGACCCACGCGACGCGGCCCGTGGAACGGGTGCACGAAGATCGCCACGTTGAGACCGAGCGCGCGGTGCAGCCAGCTGGCGCGGAACCCGGTGAAGTCGACGGCCGGGTTGCCCATCCGATAGCCGGGAACGCACACCACCCAGGGTCGCGGCGCGCCGGAGTGGCGCAGCACGCGCGCGTAGGCGGTGTGGTTGGGCTCGTAGGCGAGCCAGCGCTCGCAGCCCGGCTCGTCGGGTCGCGGCATGTAGCCGCTCTCGAACGCGAGCATCTGGTAGCGCGTGGTCCCGATGCGGGTGGGACGCTCCGCGACCTGGCGGAGCGGCGGCGGCGTGCGGTGGTACTCGGCGGGCTGGTCGAGCCATCCGCGCCGCTCGAACAGCTGCGTGGCGGCGGCCAGCTCGCGCCGCACGCGGCGGCGATCGTCGCCGCGCAGGACGATCGAGCTGCTCAGCACCTCGGTCGCGAAGAAGAAGTCGTCGGCGGCGATCTTGGCGGCCAGCGCGAGCGTGCGCGGCGACGCCGGCATGCCGTCGCGGTCCGTGTCGCCGAGCCGGCTGGCCCAACGCAGACCCAGCATCCAGGGCAGAACCAGCGATCGAGCGGCCAGCTCGAGACCGCCGCCGAGATTGCGCATCAAGGCCCTCTCTCCCCCACCCGAGCATACGCTGCCCGGTGCTGCCGACACAAGGGCGATCGACGGCCGGGAGTTCGAGCTCGAGCAGCGCGACGAGGTGCGCGACCAGTGCGAGTGCTTCCCGCGACTGCATCGGGCTGAAGGACCCCACGGGGTCGCGAGAGAGCTGCTCGCGAGGGCGGCCGCCGCGCTCGATCCGTGGCAAGCTCGCGCCCCGATCCCAGGCGCTTCGAAAGGAGCCCGTCCATGCGATCGCATCGCTTCGACTCCCCCCGCCGTGCCGCGCTGCGCCTGCTGATCGCGGCCGCGCTCGTCTGCCCGTTCGCCGGAGGCGCGCAGGCCGCGGACCAGATCCTCGCGGCGTCCACCCTGACGGCGGCCCAGCTCACGCTGGTCTCTGCGCAGGGCGCCCGGATCCTCGACGAGGTCGCCAACGCACGTGCTGCCATCGAGAGGGGCGCCGGCGTCGAGGCGCGCAAGAGCGTCGCGCGGGCGCGCGCCCTGCTCGGCGAGGTGCGCGCGCTGAGCCCGGCCGTGCGCCTCGAGCACCAGCTCTCGACCGTGATCGGGAGCGTCCGCAATGAGAAGGCGGTGTCGAACGACCTGGTGCCGGTCTACGCGGAGCTCGACGCGATCCGCGAGCAAGAGGCCGTGGCCGACGTGCGCGCCAAGGTCGACGAGGCGAAGCGCCACCTCGACGCCATCGCGCCGCTCGATCCGGGCGCCTCGCAGCACTGGAGCGGCGCGGCGGACGCGCTGATCGAGGCCTCCTCGCGGGTGGCCTACCTGGAGATCGACCTGCCGATCCACGAGACCTACGCGCTGCTGAGCAAGGCGCACGGGCGGCTGCGCCACAACGACCTGCGGGCGGCCGACGCGGCGCTGGCCAAGGTCAAGCCCCACGTCGACGGGTTCGTGGCGCTCGCCGCGCGCGGCGGGGAGGCGGAGCTGCCGCCGGTGGGCGCGGGCCCGGCCGACTAGGCCCGGCGGCTCGGGCCCTAGCAGCCCGTTGAAGAACCCTCCCGTCGCCTGGCACGCGCCTTCGGCCCGAGCTCTGCGTTGCGAAACCTCGCCGTCGCGACGGCTATGGCTGCGGTTTCGCGCC
>JASJBO010000193.1 GCA_030066475.1 Myxococcota bacterium
CGGGCCGCCAGCGCACGGCAACCAGCCCCTACGCGGGCACCCCGCAAGCGCCGCAGGCGCGCGCAGCGAGGCGAAGCCGAGCGAAGTCCTACGGGACTGACGGCGGCATCGAGATCAGGATCGCGAACGGCTGCGGGGAAGTGAGCCCGATGGCCTGCACCACGATGCGCCACTGTCCCGGCGTGGGGTTGTTGACGATGGTCTGCTCGACGTTGTTGCGCTGGTCCGAGTAGGTCGCGGGGCTGAACGAGTTCGAGGTGACCGGGACCGCCTGGCGGTGCGGGCACGCGGGATCGAGCCACCACGAGTAGTTGTGCGGTCCGGTCGGCGTGAAGGCGCCACCGCGGCCCGGCCCCGGCGTCACGATCAGGTCGAGATCGTTGTTGAGCAGCGACGCCGTCGAGCCGGCGCCGGGCGCCGGCGAGGGCGGGTCGTCCCAGGCGATCGTGACCTTGAGCTGGGTCGTCCCGGCCGGCACGTCGAGGTAGCCGACCCAGTCCCAGATCGCGGCCGTCGAGCAGCCGCCGATGCCGATCGTGGCCGGGTCGCCGCCCGCCGCCAGCGGGCTGTTGAACGGCAGCGCGGCGAACGGGGCGTCGGCCGGACAGCCGCTCGGCTGGATGTCGACCGCCGGGTTCCCGTTCGTGATCTTGGTGAGCGCGGCCTGGAGATCCACCAGGCCCCAGCCGTTCACGTAGTCCGGCCCGTCCTGCACGACGCCCGGCGCGACCGGCGGGACCGGCCAGCACTCGTTGGCGCCCCCACCGCCGCACGGGCCCAGGTTCATGAACGCACCGCCCACCGGGAAGTGGGCCGGCAGGTCGACGGCGGTGTGGACCAGCAGTGCCTTGAGCGAGTCGGAGTCGAGCGGCACGTCGCCGGCCACCAGCCCGACCGTGTTCTGGTGGTGCATGGCCAGGCCGGCGCCGCCGGTCGCGGCCGGCGCGGCCATCGACGTGCCGCGCAGCCCGCCGTAGCCGTTCCCGATCGCCTGGCAGTTGCCGGTGTTGGGGTTGCAGTTCGTCGAGGTGATGAAGGGGTCGGGATCGCAGGCGGGCGGGGGCGGCGCGGGCACGCCGCCGCAGATGAAGCCGCACGGGCACACGCCGTCGCGCGTGTTGTCCTCGGCCCCGGCCGTCACCACGTCCGGCTTGATGCGCCCGTCCTGCGTGGGGCCCCAGCCGCTGAACGTCGTCATGCGCCCGACCGTCGCGGGCTGCGAGGGCGCCCCCGAGTTGACCGCGCCCACCACGAGGGTGTTCTTGGCCGACTGCCCGTGGCCGCCCGAGACGCTGTAGAAGCGGCTGTTCACCAGCGCGCCCGGCTGGGCGATCGCGGGCGGCGGCGCCACGCCCGGCGGCGGCGCGGTGCACGCCGGCGAGGTCCAGATCGCGGGCAGCGCACACGCCGTCCCGACCCGGAAGCGCTGCGAGTTGCCGGCCGCGAACACCATCGCCCGCGCCGGGTTGCCCTGGATCTGCCCGTCGTATGCGTTGCTGAACAGGTCGTACTGGCCCTGGTTGGCGCAGCTCGCGTTGTTCCCCCACGACACGTTGCCGACGCGGGCCCCGAAGCTCTGGGCCGCGTCGGTCAGCTCGCAGGCCACCTCGGCCGCCGAGGCCGGCGCGTTGTACGAGATGTTGGTGGCGGCGGGCGACATGCCCACGAACGCCGCGCCGCTGGTGCCGTCGCCCAGCATGGTGCCGGCCACGTGGGCGGCGTGGTTCGAGAAGGTGCACAGCCCGCAGCCGATCGTGGCGGCGCAGCCGGCCGGCGGGGCCGGGTCGGCGGGGTCGAGCACCGCCATGTCGCGCACCGTGATGCGGCCGGTGAGCGCCGCGTGCGTGCCGCCCGCCGGCAGCGGCGGCGGCGGCGGGGTGGGCGTGGCGTCGCCGCTCGCCCAGCGGCTCTCCCACTGCGCGAAGGTCACGCCGGCGCCGGTGCAGCCGCCGCCCCCGCAGAAGGGCGCGGCCTGGGCGGCGTTCGCGTTGATCGTCGCGCGGCTGCCGTCGTTGGTGTCGCCGGTGGTCCCGACGAACTGCGCGTGCACCACCGGGTCCTGCAGCGCGATCGCGCTCACCGCGGAGGTCGGGACGGCCGCCTGCCAGACGTTGACGCGCTGCGACCCGCCCACGACGACGCCGGGCTCGATCACCACGGCGCCCTCGCCGACCAGGATCCCGTTCGACACCCCGAACGGCACGTCGCGGTGGAACATCACCTCCATCACGAAGCTCGGCTCGAGCTCGTGCAGATCGGCGCCGGGCACGTCGCCGCCGAGCAGGCCGCCGTGCAGCACCACGCGGTCGCGGCGCTCGTCGTAGGTCATGGCGTGGTCGAAGCGCGCCACGGGCTCCGGCAGCCCCACCTCGACCGGCGCCCAGTCGTCGCCGTTCCAGTGCCAGGTGTCGTTCAGCGGGCGGCCGTTGGGATCGCGGCCGCCGAACAGCACCACGCCGCAGGCGCGGTCGTGCGAGGCCATCGCGTGGGCCGCGCGTTCGAGCGGGCTCGTCGCCGGCCTGACCGGCTGCCACTCGCCGCGCCGCCACACCCAGGTGTCGCCCAGCACGGCGCCCTGCGACTCGCCGCCGAACAGCACGATCTCGCCGCTGTCGGGGTCGTAGGCCATCGCGTGCTGGGCGCGCGGGCGCGGGTTCTCCTTGGAGGACAGCTCGCGCCAGTCGTCGCCGTCCCACACCCAGGTGTCGCCGAGCTCTTCTCCGCTCTCGTCGCGGCCGCCGAACAGCACCACCAGGCCGCTCGCGCGGTCCTCGGCCATCGCGTGCCCGTGGCGGGGCGGCGGCGCGTTGGGGGGCTCGGGGCGCTGCCACTCGGCGCCGTCGAAGACGAGGGTCTCGCGCGAGGCGACGGGCCCGTCGCCGGGCACGGTCAGGAGCCCGCCGAACAGGACGATCCCACCCCGCTCGCGGTGCGCGGCCATGGCGTGGTCCCGGCGCGGCCTGGGCGGCTCGGAGGGGTTGGCCAGGTCCCAGCTCGCGCCGTCCCACAGCCAGGTGTCGTTCAGCAGGTCGTTGCCCAGGCCGCCGAACAGGACGTCCTGTTCCAGCCGCGGGCCGTACGCCAGGGCGTGCTGGGTGCGCGGCCGAGGCGCGGGGTCGAGGCGGAGGAAGGCGTTCCAGAGCCCGAAGCGCAGGCCGGGGCAGGTCGGCAGCTCGTTGCCGCGGCAGGCCTCGGGCACCGGGAACAGGGCGCGCACGAAGGGCAGGTCGATGACCTTGCGCAGCGAGCCCTGCTGGATGGCGGAGAGGAACACGTTGCGGCCGAAGGCCTCGTGGAGCTGCGCGCCGGCGGCCTCGATCTGCTTGCGCTGGCCCTCCATCAGCGAGGCGCTCAGCTGGAGCATCGGGTGCACCACGCCCTGGAGCTCGGGGTGCGGCAGCGAGTCGTCGAACAGCCGCTCGTCCACGCCGGGCGCGGGCACGAAGGGCTCGCCGCACAGGCCGATGCGCGGCGAGGGCTCGCAGGCGTCGCCGCCGCCGTCGCCGTTCTCGTCCTTCTGGTCGGGGTTCGGCTCGGTCGGGCAGTTGTCGCAGACGTCGCCGACGCCGTCGAGGTCGAGGTCGACCTGCAGCGCGTTGCCGCGGTCGACGCAGTTGTCGACGTCGTCCGGCACGCCGTCGCGGTCGCGGTCGGGGCGGTCGCCGGGCAGGCCGGGGCCGGGCGGTCCGCCGAAGAAGCGGCGCAACACGTTGAAGTCGGGGATGCCGACCCCGCCGTCGCCGGTGAAGTCGGCGTTGGGGTCGAAGCCCGGCTCGCCCACAACGCTGCCGAAGGCGGGACGGAACTCGTTGAAGTCGGGGATGCCGACGGCGCCGTCGTTGTTCAGGTCCGGATCGCAGGCGTTGCCGATCCCGTCGCGATCGGTGTCGATCTGCTCGGGGTTCGGGACGAACGTGCAGTTGTCGCAGGCGTCGATGAGGCGGTCCTGGTCGGAGTCGAGCTCCTGCGTGTCCGGGATCCCGTTCTGGTTGCAGTCCGGGAAGGGCTCGCCCGTTCGGGCGGGTGCGGGGGCGAGGAGGAGGGCGGCGACCGCCGCGGTCGAGAGGAGCCAGCGGGGCGCGACCTGCACGGGGTGTCCTCCTGCATGCGGGGTCGAGCACCATCGTACCCCGCCGCGCGCCCGAGGAGGTCCCCAATCCGAGGGATGAGCACAGGCGTGAAGGGGTTTCCCCATGGACTGGATGCACGCGAACGCTTCAGGCGGTGACGGCCAGCCCCACCGCGTTCTTCGCACCCGCCTTGACCTCGTACATGGCCCGGTCGGCCGCCTGGAACAGGGCGTCCGCGGAGTCCGCGTGCTCGGGGAAGCTCGCCACGCCCAGGCTGGCCGTCACCGGGGCGAGGTCGATCTCGGTGCCGTCGAGGCATGCCATCGCCTCGATCGAGGCGCGCACCGCCTCGGCCAGCGCCCGCGCTTCGGCGCACCCGGTGTCGGGCAGGAGCACCACGAACTCGTCTCCGCCGAAGCGCGCCGCGGTGTCGCCGGGCCGGAGCAGCGCGGCGATGCGCCGGCCGACCTGGGCGATCGTGCGACTGCCCACCAGGTGGCCGTGCGTGTCGACCACCGCCTTGAAGTTGTCGAGGTCCAGCACGACCAGCGAGACCGTCCGCGTGGAGCTGGCCAGCAGCGCAGGCAGCAGCTCGTTGAAGTGGCGCGTGTTCGAGAGCCCGGTGAGGTCGTCGGTGCGCGCGGCCAGCCGCGCCTCGCGGTACAGCGAGGCGTTCTCGATCGCGATGGCGGCGTGATCGGCCAGGGTGCGCACCAGGTGCAGCTCGTCCTCGCCGAAGCCGCCGCCGCCGAGCTTGTTGAGGCACTGGACCACGCCGAGCAGGCGGCCCTTCATCACCATGGGCACGCACAGCATGCTGCGCGGGCGGAAGCCCGTGCGGCGCTCGATCCCGGCGTAGTAGCGCGGGTCGGAGCGCACGTCGTCCAGCAGGACCGGCTCGCGGTGGCGCGCCACCCAGCCCGCGATGCCCTGGTCGAGCCGGATGCGCAGCCCGTCCACGACCCCCGCCTGGAGCTGGCGCGAGGCGCCCAGGATGCACTCGCGCCCCTCGGCATCGAGCAGCACGAGCTTCGCCTCCTGGCTCGGCACCGCCGCGGCGACCTTCGCGAAGAAGGCGCGCACCGCGTCGGCGTCGCCCGCGAGCACCTCGGCGCCGCACTGCGCGCCGAGCTCGTCGGCGAGTGCCTGGAGCGCATCCGCGTCGCCCGCGCCGAACGGGCGCCCGTCGTAGCGGCCGGCGAGCTCGATCGCGCCGACCACGCGGCCGGCGCGGCGCACCGGCGCGGCCAGCCAGTTGCGGACCGCGGGGTCGAGGTCGGCGAGATCGATCCCGAGCGGGCCGGCGTCGGCCGGGTCGTTGACGGCGACGCGCTCGCCGGCGCGCATGACGTGCGCGGCGACGCCGCCGGCCGCCTCGCCGCGCAGCCCCGCGAAGACGCGCTCGCGCAGCGTCTCGGTGGCGGCGAACACCAGCTCCTCGCGCGCGGCGTCGTAGAGCAGCAGCGACAGCGCCTCGGCCTCGGTGAGCGTCTTGATGCGGCGCAGCACCACGCGCAGCACCTCGGACAGCTCGAGGCTCGAGGTGATGGCCCGAAGCGACTCGCTCACCGCGTCCAGCTCGCGGATCCACGCGTCGCGTCCGGCCATGGCGTCAGTCGGCTCCCAGCCCCGCGAAGAGCAGGTCTACCGAGCTCTCGATCGAGGTGCGACAGGCGTCGGCGTCGAGCTGGCCGTTGGCCCACGAGATGCGCGCGCCGAGCGCGGCGTGGAACAGCGCGCGGGCGCCGTGCAGGACGTCGACGTCGCGCGCGAGATCGCCGCGCGCGCGGCCGCGCATCAGGATCTCGGCAATCAGGCCGATGCTGCGGTCGTTCAGGGCGAGCACCCGGCTCGCCACGCGCGCCTCGGGATGGGTGAGCGCCCGCAGGGCGATGGTGGTGAGGTCGGCGTCCTGTGAGAGCAGCTCGTGCTGGTGCGCGAAGAAGGCGCGCACCCGCTCGCAGGTGGGGCCGTTGCGGTCGTCGGCGCGGCGGAAGCGCAGCCAGGCCTCCTCCTGGCGCGCCGCCAGGTCCTCGACCAGCAGCTCCTCCTTCGAGCGCACGTGGCGGTAGATCGAGCTGGCGCCCATGCCGGCGCGCGCGGCGATGGCGCGCAAGGTGGCGCCGTCGAAGCCGCGCTCGCGGAACAGGGCGCGGGCCGCGTCGAGGATGCGGGCCCGGCTGCGGCGGCCGCGCACCAGGCGTCCGTCGTCGGAGCGCAGCGGGGGGCGGGTGGAGCGCGGCGGCGGCGTGGGCTGCATGGACGCGTCGAGGATCGCCGCGCGCCGGGAGAAACGCAACCGATTCAGTCCGACGCGGGCGGCTCGTGGAAACGCTCGAAGTGCAGCGACTCGTCGACGGAACGGCGCGGCGGCCGGCCGTAGCGGCCGCGCGGCCAGCCGATCGGGATCATCGCGCAGCTCGGGCGGTCGGCCGGCAGACCCAGGTACGCGTCGATCTCCGCGCGGAACGCGAGGTGCACCGTGGTGAGCGCGGCGCCGAGCCCGACCGCGCGGCACGCCAGCAGGACGTTCTGGATGCACGGGAAGAGCGCCTGGAGCTGCGGCTCGCCGCGCCGCTGCCAGCCGGCCACGAACAGGTGCACGGGGACCTCGTGCAGGTGCTCGGCCAGGTAGATGGCCGATTGCATCGTGCGGCGCCGGCCCGCCGGGAAGTCCGGCGCCTCGGCCGCCTTGCGCGCCGGCTCGATGTAGCGCAGGAAGGCGGGCCGGTAGCGCTCGGCGACGAAGGCGCGCCGCTCGGGCTCGGTGACCGCCACGAAGACCCACGGCTGCCGGTTGCCGCCGCTCGGGGCGAAGGTGCCCGCCTCGCACACCTTGCGGATCAGCGCCTTCGGCACCGGGTCGGGCCGCAGCCGCCGGATCGCGCGCGTGGTGCGGATGCCCTCGAGCAGGGGCACGTCCTCGCCGATGGTCTCGACGTCGATCTCGTCGGGGATCTCGCTCATGCCCCGAGCATAGGGCTACGCTGGGGCGATGCGTGCCATCGTCGTCGACCATTGGATGGAGCCGTCGGATCTCGTCGTGAGCGAGGCGCCCGACCCGGAGATCGGGCCGGGCCAGCTCGGCGTCGAGATCCGCTCGGCGGGCTGCAACTTCTTCGACATCCTGCTCGTGCAGGGCCGCTACCAGGTGAAGCCGCCGTTCCCGTTCGTGCCGGGCGGCGAGATCGCGGGCGTGGTGTACGCGGTGGGCTCCGGCGTGTCGGACTTCGCGGTCGGGGACCGGGTGCTGGCGGGCGTGCCGGTGGGCGGCTTCGCCGAGCGCGTGGCGGTGCCGGCCGCCATCGCCCACCCGCTGCCGGCCGCCCTCGACTTCGACGAGGGCTCCGCGCTGCCGATCGTCTACCCCACCTCGTACGCCGCCCTCGTCTACCGCGCCGCGATCCAGCCGGGCGAGACGCTGCTGGTGCACGCGGCTGCCGGCGGCGTGGGCCTGGCCGCCGTGCAGATCGGCGTGGCGCTGGGCGCACGCGTGATCGCCACCGCGGGCGGTGCCGACAAGCTGGCCGTGGCGCGCGAGGCGGGCGCCGACCTCACCATCGACTACCGCGAGGAGGACTTCGTCGAGCGCGTGCAGGAGGCCACCGGCGGCCGCGGCGCCGACGTGATCTACGACTCGGTGGGCGGCGACGTCTTCGACCGCTCGCTCAAGTGCATCGCCTGGAACGGGCGGCTGCTGGTGGTGGGCTTCGCGGGCGGCACGATCCCCAGCGTGAAGGCGAACCGCATCCTGCTGAAGAACATCGCGGTCGTGGGCGTGCACTGGGGCGCCTACGCGAAGCACGAGCCCGAGCGCGTGCCGGAGACCTTCGCGGCGCTGTTCCGGCTGGCCGAGGAGAAGAAGATCCGGCCGCTGATCTGGGGCCGCTTCCCGCTCGACGAGGTGCCGGACGCGCTCGCGGCGCTGGGCTCGCGCAAGACCCACGGCAAGGTCGTCGTGAACCCATGAGCGGCGCCGAGGGCCCGCTCTGGCAGCCGACTGCCGAGCGCGCCGGCGCCGCCCAGCTCAGCGCGTTCCGGGCGCGCGCAGCGGCGCGCGCGGGCCGCGCCCTGCCGGACTACCGCGCGCTGCACGCCTGGTCGGTCGACGCGCGCGCGGACTTCTGGAGCGAGGTCTGGGACTTCTGCGCGGTGCGCGGCGAGCGTGGCGACACGGTGCTCGCGGACGGGGACGCCATGCCGGGCGCGCGCTGGTTCCCGGAGGCGCGCCTCAACTTCGCCGAGAACCTGCTGCGCCGCCGCGGTCCAGATCCGGCGCTGGTGTTCCGCGACGAGCGCGGGGTGCGGCGCCCCTGGAGCTGGGACGAGTTGAACGACGAGGTGTCGCGCCTCGCGGCGGGGCTGCGCGACCTGGGCCTGCGCCCGGGCGATCGCGTGGCCGGCTACCTGCCCAACGGCCCGGAGGCCGTCGTCGGCATGCTCGCCACCGCGAGCCTGGGCGGCACCTGGTCGTCGTGCTCGCCCGACTTCGGCGCGCGCGGCGTGCTCGACCGCTTTGGCCAGATCGAGCCGCGCGTGCTGCTCGCCGCCGACGGCTACGCCTACAACGGCCGCCCCCACGACTGTCTCGACAAGCTGCGCGAGATCCGGGCGGAGCTGCCCAGCGTCGAGCGCACCGTCGTGGTGCCGCACCTGGACGACGCGCCCGGGCTCGACGGCCTGCCCGACGCCGTGCTGTGGCCCGACTGGCTCGCCGCCCACGAGCCGGGACCGGTCGAGTTCGCGCGGCTCCCCTTCGATCACCCGCTCTACGTGCTCTACTCGTCGGGCACGACCGGCCCGCCCAAGTGCATCGTGCACGGCGCCGGCGGCACGCTGCTGCAGCACCTGAAGGAGCACCGCCTGCACGTCGACCTGCGCGCCGGGGAGCGGCTGTTCTACTTCACCACCACCGGCTGGATGATGTGGAACTGGCTGGTGTCGGGGCTGGCGAGCGAGGCCACCCTGGTGCTCTACGACGGCTCGCCCTTCCAGCCGGGCCCGAGCGCGATGTTCGACCTGGCGCAGGAGGAGGGCGTCGAGGTCTTCGGCACCTCCGCCAAGTTCCTCGACGCGGTGCGCAAGGAGGGGCTGCGGCCGCGCGACACCCACGACCTGTCGCGCGTGCGCGCGATCCTCTCCACCGGCTCGCCGCTGGTCGCGGAGGGCTTCGACTTCGTCTACGACGCGATCGCCCCGCACGCGCAGCTCGCGTCGATCTCGGGCGGCACCGACATCGTCTCGTGCTTCGTCGGCGGCGACCCCACGGGTCCCGTGTGGCGGGGGGAGTGCCAGGTGCCGGGCCTCGGGATGGCGGTGGACGTGTTCGACGAGGCGGGTGACCCGCTGCGCGGGTCGCCCGGCGAGCTGGTGTGCACGCGCCCGTTCCCCTCGATGCCGGTGGGCTTCTGGAACGACCCCGACGGCACTCGCTACCGCGCGGCCTACTTCGAGCGCTTTCCGGGGGTGTGGTGCCACGGCGACTTCGCCGAGATCACCGGGCACGGCGGCTTCGTGATCCACGGCCGCAGCGACGCCACGCTCAACCCGGGCGGGGTGCGCATCGGCACGGCCGAGATCTACCGCCAGGTCGAGCAGCTCGACGAGGTGGTGGAGTCGCTGGTGATCGGACAGCGCTGGGAGGACGACGTGCGCGTGGTGCTGTTCGTGGTCCTGCGCCCCGACGTCGAGCTGGACGACGCGCTCGCCGACCGCATCCGCGCGCGCATCCGTGCCAACACCACTCCGCGTCACGTGCCCGCGCGCATCGTCGCGGTCGCCGACATCCCGCGCACCCGCAGTGGCAAGATCGTCGAGCTGGCGGTGCGCGACATCGTGCACGGTCGCCCGGTGCGCAACCGCGAGGCGCTCGCCAACCCCGAGGCGCTCGAGCTCTACCGCGACATCCCCGCGCTCTCGGGCTAGATTGCGCTCCGATGCGCCTCTACGACTTCCCGTTCGCCCCGAACCCGCGCAAGGTGCGCGTCTACCTCGCCGAGAAGGGCATCGAGGTCCCGCGCGTCGAGGTGAACCTGCTCGAGGGCGAGCACCGCAAGCGCGAGTTCCTGGCGCTCAACCCGATGGCCGGCGTGCCGGTGCTCGAGCTCGACGACGGCACCGTGCTGCGCGAGTCGCTCGCGATCATCGAGTACTTCGAGGAGCTGCACCCGGAGCCGCCGATGATCGGCACGACCGCGCTGGAACGCGCCCGGGTGCGCGCGATCGAGCGCACCTGTGAGCTCGACGTGCTGCGCCGGGTCGCGCTGGTGTTCCACGCCACCCGCCCGGTGCTCCCCGGCAAGAAGCCCAGCGCCGAGATCGCGCGCGTCATGCAGGCCGAGCTGCCGCGGCCGCTCGCGTTCCTCGACGAGCAGATGGGCGACCGGGAGTTCGTCGTGGGCGAGCGGCCCACGATCGCCGACTGCACCCTGTTCGCGGCCTTCGAGATGGCCCGCGCGGGCGAGATCCCGCTGGACGTGGGCCTCAACCTGGCGCGCTGGTACGAATCCTTCCGAGGTCGGCCCAGCGCCTCCGCCTGAACTCGGCGCGGACCGGGAAGACGCCAGCGCCGCAGCGACTCCAGCCGGCGCCGCTCGACCGGGAACCCAGGGGTCTACGCCGCAGCAGCCCGCCTCGGTCGAGTACTCCGTTCATCCTCCGGGGGCGAATCCGCAGCGGGGCCGTCACGAGAGTCCCGAGATCCACGGGCTCAGGAGTGAGAGTGCGCCGACGCTGACCGCACCCACGGTCAGCGCTGCGGACAGCCCGACCGCGAGCGGGCGCAATCCGAGCGCCTTCAGTCGCCCGAGGTCGGTGCCGAGGCCGACCGCGGCCATCGCGAGCGTGACGCACCATGCGGACGCGTTGGAGCCCAGCTCGATCAGCCCGGTCCATTGGGTAGGGGCGAGCAGGCCCGCGAACGGGGCCTCCCCGAGGTCGCCGATCGTGCGCAGCAGCGCGAGCCCGAGGAAGCCGAACACGAAGAAGGGCATTGCCTGGCGCAGCCGCAGCCTCGCGGGCGAGACGGTGGTGGCACCCTGCCGGTGGTACAGGAAGGCGACGCCGGGAATCACCGCGACCATGAACAGGTTGCGCAGCAGCTTGGTCACCATCGCCGTGTCCAGGACCTGGCCGGCCTCGTATTGCTGGGCGAAGAGCAGGCCGGCGCCCGCCACCTGCGCCGTGTCGTGGATCGCGGTGCCCAGGAAGATGCCGCTCAGCTGCAGCTGCTCGCCGAACAAGACGCCCGCCAGGAACGGATAGGTGACGAGGGCGGTCAACCCGAAGAGGGTCACGCAGCCGACCGCGTAGCTCACCTCGTCTTCCTCGGCCTGGATCAGCGGGGCCGTCGCGATGATCGCGCTGTTGCCGCAGATCGCGGTGCCAACCGCGACGAGCGTCCCCAGGCGCGGCGGCAGCTCGAGCCAGCGGTTCACGAGCGTCACCCCGACCAGCGCCGTCGCGATCGACGCGATGACGATCGGCAGCGCGACCAGGCCGATCGACCCGACGGCGGCGAGGCTGAGCCTCAGCCCGAGGAGCGCGATGCCGATGCGCAGGATCTGCTGCAGACAGAGGCGCAATCCGGGCTGGTAGGCCGTCGGCAGTCCGACCGCATTGCGAATCGCGAGCCCAAGCAGGATGGCGATGAGGATCGGGCTCAGGGGTGTCCGTGCGAAGCCCATCAGCGTCACGCCGACGTACTCCGCGAGGGCGCGGCCGATCAACGCCAGGAGCGCGGCGATCGCCACACCGGGCAGGACCTGCGCCGCCGCCTCGAAGAACGCCTGTGCCCCGCGCTGCCAGGGTGCGGCCCGCGGCTCGCCGAGCGGGTCGACCCACTCCGGGAGCCCCTCCATCGATCCCGCGAACTCGAAGAGCTCCGGGTTCTCGTAGGGGTTGCCGGACCTCTTGTCCGGCGGGCTGGGCACGATCAGCCTGCGCTCGGAGCTGCCGAGACGCGGAGGTCCAGCCGAGGACGACGCTCGATGCGATCGATCAACCGGGACCCCCAGGAGACGATTCCCTGACCGAGGAAGATGTTGAGAGCGGTCGAGACGGCTGTCAACCACGCGGCGCCGCGCTCGGCCGGGCAACTCCATGTGCAGAGATGGAGTATCCTGAGTAGAGCTCGCGGAGCCCGCCATGTCCTCCGAATCAGGCATCGCAAAGCTCGACCTCGAGAGCCTCTGGCATCCACTCACGCAGCATCGCGGCCTCGAGGCGCGCATGCCCCGTGAGATCGTGTCCGGCGACGGCGTCTTTCTCACCGACGCACAGGGCCGCCGCGTGCTCGATGGAGTCTCGGGGCTCTGGTGCGTCAACGTGGGCTACGGCCGCGAGGAGTTGGCGGACGTGGCGCGCGAGCAGATGGCGAAGCTCGCGTATCTGCCCGCCACCTTCGTTCACGCGCCCGCGGCGCGGCTCGCCGGCAAGCTACTCGACATGCTCGGCTACGCCGGCAAGGTCTACTTCACGAGCAGCGGCTCGGAAGCCAACGAGGTGGCGTTCAAGGTCGCGCGCCAGTACCAGGCGCAGATCGGATCACCCGGCCGCCACAAGATCATCGCGCGCCACCGCGCCTATCACGGCAACACGCTGGGCGCCCTCTCGGCCACCGGTCAGGAGGAGCGCAAGGCCGGCTATGGCCCGCTGGCGCCGGGCTTCCTTCATGTCGACGCACCGGACCTCTATCGATCCGATGGCGACGCCGCCGCCCAGCTCGAAGAGGCGGTCGAGCGCGAAGGCGCGGAAACCGTCGCCGCGTTCATCATGGAGCCGATCATCGCGGGCGGCGGCGTGCTCGTGCCGCCCGACGACTACCTGGAGCGCGTGCGCGGGATCTGCGACCGTCACGGCGTGCTGCTGATCGTCGACGAGGTGGTCACCGCGCTCGGTCGACTCGGGGCTCCGTTCGCACACCAGCTCTACGGCGTCGAGCCCGACCTCCTCACGCTCGGCAAGGGCCTCGCGAGCGGCTACCAGCCGCTTGCCGCGATGGTGGCCAAGCAGCACGTCTTCGAGGCGTTCGAAGGCGAGCTCGACGAGCTGCGCCATCTGCGACACATCAACACCTATGGCGGACATCCGGTCGCGACGGCGGTCGGGCTGCGAAACATCGAGATCATGGAGCGCGAGGACCTCTTCGAGCGCGCCACGAAGGCGGGCGACGCGCTGCTGGGAAGGCTGCGCCGCCTCGAAGACCACCCGAACGTGGGCGATGTCCGCGGACGCGGGCTCCTGCTCGGCATCGAGCTGGTCGAGGAGAAGGCAGAGAAGAGGCCGCTCGGCGCCGCGAGCGTCGCACGGGTCGTCGGGCGCTGCGCAGACGACGGGGTCATCATCGGCAAGACCACCAACACGACACGGGGCCATGGCAACGTATTGATCCTCGCGCCGCCGCTGGTGCTCGGGGAGGACGAGTCGGAGCTGCTCGCCGCGACGGTCGAGCGCGCCATTCGCGAGGAGCTCCCCGCTTCACCGTGAGAAGCATGGCGGTCGACGGCGAACGGAACGGCCGAGATCGCGGCCCTGATGCTCTGCACAGCCCTTTCCATCGAATCGGACCGTCGTCGGCCCCGTCGCGCGCTTCTGGACGCTCAGCAGCTGTCCGCCGTGAGCTCGGGCGCCGGCGCCTCGTAGCGCGTCGGCTCCCACTCGAAGCAGTTCTGTCGCAGCCAGGCGCGTAGCCGCGACGAGTCGTGCCGGCACACCAGCGGCACCTTCTCGGTCAGGCACAGCGCCACGCGCACCGGCTCGCAGCGCGTGCCTCCGAGATCGAGCGTCGCCGTGTAGCATCCACAGCGCGGGAAGCCGCCCGTCTCCACGATCAGGTCGAAGCGATGCGACTCGCCCGGCTCGAGCTCGATCGGCCCGGGCGCCGAGATCGCGATGCTGGGACTCGCCAGCGCGTCGCCGCTGCAGCAATCCATCCAGGGCGAGACCGACGCCTCGAACGTGATCTTGCACTTCGAGTCGTTCACGACCTCGTAGGAGACCACGCGCCGTTCGCCGTCCACGGCGTGGATCAGGATGTCGCCGCGGCACGACGCCGCCGGGTCGCGGCCCAGCTCGCTCAGCGAGTCGAGGATTCGGGCGCTGCCGTGCAGCACCCGGCTCGTAGCCTCCGCCAGGACGCCGCAGCGGCACGGGGTGCGGTGGCACTTGGAACAGGCTTTTCGATGCATGAGGTCACCTCTCTGGGGCGGGCTCAGGACTCTTCGGACTCGTCCGGGCCCTTCATGTGGGAGACGATGTCGACGCGCAGCCCCCGGCCCGCGATCGAGAGCACGGCCCGGTGGTTGCCGCGCGGGGTCGCCGCGATGCGCAGGGTGAGGTCGAGCATGCGACGCTCGCCCGGCCGCAGCGTGCAGGGCGCCTGCTCGATGCGCGCGCCCAGCGTCGGGTCCGAGCCGGTGCTGCGCATCGTGGCGGCCACCACCGTATCGACCAGGCGCTGGGCGGTGGGCTCGGCTTCCGCACCGCCGGCGGCCGCCAGCGCGTCGCGCATCACGATGCAGGCGCGGTTGCGCGGCTCGATCAGGGCAGCCGCCGGCTGCTCGATCACGACGTCCACGTTGCCGCGGTTCTCGACGAGCACCTGGGCCTGGGCGCGGCACGCGCCGGTCACCTCGAAGGTGAGCCGGCTCGGCACCAGGCGGAACCGGTGACGCTGCGGCACGACCAGCTGGACGGGCGTCCGCACGCCCTCCAGCTCGAGCTCGCCCTGGTACTCGCCGGGCGGCGTGGTCGGATCGATGTCGAGCGACACGCCCACGCGTCGGTGCCGGCGGCGCGGGCGCGCGCGCGCCACGCGCGCCTGGAGCGGCTCCCCCTCCCCGGCGCGCAGCGACAGCAGCGTCACCTCCGGCCGGGCGGCCGCGCGGGGAGCCGCCGCGCGGGCCGCGGGCTCCTCCGGCAGCGGCAGCGTGCCGCGGGCGCGTCCGCCGCGGGCCAGCAGCAGCAGCGGCTCTCCGTCACGCATCGCCGTCCTCCGGGCACTCGTTGCTCTCGGAGACGAACTCGGACTCGCCCATCAACGTGAAGCTCCAGATCTCCGATCCGAGCAGGTTGAAGGCCAGCTTGTAGCGGTGCGGCATCCCGACCTTGACGATCGGGATCTCCTTCCAGAGCAGGTTCAGGAAGACCGGCGCGAGCTCCTTGATGGCGGCCACCAGATCGCCGCTCGCGCCGATCTGTGCCTTGATGTCGTCGAGGCCGAGATCCGCGTCGAGCTTGGCGTCGGCCTTGATCTCCCCGACGTCGAGGTCGAGGTCGGCCTTCACGTCGGCGTTGGCCCGGATCTCGCCCAGGTTCAGGTCGAGCTTGGTATCCGCGTTGAGCTGGGCACCCAGCTGCGCGTTGACGTCGTCGAGCCCGACGTCGATCCCGATGTTGTCGAGCCCGTTGAGGTTCAACGTCGCTTCGATGTCGTCCAGCGAGAGGTCCACGTCCTTTCCGGACATCGTGACTCCTTGCCGAGGCCAGCGCGCGACCCCGGTCTGCGTGGGGAACCAAGGGAATATCAATTGGGCGCGCCCGAGTCGAGAGACCTCGTGTCGAATCGCAGCGGTGGTGGGTCGAGCTCCCGATCCAGTTGGAGCGCCTCGAGCGATCCTGTCGGAAGGACGACATCTCGCAGGCGCGATCGGACGTCGCCGGGCGCGCAGCGGGGCGAGATCGAGTCGTCGAGATCGCTTCGGGCTACTCTCGGAGCGCGGCGGCCAGCGCCTCGCGGGGCAGCTCGATGCGTTGCCCCGGACGCACACCCAGCGCCGCGAGCCGCCCGCCCGCGACCTCGATCGCGTAGCGCGCGGGCAGCCCGCTCGGGTACTGCGGCAGCCGCGCCTCGTACTCCCGCGGGCTCTCCTCGGTCCGGCGCGGCGGCTCGACCTTCATCTCGTGGGTCGAAATCACCCGACCCGTCGCGTCGAGGAAGGCGATGTCGATCGGGATCCGGCAGTCGCGCATCACGAAGGCGAGCGGGCGCGAGGCGCGGTAGAGGAAGATCATGCCGCCGTCGGGCGCCAGCGCGCGGCGGCCGCCCAGGCCGCGGTACTGCGTCATCGGATCGACCGCGACCTCGAGCGCGAAGGACTCCCCGCCGATCTCGACCGGGACCGTGGGCAGCGCCGGACGCGCCGTGGGCTGGGCGTGTGCGCCGGCGACGAGCCCCAGCGCGGCGATCGCGACGAGCCCGACCACCACCCGCGTCGAGCGCATCACACCACCTCGTTGCGCAGCGGCTCGCCGCGGCGATAGCGGCCCAGGTTGTCGAGGAACAGCTCGATCACGCGCTCCTGGTTGCCGGGGTTGGTGCCCGAGGAGTGGGGTGTCACGATCACGTTCGGCATGCCCCAGAGCGGGCTCTCCGCCGGGAGCGGCTCCACCTCGAACACGTCGAGCCCGGCGCCGCCCAGCTGGCCGGAGCGGAGCGCCGCCACCAGCGCCGGCTCGTCGACGAGGCTGCCGCGGCCGACGTTGATCAGCAGCGCCCCGGGGCGCATGCGCGCCAGCGCGTCGGCGTCGATCAGGTGATGCGTATCGTCGTTGAGCGGGAGCGCGAGCACCAGCGCGTCGGCCAGGCCCAGCAGCTCGGGCAGCCGCTCCCAGGGCCAGGTCTCGCAGGGCTCGTCGCCGGCGGGCGTGCGCCGCACCGCGACGGTGCGCATCCGCAGCGCTGCGCCCAGGCGCGCCACTTCCTGGCCGATCGGCCCCATCCCGAGCACGCCGAGCACGCGGTCCTGCAGATCGCACACGTCGCGTGGCTCCCAGCTCCGTCGCGCCTGCGCGTCGAGCCATGCGGGCAGGTCGCGCGAGAGCGCCAGCAGGTAGAGGATCACGGTCTGCGCGATCGGCACCGCCATCG
>JASJBO010000194.1 GCA_030066475.1 Myxococcota bacterium
GCTCGGCTTTGCCTCGCTGCGCGCGCCTGCGGCGCTTGCGGGGGTGCCCGCGTAGGGGCTGGTTGCCGTGCGCTGGCGGCCTGATGGACTTCGCTCGCCTGCGGCTCGCTGCGCGCTCCGGCTTCGCCTCCGCTTGCGCGGGCGGCGTCCTGTGGGTTCGCCGGCTTGGCAGGCCGGCGAGGCTCAGTTGCACTTGTCCGTCGGCCGGCAGGTGAAGCTGAGGGCGTTCACCAGCGGGGCGTACTTGCAGCAGTTCGACTCGCACTGCGCCGGGCGGGAACACGGGAAGCCGTCGATGTACTTGAAGTGGCACTCGTTGCGGCCGATCGTGAGCCAGCCCTGGTCGCAGTACTCGTCGCGCGCGCAGTCGTCGTCGCTCAGGCACTCCGAGCCGTCGCAGTCCATCATGCAGTCGGCGTACTCGTCCTCGGCTCGCTCGAGCGCCGTCACCAGGTCGTCCACGGCGTCGAGGTAGCAGGCGGCCGCGGACTGGACCCAAGCGCAGGTGTCGAGCCCCGCCAGGAACGCGGCCCAGGCGTCGGCGGTGGCCGCGTCGTAGACGACGATGCAGGCTCCCTGGCACGTCATCAGGATCGGCTCCGGCCCCTGCGTCTCGGGCAGGGTCCCGTGCACGTCGGCGACGACGGCGGCGAAGCCCTCCATCAGCTCCGGGCTGTCGCGCAGGGCGGCCTCGATCACCGCGGGCCGCTGCGCGGGCTCCACGTCGTCGAGCGCGGGCGAGGCGCTCCGCACCTGGCGCGTCAGGGCGCCCATGAGCTGCCCCTCGAGCGCGGTGGGCGGCTGGCCGGCGAGCCGCATCTGGAGCACCGAGAGGGACGCCTGGGCCCAGTCCTCGAAGACCGGGTCGTGCGTGAGCGCGTAGACCGCGTCCTTGCTCCTGCTGTCGAGCACCGGGATCGTCACCTCGGCCACCGCGGCCGGGGGCAGCTCACAGGCCAGCTGCGCGCGGGCTCCCTGCAGGGAGAGCGCGGTCGAGAGCAGCACCAGGGTCAGAACGAGAGCTCGGGACGTCATCGGATAGTTCCTCCTTGCCGAGACACCCGAGCAACGCCCGTGCCCATTCAGCAAGTGAGGAATTCCGGGGACTTACGTCCGAGGTGGCGCGCCTCCGGGGCAACGCCGCGCGATGCCCGTCAACGTCACGTTGCGCCGGCCTGGTGGACTTCGCTCGCCTGCGGCTCGCTGCGCGCTCCGCCGCTGCGCGGCTGCGCTTGCGGGGGTGCCCCGTAGGGAGTCGTTGCCGGTGCGACCGCGTCTTGATGGACTTCGCTCGCCTGCGGCTCGCTGCGCGCTCCGGCTTCGCCTCCGCTTGCGTGGGCGCCCTGCTTCGTTCCCGCCGGCCCGGCAGGGCGTCAGGGCTGCGGCGACGCCTGGGGGCCGCGGACCAGCTTGCCCGGGAGGGCGCCGGTGGGCTCGCCTTCCTCGTAGATGACCTCGCCGCTGCAGATCGTGTAGCGGTAGCCGTCGACCTTCTGGATCAAGCGGCGGCCGTCGGCGGGGAGGTCGTAGACGATCTCGGGCGCGTGGATGTGCAGGGCGTCGAAGTCGATCACGTTCACGTCGGCCTTCATGCCCGGGGCCAGCACGCCGCGGTCCTCCATGCCGTAGAAGGTGGCGGTGCGCCGCGTCTGGCGCTCCACCAGCTGCTCGAGCGGGATGCGCTCGCCGCGGGCGCGGTCGCGCGCCCAGTGCGTCAGCAGGAAGGTGGGCATGCTGGCGTCGCAGATGATCCCGCAGTGCGCGCCGCCGTCCGAGAGCCCGAACACCGACTGCGGGTGCACCATCATGGCGCGGATCGCCTCGAGGTCGCCGTCGGCGTAGCCGAGCAGCGGCAGGTAGATCAGGCCCGTGCCGTCGTTCGCGAGCAGCGTGTCGAGCACCACCTCGCGCGGGTCGCGGCCCCCGCGCTCGGCGATCGCCTGGATGCTCTGCTCCGGGCCCGGCTCGTAGTCCGGCGGGTCGCCGAGCGGGAACATGGTGTGGAAGCCGTTCGCCACCAGCACCGCCGGGCCCGGCAGGCCCGAGAGGTCGGCCTGGCTCTCGATCAGCTCGCGGCGCACCTCCGGGTCGGCGAGCCGCGCCTGCCGCTCCTGGCGCGAGAGCCCGGCCAGCTCGGCCCAGGCCGGGCTGAACATGAGCGGGTGCGCGGTGCACTCGAAGCCGAGCAGCAGGCCCGCGGGCCGCTGCGCCACCTGCGGCGTGAGGTGCCCGCCCTCGGCCGCGTCCCTCTCGACCTCGTCGAGCAGCCGCCGCCACTGGGTCGGGTCGATCGGGTTCTGCAGGCACGCGAAGGTGACCGGACGCCCGGTCTCCTTGCCGAGCCGCTTCATCCAGCCGAGCTCCTTGCCCTCGGGCGCCAGGTCGCTCGCGACCTCGAACACGCCGTGGCCCACCTCGCCGAGCGTGCGGCCGATGCCCATCACCTCGTCGTCCTCGGCGGTGGTGCCCGGCACCAGCTCGCCGTCCACGGCGCGGTGCAGGATGGTGCGCGAGGTCGAGAAGCCGAGCGCGCCGGCCTCGAGGCCCTCCTTCACGAGCGCCGCCATCTGCTCGATGTCCTCGGGCGTCGCCTTCTCGTTGCGCGCGCCGCGCTCGCCCATCACGTAGGCGCGCACCGCGCCGTGCGGCACCTGCGCCGCGACGTCGATCGCGCGCGGCATCTTGTCCACGGCGTCGAGGTACTCGGGGAAGCTCTCCCAGTCCCACTGGATGCCCTCGGCGAGCGCCGTGCCGGGGATGTCCTCGACCCCCTCCATCAGCTGGATCAGGAACTGCTGCTCGCCCGGCCGCACCGGCGCGAAGCCCACCCCGCAGTTGCCCATCACCACCGTGGTGACGCCGTTCCAGCCCGACGGCGTCAGGTGCGTGTCCCAGGTGACCTGGCCGTCGTAGTGGGTGTGGATGTCGACCCAGCCGGGCGTGACGATCTGGCCGGTGGCGTCGATCTCGCGCTGGCCGGGTCCCACGTCGGTGCCGACCGCGACGATGCGGTCACCGTCGATCGCCACGTCGGCGCGCCGCGCCGGGGCTCCAGTGCCGTCCACTACGCTGCCGCCGCGGATCACGAGATCGTGCATGGGAGTCTCCAAGGGTCTGGGGAGGTATGGGTCTCGGGTTTGGGGCTGCCGGTCGCGGATGGCCCCGCGGGAAATCGCGCCAGCCGAGTGTACACGAACGCACAGGGTTGACTCGCGAATGAACCTGGCGTCCGGGGATCCGATCCGGGGCCCTCCGGCGACCTGTGGGTCATGCTGCACCGACTCGACCCCCGCTGGCTCCAGCTCGCCAGCCTGTCCGGGCTGCTCGCCTACGGCATCGGCTGGCTCGACTTCGACGTCACCGCCGCACGCGTCGCGGGACTGCTCGCGGTCGCGCTCGCCACCGAGTGGCTGGCCGCGCCGCTACGCGGCACGCGCTTCGACCCGCGCAGCCCAGCGATCTCGGCGCTGTCGCTGGCGCTGCTGCTGCGCAGCGAGGACCCGCTGCTGCTGGCGGCCGGCGCGGTCCTCGCGGTCGGCAGCAAGGCGCTGCTGCGCTGGCGCGGCAAGCACGTCTGGAACCCCACCTGCCTGGCGATCGTGGTGCTGCTGGCGTCGAGCGACCGCGTCTGGGTCTCGGCGGGCCAGTGGGGCAGCGCCGCGTTCTTCGGCTTCGCGCTCGCGTGCGCTGGCTCGCTCGTGATCCGTCGCTCCGCGCGCAGCGACGTGGTGTGGGCGTTCCTGGCCAGCTACGCGGCCTTGCTGCTGGGGCGCGCCGCCTGGCTCGGCGATCCGCTCGCGATCCCGCTGCACGGGCTCCAGACCGGCGCGCTGCTGCTGTTCGCCTTCTTCATGATCTCGGATCCCCGCACCACGCCCGACTCGCGCGGCGGCCGTCTGGCGTTCGCGGCCGCCGTGGCGGGCACGGCGCTCTGGATCCAGTTCGGCCTCTACGAGCCCAACTCGCTGCTGTGGGCGCTGGCGCTGTGCGCACCCCTGGTGCCGCTGCTCGACGCGCTCGCTCCGGGCCGCCGCTTCGCGTGGAAGCGCGCGACCCACCCCGGACCCCAACCCGTTCCGCTCCCGGAGGAGATCCCGATGCGAACCCGCACCCGACTCGCCCTGCCGCTGCTGGCGGCCGTTCTGCTGCTCCCGGCCGCCCGCTCCGACGCCTTCTGTGGCTTCTACGTGGGCAAGGCCGACACCAAGCTCTTCAACCGCGCCTCGCAGGTGGTGCTGGTGCGCGACGGCGACCGCACCGTCGTCACCATGTCGAACGACTACCAGGGCGAGCTGGACGAGTTCGCCACGGTGGTGCCGGTGCCCACCTTCATCGAGCGCGAGCAGATCCACGTGGGCGAGCGCGCGGTGATCGACCACCTCGACGCCTACACCGCCCCGCGCCTGGTCGAGTACTTCGACCCCGATCCGTGCCGTGCGGCGGTCTACGAAGAGCTCGACATGGCGCTGCGGTCAAAGCCCAGGGCGGCGGGTCGCGCCGGCCAGGCGCGCCGCGAGCGGTCGTACGGCGTCACGATCGAGGCGTCGTACACGGTCGGCGAGTACGACATCCTGATCCTCTCCGCCGAGCAGAGCGACGGTCTCGCCGGCTGGCTGCGCGACAACGGCTACCGGCTGCCGCGCGGCGCCGAGCGCATCCTCAAGAGCTACCTGCGCCAGGAGATGCGCTTCTTCGTCGCCAAGGTGAACCTGGGTGAGCAGCGCCGCCTCGGTCATTCCTACCTGCGCCCGCTCCAGATCGCCTACGAGTCGCCGAAGTTCATGCTGCCGATCCGGCTCGGCACGCTCAACGCCAACGGCCCGCAGGAGCTGTTCGTCTACGCGCTCACGCGCACTGGCCGCGTCGAGACGACCAACTATCGGACCGTGAAGCTGCCCACCGGAATGGAGCTGCCGGGCTTCGTGAAGGGCGAGTTCGGCGCGTTCTACCGCGCGCTCTTCGAGCGCCAGGTGCGCCAGGAGAACATGAGCACGGTCTTCCTCGAGTACGCCTGGGACATGGCCTGGTGCGACCCGTGCGCCGCCGACCCGCTCTCGGTGGGCGAGCTGCGCCGGCTCGGCGTGTTCTGGCTCGGCCCCGAGTCGCGCCGCGGACCGGCCCGCAACGTCTACGTGACGCGCCTCCACGTGCGCTACGACGCCGACCACTTCCCCGCCGATCTGGTGTTCCAGGAGACCGGCAACCGCCAGAACTTCCAGGGGCGCTACGTGCTGCGCCACGCGTTCGAGGGCGCGAGCTGCGAGGCGGCTGATGCCTACTACGCCGGCGTGCGGCAGCGCCAGGAGCGCGAGGCCGAGACGCTCGCATCGCTCACCGGCTGGAGCCTGGCGGAGATCCGCGGGCGGCTCGACCTCGACCGCTGGCAGACCAGCCGCGGTCCGCAGCCGTGGTGGCGGCAGATCTGGCCCGACTGATGGCCTGATCGGCGATCCGACGAGAGCGCCCCCCGGCTTCCAGCGAAGCGGGGGGCGCGAGGTCGGTGCCAGTGCTTCGCGGTCAGTCGCGCGAGTGGCGGCGACCGAAGGCGAACAGCGCCAGGATTCCCGAGCCGAGCAGCAGCGCCGTGCCGGGCTCTGGGACGACGTTGAACACGCTGGTCAGGGCAGCCGAGTCGAACGGACTCAGGCGGAAGCGCAGCGTGATCCCGATGTTGGTCGTCGTCGCCACGCCGACGCTCTCGGCGGTGGGAATCCCGAAGTTCGTGGGGCCGACCGGGGCCGTGCCGAATCCGCCGGCGCTGGTCGAGAACGGCGCGTTGAGCAGCGTCCGGACCGAGACGTTGTCGATCGCCGCCGTGTAGACCGCCGTCGAGCCGATCGTGTTGAGGGTGACCCCGTCGCCGTTGCGGTCCGTGGCGCTCCCGCCGACGGATCCCGTGATCAGGCTCGGCGGCCCGAAGGTCACCGTGACCGGAAGCACGACCGTCACGAGGAAGTCCTGCGGGACGGCGGTGTTGTTCGTCACCACCATCTGGTTGGACACCGTGGGGTCGGGGTCGAGGAACATGTCGTAGCTCTCGACCGTCCAGCCGCCGCTCGGGCCGCCCGGGCCGTCGATCTGGCCCGAGCACGCGAGCTGCCCGTTGGGACCCGCCGATGTGCAGCCCAGGGCGTCCTCGTCGAACTGCCTGAAGCCCATCTCATCCGAACCGATCGTGACGGTGAGCGCGCTCGACGCAATGGGCCCGCCCGACAACACCAGGCCGGCAAGCGCCAGAGACAGCATCCAGGTGCGCATGAACCCCTCCACGCGGGAATGACTCGCAGGGATAAGCATGCAAACCGAATGCCTGCTCTGGCGCATGCACCACATCGCTTCAAATGCTCGATTCGTATCGGGAATCGGGATCCGCGCGAGTCCCCGCACGCGGCTCGTGGCCAAACCTCTTCCGCGATCGTGGAAGACCTTTTCCCATGGCGGCGCCCGGGGCCGCCGCCCGCGCGCTGCTCAGGCGAGCCGCAGGTGCTTGCGGCCGCGGACGAGGAAGGAGTCGATCCACTCGATCGGGTCGCCCGTGAGCTTGCGCTCCGCCAGCTCCGGAGCCAGCGCCTCCAGGGCGACGCGCGCCTCGAGACGCGCCAGCGACGAGCCCAGGCAGAAGTGGACGCCCAGCCCGAAGCCCAGGTGGTGGCGCGGCTGGCGCGAGACGTCGAAGCGGTCGGGGTCGTCGAACACGCGCTCGTCGCGGTTGGCCGAGCCGAGCATCGGCACCACCACCGAGCCGCGCGGGATGCGCGTGCCGCGCAGCTCGAGGTCGCGGGTGGCGGTGCGGAACACCAGCTGGATCGGGGCGTCGAAGCGCAGCGTCTCCTCGACCAGTCCGGGCACCAGGGCGGGGTCGCGGGCCACGCGCTCGAGCTGGTCGGGGTGCTCGAGCAGGGCGTGGGCGGCGTTGCCGATCAGGTTGGTGGTGGTCTCGTTGCCGGCGACCATCAGCAGCACCACGAAGTTCACCACGTCGAGCGTGTCGAGCACGCCCTCCTGGGCCGGGTCGACCAGCACGCTCACCAGATCGTCGGCCGGCTCGCGGCGTCGCTCTCGCACCACGCCGCGCAGGTACGCGAACAGCTCGGTGAACTGGTCGAGCAGCCCGCTGTCGATCGGGTTCTCGCGCGCCCCGCCCGAGGCGACGGCGATCACCGCGTCGCTCCAGCGCTTGAAGTCGCGGCGGCGCCGCGGTTCGACGCCCAGCATCTCGGCGATCAGGGTCACTGGCAGCGGCACCGCCAGGTCCTCGATCACGTCGAAGGGCTCGCCCGGTACGAGCCCGCGCAGCTGCTCGGAAACGATCTGCCGGGCGCGCGGCTCCCAGGCCGCGATGCGGCGCGGCGTGAAGCCGCGGTTCACGATGCTGCGCATCGCGTCGTGGCGCGGCGGGTCGATGCTCACCAGGCTGCCGCGCCGCTGCATGCGGAACGGGCTGATGCGTGTGCGCAGCAGGAAGCCGAGCAGCACCCGCACCGTGCGGGGGCGCAGCGGTCCGAGGTCGGCGTTCATCAGCACGCTCTGCATCGCGGCCGACGAGAACAGCTCGGGGTGCTTCAGCACGCACGCCACGTCCTCGTGGCGCGAGACGCAGAACACGCCGGACTCGGGCGCCCAGTGCACCGGGTCGCGCTCGCGCAGCGCCCGGTAGAGCGGGTACGGATCGGCGCGCCGCTGCGGCGCGAAGGGCTCGTAGTCGACCGGCATGGCTTCCCCCTGGCCGCTCCTGATCGGCAGAACGGCGGCGGAGGACAACGTTCCCGCGGTCAGCGCACCACGCCCTCGACCGTGCGCCGGGCCAGCTCGTCGGTGCCGAGCTCGAGCAGCTCGGGGCTCTCGATGCGCTCCCGGATGCCCTCGAGGGTGTGATACGAGTAGAGGCCGTCCTCGATGCGCTCGTCGTAGGTCCAGGCCACCTGCATCTTGCGGCGTCCGTCGGGTCCCGCCTCGACCCGCCCCATCACGCCGAAGAGCGAGCAGGTGCCGCGCTCCCACAGGTGGTGGTGGCCGGCGGGGTAGTCGATGGAGCCCAGGTTCGCCAGGAAGACCGAGGTGAAGAGCGGGTCGGCCTCGATCATCGTCCGGGGCATGAGTCCGAAGTAGTCGAGACCGTCCGCGAGCTTCACCAGGAGCTGGATGAGCGGCCCGGGCAGCCGCAGCATCAGGTTCATCTCCTTGTCGCTCTGGGTCTTCTTCCCGGCGCGCTGCTGGTCGAGGGGGGCCAGGACGCCGTCGAGCATCTCGTCGAGGCTCTCGGTGTCCGGGTGGAAGCGCCGCTTGACGGTCAGCATGGGCGCGCCGTCGGCCAGCTCGCGCTTGGCGCTGAAGGTGATCCACTCGCCGTCGCGCTGCCACAGCCGCCCCGCCTTGACGAAGCGGTTCACGCCGGGGCGCAGCCGTAGCGCCTGGGAGCACGAGCGCAGGAACAGGTGGAAGAGCGTGAGGCGACGCTCGGGCGGCCGCTCGCAGTTCGCCTTCTCGAGGTACTCGAGCGCCGCCTCGACGCCGATGTCCTGGTACATGTAGAACACCGAGTCGTTCCGGCGCGGCGAGACGTAGGGCATGAAGCGCCGCATCGGCGACAGCTTCTCGACGGGCTTCGCGTCCGGGCGCCAGGGCAGCATGGGCGATCCTCCCGCGGGGCAGTCTAGCCTGCTTCCCCTGACCCGAAGCGTCACGCCCTGGGCGCGCTACTCCCACTCCTTGCGCAGGCCCGGGGGATCGAAGGGGGCGAGGCCCGCGAGCCGCTCGCGCGCGGCGTCGTCGAGATCGCGCGGCACGCGGATCTGGACGGTCGCGTAGAGGTCGCCGGCCGGGCCGCCCTTGGGGTGGGGAATGCCCTTGCCGCGCAGCCGCAGGCGCTGACCGCTGTCGGTGCCGGGCGGGATCGTCACCGTGGCGCGGCCCTCGAGCGTCGGGATCTCGACCTTGGCGCCCAGCGTGGCCTCGCCCACGGTCACCGGGACGTCGAGCAGCAGGTTGCGGCCGTCGCGCCGGAGATAGGCGTGCGGCCGGATGCGGATGCGGGCGTACAGGTCGCCGGGCGGCGCGCCGCCGTGGCCCTCGCCGCCCTTCTGCGGCAGGCGGATGCGGCCGCCCTCGTCGACGCCGGGCGGGATGCGCACGCTCACCGATTCGTGCCGGACGCCGCCGTCCGCGGTCGGGCGGCCCACCGAGAGCGTGCGCTCGCAGCCGCGCGCGGCCTCCAGGAACTCGAGCTCGAGAGTCGCCTCGAGGTCCTGGCCGGGAATCGCGAAGCCGCGGCCGAAGCCGCCGCCGCCCCGGAAGCCGCCGCGTGCGCCGCCCCCGAACAGCCCGCCGAACAAGTCCTCGAGCGAGCCGAAGGCGCCGTCGCTGCTGGCACCCGGGAAGCCGCCGCCGAACGGGCTGCGCGCGGCGCGCGCCGCCTCGGGGTCGAAGCCGCCCTCGAGCGAGATCGGGCCGAACTCGTCGTAGAGCTTGCGCTTCTCCTCGTCCGACAGGACCGCGTAGGCCTCGGAGACCTCCTTGAAGCGCTCCTCGGCGGCGCTGTCGCCCGGATTGACGTCGGGGTGGAGCTTGCGCGCCAGCGCGCGGTAGGCGGTGCGGATCGCGTCCGCATCGGCATCGCGCGCGACGCCCAGCACCTCGTACGGGTCACGCCGGTCGGGGGTCACGGGACTCCTCTCGTCGGGGATGGAGACCGGGGAATGTTCGCACGAATCGGGTGGATTCAACGCCCCGTCGTCGGAGCCCGCCCCCACGGGGCCACGAGCGGGGACTGTGCGAGACTGCCGGGATGCAGCGTCGCGCAGCGCGCGCCGTGCTCGCCGTGGCGGCCGCCGGCATCCTGGCCGCATCCGCCCGTGCCGCCGCGCCCGCGGCGGTTCCCGTCGCGATCTGCGGACCGCACCACCGCGCGCTGGCCCACTGGCTGTCCGCCGGCCAGGACGGCACGCTGCCGCGCGGCGGCGTCACGGTGATCCACATCGACGCGCATCCCGACCTGGCGGTGCCCGCCGGAAGCTGGCCCAGCGGCTGGCCCGCGCGCCCCGCCTCCTTCGTGGCGCGCACGGACATCGCGACGTTCCAGCTCGCCGCCGTGCGCGCCGGGCTGGTCGACGAGATCGTCTGGCTGCGCCCGAGCTGGGCGCGGCAGCTCGCCGACGGCGAGCACCGCATCGCGGTCGGCCAGCTCGCGAGCGGAGAGCTGCGCGTCGACGACCCCAGCGACTACTACGTGCTCGACGGGGGCTGGGCCGCGCGCACCGCCCTGCACGACGTGCAGACGCTGCGCCTGCGCGTGATGACGCTCGAGGCGGCGCTCGAGGCGGGCGAGCCGCTCGCCTCGGGTCCCACCATCCTCGACGTGGACCTCGACGTCTTCGCCACGCACAACCCGGCCGCCGACCGGCTGCGGCGCGCGGGCCTGTCGGACGCCGACCTGGCGCGCGTGCGCGAGATCTTCGACCCGGCCGGCCTGGCGCTCGCGGCCGATCCCGCGGCGCGGACGCAGCAGGTGGCGGAGCTGACCGACTCGATCGCGGCTCTCGCGGGCGGCGAGTGGCGGCGCGCCCCCGGCGCCGTGCTGGTGTTCTGGCGCCGCGGCATCGGGCCCCTCGATCTCTGGGATCTGTACGGGATCCTGAGCCGCGCCGAGGGTCGCGCCGTGGACACGCTGATCGAGGAGGGCCTCGAGGTGATCGGGCTGCCCGAGCACCGCGCCGACCCGGCCGAGGTGACCGTCGTGGCGGCGCGGGTGCGCGCACTGCTCGAGCGCGAGCTGGTGCGGCCCGACCTGGTCACCGTGGCGCGCTCGGTGGACGACGGCTTCACGCCGCGCGAGGCGTGGCCCGCGATCGAGTGGGAGCTGCTCAGCGGCCTCGCCGCCGTGCTACCCCACGGCGCCGTCCGCCTCGACGCCGACCAGCGTCCCGCCCCCCGGCCGCCGGAGCCCGGTGGCGCGACACCGCGATGGATCCCACCAGAGCACCCGCGCAGGTGAGCAGCACCGGCCCGTCGCCCGCGCGCGCGTAGAACGGGGCGGGGCCCGCCGCGCCCAGGCCCGCGCTGAGCGTGCCCTGCTCGAACACGCCGAGCTCGCTCCGGACGCGGCCCGCCGGATCGATCACCGCCGAGATGCCGGTGTTGGCGCCGCGCACCACCCAGCTGCGCAGCTCGACGGCGCGCAGCACGGCGTGCGCGAAGTGCATCTCGGCATAGCCGCCGCGCCCGAACCACGCGTCGTTCGACAGGTTGACGAGCAGCTCGGCGCCCGCCGCGCGGAACGCGCGATTCAGGCCGGGGTAGGTGATCTCGAAGCAGACCGGCGCGGCGAACGGGATCGGCGCGCCGCGGAAGACGTGCGCGGCTGCGCCCGGCACGTAGGGCTCACCCTCGGTCACCGGACCGAGCAGCGGCGCCAGCGGCGCGGCCAGCACCGGGTCGTACTCCGAGAACGGCACCAGCCGCTGCTTGGCATAGGTGTCGGCGAGGCCGCGCGCGGGGTCGATCAGCACGACGCTGTTGGTGCGGCGGCCGCCCGCCGAGCGCGGCGCGCCCGTCACCAGCGGGACCCCGATCTGACGCGCCAGCAGCGCGAGCTGGAGCCGCAGCGCGGGAGTCTCGTCCAGGTCGATGTCGACGGCGGTCTCGGACCACACCACCAGGTCGAGCGGCTCGCGCGCCGCGAGCTCGCGGGTGAGGCGCGCGTGACGCTCGACGTTGCGTAGCGCCGAGCCGCGCTGGAAGCGCTCGGACTGCGGGACCGCGGCCTGCACCACGCCGACGCGAACGCTCTCGGTCGCCAGCGGCGCTCCGGGGCCCAGCCGCCAGGCGCCGTAGCCGAGCGCGAGGGCGACGACCGCTGCGGGCGCGATCAGCGGCGCAGCGCTGCGCCGCACGAGCGCCAGGCCGATCCCGGCGTTGGCGGCGAGCAGCGTGAAGCCCACGGCGTAGCGGCCGCCCAGGTCCGCGGTCTGGAGCCAGAGCGGCTGGCGCGCCAACGGGTGGGCCGCCAGCAGCCAGGGGACCCCGAGCGCTTCGCTGCGCAGCGCCTCGCCCAGGGCCCAGACTGCGGCGAAGGCGAGCGGCGCCGCGGCGGGCGTGAGCCGCGGCCGCAGCGCGGCGTAGCCCGCGGCCGCCGCGGCGGGACACAGGGCGCACCCGGCGATCACCAGCGCGGTGAACGCCCAGGCCGGTGCCAGCGCCACCTCGTACTCGACCGCCAGCGCGTGGACCAGCCAGCGCCCCAGCACCAGCGCCATCCCGACGCTGTAGAGCCAGGCGGCCCCGAACGCGGCCCGCGCCGACTGGCCCTCGAGCGCCGCGACCAGCGGCGCCAGCATCACGAGACCCAGCGGCCAGAGCCCGAGCGGCGGATAGGCGAGCACCGTCGCGACCGCGCTCGCGGCGAGCAGCGCAGCAGTCACCCGGCGGACGGTATCGGAAGTCGGCTTGCGCGGCTCCGCAACCCGGCGCGGTAGACTTCGAGGCGATGATCTTCGCCTTCGGCGAGTTCGAGCTCGACACCGGCGTCTACGAGCTGCGGCGGGCTGGAGAGCCGCAGAAGCTCGAGCCGAAGGCCTTCGACGTGCTGCTGCACCTGGTTCGCCAACGCGAGCGCGTGGTCTCGAAGCGGGAGCTGCTCGACACGCTCTGGGCCGACCAGATCGTGACCGAGTCGGCGCTGCCGCGCGCCGTGGCGGCGGCCCGCAAGGTACTCGGCGACGATCGGGAACGGCAGGGGCTGATCCGCACCGTGCACGGGCGCGGCTACCAGTTCGTCGCCGCGGTGCAGGAGCGCGCCGCAGCCACCGCCGCGCTCGAGGCGCCGGGCGCCGAGGCCTTCGTGGGGCGCGACGCGGTGCTGGCCCGTCTCGAGGCGGGTCTCGACGCCTCGGCCGCCGGGCGCGGCCGCGTGTTCCTGCTGTTCGGCGAGCCGGGCATCGGCAAGACCCGCACGGCCGAGGAGGTCGCGACGCGCGCGGCGGCGCGCGGCTTCGAGGTGCTGAGCGGGCGCTGCTGGGAGGGCGCCGGGGCGCCGGCGTTCTGGCCCTGGGTGCAGATCCTGCGCGGCGCGGCCACGGACGTCGCGCCGGAGCGGCTCGCCGCCGAGCTCGCGGGGGACGCGGACGCCGTCGCACACCTGTTGCCGGAGCTCGCCGCGGCGTTGCCCGAGCCCGCCGCGCCGCTGCCCACGGGCGCGGACGAGGCGCGCTTCCGGCTGTTCGAGGGGGTCACGCACTGGCTGCGGCGGCGCAGCGCGCGCCGACCCCTGCTGCTGTGCCTCGACGACCTGCACTGGGCCGACGAGCCCAGCGTGCTGCTGCTGCACTTCCTGGCCCGCGGGATCGAGTCGAGCGCGCTGGTGGTGCTGGCGTGCTATCGCGAGGTGGAGCTGCGCCGCGGCCAGCCACTCGGGGCGGTGCTGGGCGAGCTGAGCCGCGAGGCGCACACCGAGCGCGTTCCGCTGCGCGGGCTCGATGCCGATTCCGTGGCCGGCTTCCTGGCCGCCAGCACCGGGGCCACGCCCGACGCCTCGCTGGTCGACGCTGCGGCGGAGATCACGCAGGGCAACCCGTTCTTCCTCCACGAGACGCTGCGCCTGCTGCGCGCCGAGGGCGCTCTCGGTGCGCAGACCCGGCGCGAGGACTGGGAGGCGGCGCTGCCCCAGGGGCTGCGCGACGTGATCGGGCGTCGGCTCGATCGCCTCTCCGACGACTGCAACCACGTGCTGTCGCTGGCCGCGGTGGTGGGCGTCGAGTTCGGCGTGCGCGAGCTCGAACGCTTCGCCGAGCTCCCCGCGCAGCCGCTGCTCGAGCTGCTCGACGAGGCGGTGCGCGCCCGGGTGCTGGTGGAGTCACGCGAGCAGCCCGGGCGCTACGCCTTCGCCCACGCGCTGATCCGCCAGTCGATCTACGAGGAGCTGGCAACGCCGGTGCGCGTGCAGCGCCACCAGCAGCTCGCTCGCAGCCTCGAAGCGCTCTACGGCGAGGCCTCCGAGGCCCACCTGGACGAGCTGGCGCACCACTTCTTCCAGGCCGCGCCGCTCGGCGCCGTCGACCGCGCCGTCGACTACGCGGTGCGCGCCGGTCGCGCGGCCCAGCGCCTGCTGGCCTACGAGGCGGCGGCCGCCCACTTCGAACGCGCGCTCCAGGCGCTCGACCTGCGCGATCCGGACGACGAGACCCGGCGCTGCGAGCTGCTGCTCGAGCTCGGGAACGCCCGCGAGCAGATCGGCGACCGGCTCCGCATGCGCGAGGCCTATGCGGCGGCCGCCGAGCGCGCGCGGCGCGTGGGGCGCCCGGACCTGCTCGCGCTGGCCGCGCTGGGCTTCGCGGGCCGCACCGAGCGCGCCACGCCCGACACCGGCATGCGCGCGCTCCTGGAAGAGGCGCTGGCCGCACTGGGCGATCGCGAGGATGCGCTGCGCGCCCGCCTGCTCGGCTACCTCGTCGGCACGCCGCCGATCTACGACGACCCCGAGCGGCGGCTCGCACTGAGCGCGCGCGCCGTCGCGCTGGCGCGCGCGTCGGGCGAGACCGGAGCGCTGATGGCGGCCCTCCAGGCGCGCTGCTTCTCGATGCTGGGTCCGGATCGGATCGACGAGCGGCTCGCGACTGCCGAAGAGCTGGTGGCGCTGGCCCGACGGCAGGGCGATCCGCTCGCCCTGCTGGGCGGGCTCGAGGCGCGCGCACGCACCTGTCTCCTGATCTGCGACACGGAGCGCGCGGACCTCGACATCGCGGAGTACTGCCGCGTGGCCGACGCGCTCCAGCAACCGAGCCTGCACTTCCTGTCGGCGATGTGGCGCGTGCCCCGCGCGCTCACCAGCGGGCGCTTCGAGGAGGCGGAGCACTGGATCGAGCAGGCGCACGAGCTGGGCCGTTCGATCGACCATCCCGCCACCGAGCCGCTCTACGTGGGCCAGCGGTTCTGGCTGAGCACCATGCGCGGCGACACCGAGCGGATCGTCGAGTCGATGGACGCGCTGATGTCGGTTGCCGACTGGGTGACGGGCTCGATCGAGCGCGTGATGGTTCGCAGCACCACCGCCTACGCGCTGGCGCTCGCCGGTCGCATCGACGAGGCGGCTCGCGAGTTCGAGCTCGCCATGGCCCACGGCCTCGAGAACCTGGCTCGCGACGAGCACTGGCTCACCGTGATGGCGGCCCACGCCACCACCAGCCTGGGCGTCGGCGCCCTCGAGCACGCCGCCCGGATCCACGAGCTGCTGCTGCCCTGCGCCGAGCTCAACACGCTGCACGAGCTGCTGCGCTGCGACACGGGTCCGGTGGCGTACTACCTCGGAGAGCTCGCCGCGGGCCTCGGCCGGCTGGACGCCGCCCTGGCCCACCACGAGGCGGCTCTGGCGCTGAGCCAGCGCATGGCCGCGCCGCCCCACGTCGCGCGCTCGCAGGCCGCATGCGCCCGCGTCCTGCTCGCGCGGGGTGGCCGCAGCGACCGGGCGCGCGCCCGCGACCTGCTCGCCGCCGCGGGCGCGACTGCCGAGCGCCTCGGGCTTCGCCAGGTCCTCCAGCAGGTCGCCGCGCTGCGCCCGGCCGTCCCCTGAGCGGGATCCGAAGGAAATCCGCAGCCCGTCGTCAGGACTCGCGCGGGCCTTCCCCGTAGGCTCGGATCGGGGCTGTTCGCGCCCGGGAGCGCGCCGCGCCGGGGAGGCATCGTGGGCTCGTGGACTCGCCGCTGGCTGCCGGCGACCCTGCTCGTGGCGAGCGCGGGGGTCGCCTGGGCGCTCGCCCAGGGGCGCCCCATCCCCACCGCCGCGCCGGCGCCGCCGGACGCGCCCTGGGTACGCGTGGCGCACGTGGTCCCCGAGACGGTGCAGCTGCGGGTGCGCACCCATGGCAGTGTGCAGCCGCGCACCGAGACCGACCTGGTGCCCGAGATCTCGGGGCGCGTCCGCTGGGTGTCCGCCGCGCTCGCGGCCGGCGGCTCGTTCGCGGCCGGCGAGCGGCTGCTCGAGATCGAGCCGCGCGACTACGCGCTCGCCGAACGCCGCGCGCGCGCCCGCCTGGAGCGCGCCGCCAGCGAGGCCGAGCTCGCCGCGGCGCAGCGCGCGCGCATCGAGGCGCTCGCCCACCGCGACGCCGCCAGCAAGCGCGCCTTCGACGAGGCCCGCCACGCCGCGCGCGCCGCCGCGGCGGCCGTCGAGGAGGCCGCCGCCGCGCTCGAGCAGGCGCAGCGCGATCTCGAGCGCACCACGCTGCGCGCGCCGTTCGCGGGGCGCGTGCGCGGCGAGCGCGTCGACGTCGGCCAGTTCGTCGCCCGCGGCACGGCGGTCGCGCGGCTCTACGCGGTCGACTTCGCCGAGGTGCGCCTGCCGGTACGCGACGCGGACCTCGCCTTCCTCGACGTCTCGCTCGACGGTCGGCCCGCGGCGTCCGAGCCGGAGGTGGTGCTGCGCGGCCCCTTCGCGGGCCGGCAGCACCAGTGGCGCGGCCGCGTGGTGCGCACCGAGGGCGAGATCGACGCCAGCAGCCGCATGGTGCACCTGGTCGCGCGGGTCGACGACCCCTACGGCGGCGCCGACGGCCGCCCCCCGCTGGCGGTGGGGCTGTTCGTCGAGGCGGAGATCCTGGGACACCGCGTCGAGGACGCGCTCGTCGTGCCGCGCGCGGCCCTGCACGGGCGCGATCGGCTCGCCGTGGTGGACGGCGCGCAGCGCCTGCGCTTCCGGGCCGCCGAGGTGCTGCGCGTCGACGGCGAGCGCGTCGTCGCGCGCGCCGCGCTCGAGGCGGGCGACCGCGTCTGCCTGTCGGCCCTCGACCCGCCGCTCGACGGGATGCGCGTGCGCCCACTCGAGCCCGCCAGCGAAGCGGTCGCGCGCAGCGAGCCGGAGGCGAGCGGAGTCCGTGCAAGCGGAGCGGGCAAAGCCCGCGGAGCGCGCAGCGAGCCGGAGGCGAGCGGAGT
>JASJBO010000184.1 GCA_030066475.1 Myxococcota bacterium
GGTGATCGAGTACCTGGTGGCCGAGTTCAAGAAGGACCAGGGCATCGACCTGTCGCAGGACCCGATGGCGATGCAGCGCCTGCGCGAGGCCGCCGAGAAGGCGAAGATCGAGCTGTCGAGCGCGCAGCAGACCGACATCAACCTGCCGTTCGTGACCGCCGACCAGAGCGGTCCGAAGCACATGAACCTGAAGCTGACGCGGGCCAAGTTCGAGCAGCTGATCGAGGACCTGGTCGAGCGCACGCTGGCCCCCTGCCGGACCGCCCTCCAGGACGCCGGCCTGCAGACCTCCGAGATCCAGGAGGTGGTGCTGGTGGGCGGCTCGACCCGCATCCCGCTGGTCCAGCAGAAGGTGACCGAGTTCTTCGGCAAGGAGCCCCACAAGGGCGTGAACCCCGACGAGGTGGTGGCGATCGGCGCCGCGGTACAGGGCGGCGTGCTGGCCGGCGAGGTGAGCGACGTCCTGCTGCTCGACGTGACGCCGCTCTCGCTCGGCATCGAGACGCTCGGCGGCGTGATGACCAAGCTGATCGAGAAGAACACCACGATCCCCACCAAGCGCAGCCAGACCTTCTCGACCGCCAGCGACAGCCAGCCCCAGGTCGAGATCCGGGTGCTCCAGGGCGAGCGCGAGATGGCGGGCGGCAACCGCGAGCTGGGCCGGTTCATCCTGGACGGCATTCCGCCCGCGCCGCGCGGCGTGCCGCAGATCGAGGTGACCTTCGACATCGACGCCAACGGGATCCTGGCGGTGCACGCGCAGGACAAGGCCACCAGCAAGGAGCAGTCGATCCGGATCGAGGGCAGTGGCGGCCTCGACAAGGACGAGATCGACCGCATGGTGCGCGACGCCGAGAGCCACGCCAGCGAGGACCGCGAACGCCGTGACCTGATCGAGAAGCGGAACCAGCTCGACTCGGTGATCTACGGCGCCGAGAAGACGCTGAGCGAGAACCAGGACAAGATCCCCGAGGCCGACCGCACGAAGATGGAGGGCGTGCTCTCCGAGGCCAAGGGGGAGCTCGAGAGCGAGGATGCGGCGAAGCTCGACGCGGCCCGCCAGCGCGTCGAGACCGCCATGCACTCGATCGCGGAGGCGCTCTACAAGACGCAGGCCGGCGACGCGGCCGGGGGCGCCGGGGCCGCGCCGGGCGGCGACGCCCCCCCCGGCGGCGGCGGCGGCGACGAGGACGTGATCGACGCCGAGTACACCGAAGAGAAGGGGGACTAGGGCGCCCGTGAGTCGACAGCGACCCAGCGACCCCGTCGCCGAGTGGTTCGGCGGCCTCGACGAGCGCGTCGGCATCGACCGCTGGCAGCCGGCGGCCGACGTGTACGAGACCGAGAAGGCGATCGTCGTGCGTTGCGAGCTCTCGGGCGTCGCCAGTAGCGACGTCCAGGTGACCGTCGACGGCGACCTGCTGCGCATCCGCGGCGTGCGCAAGCCGCGCATGGAGGCGGAGGCGCAGCGCCTGCACCGGATGGAGATCGCCTTCGGTCCCTTCGAGCGGCTGCTGCGCATCCAGGTGCCGTTCGAGCGCAGCCAGGTCTCGGCCCGGCTCGAAGAGGGCTTCCTGCGCGTGACGCTGCCGAAGCGGCTGCCCGCCCAGCGGCGCGTCGAGATCCGGAGCGAGCCGGGCGATGGCCCCGAGGGCGGTGCCCGATGAGCGAGGAGCGCGAGATCCGCCGGCTCGAGGGCCTCGAGCCGCAGGCCACCGAGGTGGCGGTGGGCGTGGCCGGCGACGAGCAGGAGTCCGAGACGCTCCAGGTCCCGTCGCAGCTCCCCGTGCTGCCGCTCAAGAACACCGTGCTGTTCCCGATGCTGCTGTCGCCGCTGCTGGTGCAGAGCGAGCGCTCGAAGCGCCTGATCGACCACGTACTGGTGACGCCGGAGCGCATGATGATCGCGCCGGCCGTGAGCCGTCCGGTCGAGGGGAGCCCCGGCCCGGACGACGTGCACCGGGTGGGTTGCGTGCTGCGCATCGTGAAGATGCTCAAGTTCCCGGACGACTCCTACCGGCTGCTGGTGCAGGGCGTGGCGCGCGGGCGCATCGACGCCTTCGTGGACACCGAGCCCTTCCTGCAGGCGCGCGTGAGCACGCTCGCGGAGACGGGCGATCCCGACGGCGTCGAGACCACGGCGCTGCAGCGCAACCTGGCCCAGCAGTTCGCCTCGATGGTCAACGAGAGCCCGAAGCTCTCCGACGAGCTCCAGGTGATGGCGGCCAATCTCGACGAGCCCGGCCGGCTCGCCGACCTGGTCGCCTCGAACCTCGAGCTGGACGTGCCGCAGAAGCAGGCCGTGCTCGAGCAGACCGACCTGCGCGAGCGCCTCAAGCTGGTGCTGAGCGAGCTCAACCGCTCGCGCGACGCGCTCAAGATCGAGGCCGAGATCCGGGACAAGGTCCAGAGCGAGATGGGCAAGACGCAGCGCGAGTACATGCTGCGTCAGCAGCTCGAGGCGATTCGCAAGGAGCTGGGGGAGGCCGAAGAGGAGGGCGCCGAGGCCGACCAGCTGCGCGAGCGCATCGAGGCGGCCGGCATGCCCGAAGAGGCGCTCAAGCAGGCCACGCGCGAGCTCGAGCGTCTGGAGCAGACGCCGGCCGCGTCCGCCGAGTACGGCGTGATCCGCACCTATCTCGAGTGGATGGTGGACCTGCCGTGGTCGGTGCTCTCCGACGATCAGCTCGACGTCGGCGAGGCCAAGCGCATCCTCGACGAGGACCACTACGACCTCGAGAAGGTCAAGGACCGCATCCTCGAGTACATCGCCGTGCTCTCGCTGAAGCGCGATCTCAAGGGCCCGATCCTGTGCTTCGCCGGTCCACCGGGTACCGGGAAGACCTCGCTGGGGCGCTCGATCGCGCGCGCCCTGGGACGCGAGTTCGTGCGCATCTCGCTCGGCGGCGTGCGCGACGAGGCCGAGATCCGCGGCCACCGCCGCACCTACGTGGGGGCGCTGCCGGGTCGCATCGTGCAGGGCCTGCGCAAGGCGAAGACCCGCAACCCGGTGTTCCTGCTCGACGAGATCGACAAGGTCGGCACCGACTTCCGCGGCGACCCGTCCTCGGCCCTGCTCGAGGTGCTCGACCCCGAGCAGAACCACACCTTCAGCGACCACTACCTCGAGGTGACCTTCGACCTCTCGCAGGTCCTGTTCATCGCCACGGCCAACTGGATGGACCCGGTGCCGGCCGCGCTGAAGGACCGCATGGAGGTGATCGAGCTGCCCGGCTACACGCACGAGGACAAGCTCGAGATCGCGCGCCGCTACCTGATTCCGCGCCAGCGCGCCCAGAACGGCGTCGACGGGATCGACCTCACGATTCCCGACGAGAGCGTGGCCGTGCTGGTGGCGAGCTACACCCGCGAGGCCGGCGTGCGGAACCTGGAGCGCGAGATCGGATCGCTGTGCCGCAAGGTGGCGCGGCGCGCGGCCGAGGAGGAGCTGCGCGGCCCGGTGACGGTGCGACCCGAGGACCTCGGCGAGATGCTCGGCCCCGTCAAGTTCGAGCCCGAGCTGGCGGAGCGAGCGGGCCGTCCGGGCGTGGCGGTGGGGCTCGCCTGGACCCAGGCGGGCGGCGACATCCTGTTCGTCGAGTCGACGCGCATGCCCGGCAAGGGCGAGCTGCGGCTGACGGGCTCGCTGGGAGACGTGATGCGCGAGTCGGCCGAGGCGGCGCGTTCGTGGCTGCGCGGCAACGGCAAGGAGCTGGAGGTGGATCCCGAGGTGTTCGCGAGCTCCGACGTCCACGTGCACGTACCGGCGGGCGCGGTGCCCAAGGACGGTCCTTCGGCCGGTGTGGCGATGGTGACGTCGCTCGCGTCGCTGCTGACCGGTCGCCCGGCCCGCCACGACGTGGCGATGACGGGCGAGATCACGCTGCGCGGCAAGGTGCTGCCGGTGGGCGGCATCAAGGAGAAGGTGCTGGCCGCCAAGCGGGCCGGGATCGCGCAGGTGGTGCTCCCCGAGCGCAACCGGCGCGACGTGGACGAGATCCCCGGCCATCTGCTCGAGGGGCTCGAGATCGAGTTCGTCGACTCGATCGACCGGGCGCTGGCCTGCACGCTGGCGCCGGCGGCCGCCGACGTGGCGCCTTGATGGCGCCCGGCCGGGCCCTCGTGCTCGGCCTCCTCGCACTGCCGCTGCTGGGCGGCTGCGTCGGCGCGGCGACCCACCGGAAGGTGGTCGCGGAGCGGGACGCCCTGGCCGAGCGGCTGCGCAGCGCGGAGGCGACCAACCAGTCGCTCGAGAGCGAGCGGATCCGGGTGCTCGAAGAGCACGAGGACCTGCGCGAGCGCCACGAGACGCTCGACGTCGAGGCGCGCAAGCTCCGGATCGAGCACGCCTCGCTGTCGGCCGACCTGGCCGAGAAGACCGAGACGCTCGAGGAGCTCCAGTCGACCTATCAGGGACTCGTGGACGATCTCGAGACGGAGCTGGCCGCGGGCGAGATCCAGATCCGCCAGCTCCGCGACGGCCTCCAGCTCAACCTGAGCCAGGAGATCCTGTTCCCGTCCGGCTCGGCGCAGCTCACGTCGCGCGGCACCGGCGTCATCGCGCGGGTCGCCGGTCAGCTCCAGGACGACCGCTACCGCGTGCAGGTGGTGGGTCACTCCGACGACCAGAAGATCGGGGGAGCGCTGGCGAAGCGCTATCCCTCCAACTGGGAGCTGGCGGGCGCGCGCGCGGCGGGCGTGGTGCGCGTGCTCGAGAGCGAGGGCGTGGTCGCGGCGCGGCTCGCCGCCATGTCGCTGGGCGAGCACCATCCCGTCGCCACGAACGAGACGGCCGAGGGTCGCGCCCGCAATCGCCGCATCGAGATCCGGCTGATCCCGCTCGAGCCGGGTGAGGCTCGGGCCGCCGCGGCGCCCGACCCGCGGTGAGCGTCGCCGCCCCTGCGGGGCGCGGCCCGGATCGCGCCTGAATGCGCCGCCGCGCGCGGCCGTCGAAGGACGCGCTGGCTATCATGCCCGCGGGTCGGGCGCGACGCGCTCGGGTGCCGGCGCACCGACCCCCGGGACCGAAGCGAGGGAGAGTGCCGTGAACGCCGCACGCCGTGGAACGATCTTCGCCCTGTTGCTGGCCGTCGCAGCCCTGCTGCTGGCGGGCTCCGCCCCCCCCGCGCAGGCGGCGAAGGGCAAGAGCACCGAGAACGAGGCCGAGTTCCTCGGCTTCGACGCCGAGGCCAAGACCGTCACGGTCAAGATCCGGAAGCAGGGCAAGGGGCCGAACCGCAAGCTCCTGAAGAAGAACCAGAAGGTCACCTTCAAGGTCAAGCCCGAGGGCTCGGTGCTGACCCGCACGACGGTCAAGATCAACGGCATGAAGTCCGAGCTGACCGATCTGCCCGAGGGCAAGCGGATCCGCATCCGCTGGGTGCCCGACGACACCGAGGAGGGCGCCTTCTTCGCGCGCGGCATCGACGCCGTCATGAGCGAAGAGGAGTTCGAGGCCAAGTACGGCAAGGAGTAGCGATCTCGAGCGCCCGGCCGCGACACACCCAGCGCGGGGGCGAGGCGTCGCAGCCTCGTCCCCGCGTTCGTTTCCCGACCCGCAGCCGTCTTCCGCGGCCATACGGAGGTCCGATGCCCCTCGACCCGCAACGGTTCAAGGCCGCCCTGCGCCGCTGGGCGAGCGGCGTCACGATCGTCACGACGCGCTCCGGCGAGCAGCGGCTCGGCATGACGGTCTCGGCCTTCAGCAGCGTCTCGCTCGATCCGCCGCTGGTGCTGGTGTGCGCCGACAAGAGGGCGAAGACCCGGCCGGTGATCGCCGAGAGCGGGGTGTTCGCGGTGAACGTGCTGGCGGCCGACCAGCAGGAGCTGTCGAACCGCTTCGCCACCGACGGCAACGAGGCGGTGCGCTTCGACGGCCTCGACTGCGAGAGCGGCGAGAGCGGCGCGCCCTGGCTGCCCGAGACCGCCGCCGTGCTCGACTGTCGCCTGGCGGCGACCCACGACGCGGGCGACCACGTGATCTTCGTGGGCGAGGTGCTGGACGCCGCGGTCAGCGAGCGCGAGCCGCTGCTCTACTGCGACGCGGCCTACCGCGCGCTGGCGCCGCGCGAGTCGGCGGGTTGAGCGAAGACCCCTCGCGGCGCTTCCGGCTCGACGGGCGCGTCGCGGTCGTGACCGGCGCGTCGTCGGGCATCGGGGAGGCGCTCGCCGCGGGGCTGGCCGGTGCCGGCGCGCGCGTGGTCGTGACCGCGCGGCGCGCCGAGGCGCTCGAGGCGCTGGCCGCGCGGCTGGGTGGCGGCGCGGAGGCGATCGCCTGCGACGTCGGCCGGGCCGACGAGGTCGAGCGCCTGGTGGCGGAGACCCGCGCGCGCTGCGGCCGGATCGACGTGCTGGTCAACAACGCCGGCTTCGTCGAGGTGGTGCCCGCCGAGGAGGAGCCAGTCGCGACCTTCGAGGCGGTGGTGAACGTGAACCTGGCCGGCGTGTTCCGCTGTGCCCAGGGCTTCGGCCGCGAGATGCTCGCCGCCGGCCACGGCGCGATCGTGAACGTGGGCTCGATCCTGGGCGTGGTGGGTGTCGGGCAGATCCCGCAGGCGAGCTATGCCGCCTCGAAGGGCGGCGTCGTGAACCTCACCCGTGAGCTGGCGGCGCAGTGGGCGCGGCGCGGCGTGCGCGTGAACGCGCTGTGCCCCGCCTGGTTCCCGACCGAGATGACCGACGACATGTTCGCGGACGTGGCCTCGCAGAAGTGGATGCGCGGCCGCACGCCGATGGGACGCCCGGGACGCCTCGACGAGCTGGTCGGCCCGCTGCTGTTCCTGGCCTCCGACGCGTCGAGCTACGTCACCGGCGCGACGCTGATGGTGGACGGCGGCTGGACCTGCGTGTGAGCGGGGAGGGCGCCGGGTGGTGCGGCAGAGAGGATTCGAACCTCCACGGGGTTGCCCCCGCCAGCCCCTCAAGCTGGTGCGTCTACCAATTCCGCCACTGCCGCACGAGCAGAGAACCATAACGAAGCCGCCCAGCGGGCGCAGCGCGCCGCGCCCCACGAGGCGGGTTGCTACGGCGTGACGGGCGGCTCCGCTTCGGGCGCTGGAGCGGGCTCGACGGCCGGCTCGGCGGCCGCCTGCGGCGCGGTCTCGGGCGCGGCGGGCGGAGCCACCTCTTCGAAGCCGCCCGCTGCGGGTTCGGGAGCGGGCGCGGGGGCGACCTCTTCGAAGGCGCCGCCGGCCGGATCCGCGGCGGCCGGGGGGTCCTCGAAGAAGGTGCCCGAGGAGCGCGTGTTGGCGATGTAGGAGAGCGACAGGCTGGTCACCATGAACAGGATCGCGGCGCCGGTGGTGAGGCGGGTCAGGAAGTTCCCGGCGCCGCGGCTGCCGAAGACGGTGTTGCTGGCGCCGCCGCCGAACACGGCGCCGATGTCGGCGCCCTTGCCGTGCTGCACCAGCACCACGACCACCAGAATGGCGCACACCACGACGTGGAGGACGGTGAGGAAGATCGTCACGATCAGTCTCCTCGATCGTACCGGACGATCTGCGCGAAGGACTCGGGCTCGAGGCTGGCGCCACCGACCAGGGCGCCGTCGATGTCGGACTGGGCCATCAGCTCGGCGACGTTGTCGGGCTTGACGGAGCCGCCGTACTGGATGCGCATCTCGCCGCCGGCGTCGCCGAAGCGCTTGCGCAGGCGCTCGCGGATCATCGCGTGCACCTCCTGGGCCATCTCGGGCGTCGCGGTCTTGCCGGTGCCGATCGCCCAGACCGGCTCGTAGGCGATCACCGTCGCGGCGGCCTGCGCGTCGGCCACTCCCGCCAGGCTGCCGTCGAGCTGCCCGCCCACGACGTCGAAGGTGCGGCCGGCCTCGCGCTCGTCGAGCGTCTCGCCCACGCACACGATCGGCCGGATGCCGCGCGCATGGAGCGCCTCGGCCTTGCGGGCGACGAACTCGCTGGTCTCGCCGAAGATCTGGCGCCGCTCGCTGTGCCCGATGATGGCGTAGGCGCAGCCCAGGTCGACCAGCATGTCGGGCGCCACCTCGCCGGTGAAGGCGCCCTTGTCCTGGTCGTGCACGTTCTGCGCGGCGAGCGCCACGTTCGAGCCGCGCAGCGCCTCGCCGAGCGTGGACAGGGCGGTGAAGGGCGGGGCGAGCACGACGTCGACGTCGCCGGCGTCGGCCACCAGCGGGACGAACGCCTCGGCGAAGGCGCGCGCCTCGGCCAGCGTCTTGTGCATCTTCCAGTTGGCGGCGAGGATCGGTCGCGGCACGGTCAGCGCTCCAGGGCGGCGACGCCGGGCAGCTCGCGGCCTTCCACGAACTCCAGCGACGCGCCGCCGCCCGTCGAGAGGTGGGTGATGCGGTCGGCGACGCCCACGCGGTTGACGGCGGCCAGCGAGTCGCCGCCGCCCACCACCGAGGCGGCCTCCGAGCCGGCGACCGCCTGGGCCAGCGCCTCGGTGCCGCGCGCGAAGGGGTCCATCTCGAAGACGCCCATCGGGCCATTCCAGAAGATGGTGCGCGCGGCCGTCGCGCGCGAGGCGAACAGCTCGGCGGTCTCCGGACCGATGTCGACCCCGAGCCAGCCGTCGGGGATCTCCTTGGCGACCCGGTGCTCGGCGCCCTCGGCCAGCTCGCTGGCCACCACGTGGTCGACGGGCAGCAGCAGCTCGTGGCCCACCTCGCTCGCGGTGGCGAGCACGCGGCGCGCATCGTCGACGCGCTCGTCCTCGACCAGCGAGTTGCCGGTGGGCTGTCCCTGCGCGCGCAGGAACGTGTAGGCCATGGCGCCGCCGACGCACACGACGTCGGCGCGCTTCACCATGGCCTCGAGCACCGCCAGCTTGTCGGAGACCTTGGCGCCGCCCAGCAGGCACAGGAACGGGCGCTCGGGGTCGAGCACGCGCCGCAGGTTCGCGAGCTCGCCCTGGAGCAGGTCGCCCGCGGCGACGCGGCCGACGTGGGGCACGATCCCGGCGGTCGAGGCGTGGGCGCGGTGGGCGGTGCCGAACGCGTCGTTGACGTACGCGTCCGCCAGCCGCCCGAGCGCCGCCGCGAAGTCCGGGTCGTTCTTGGTCTCCCCCGCGTGGAAGCGCAGGTTCTCGAGCAGCGCGATCTCGCCGTCGCCGAGTGCGCCGACGACCTGCTCGGCCGCCTCGCCGACGCAGTCGTCGGCGAAGGCGACCGGTCGGCCGAGGTGCTCGCCCAGCTTCTCGGCCACCGGCCGCAGCGACAGCTCCGGCTTGCGCTCGCCCTTGGGCCGGCCCAGGTGCGAGGCGACCACGACGCGGGCCCCGGCGTCGAGCAGCCGGCGCAGGCTCGGCAGCGAGGCCCGGATGCGGGTGTCGTCGCCCACCACGCCGTCGCGGATCGGCACGTTGAGGTCGGCGCGCACGAACACGCGCTGACCGCGCAGCGAGTCGGGACCTGCGAGCAGGTCGTCGAGTGTAGGGACCGGCACCGCCCGCTACTGGCCCATCAGCAGCGCGAGGTCGACCACGCGGCACGAGTAGCCCCACTCGTTGTCGTACCACGAGAGCACCTTCGCGAAGCGGCCGTCGTCCATCACCTTGGTGTACTCGGAGTCGAGGATCGACGAGTGCCCGTTGCCCTTGAAGTCCATCGACACGAGCGGCGTGTCGGCGACCTGGAGGACGCCCTTCATCGGGCCCTCGGCGGCCGCGCGCATGGCGTCGTTGATCGCCTCGGGGGTGGCGTCCTTGCCGAGCTGCAGCGACAGGTCGACGACCGAGACGTCCGGCGTCGGCACGCGCATCGCGTAGCCGTCGAGCTTGCCCTTCAGCTCCGGCATCACCAGCGCGATGGCGCGCGCAGCCCCGGTGCTGGTGGGGATCATCGACATCGCGGCCGCGCGCGCGCGCCGCAGGTCCTTGTGGGGCAGGTCGAGGATGCGCTGGTCGTTGGTGTAGGAGTGGATGGTGGTCATCCAGCCCTTCTCGATGCCCCAGTTGTCCTGGAGCACCTTGGCGACCGGCGCCAGGCAGTTCGTCGTGCACGAGGCGTTCGAGACCACCTGGTGCTTGCCGGCGTCGTAGTCGCCCTCGTTCACGCCCATCACGAAGGTGGCGTCGGGGTCCTTGGACGGGGCCGTGATGATCACGCGCTCGGCGCCGGCCTCGAGGTGCTTGCCCGCCCCGGCCCGGTCCTGGAACACGCCGGTCGACTCGAACACCACGGTCGCGCCGAGCTCCTTCCAGGGGAGCTTCGCCGGGTCGCGCTCGGCCGTGATCGGGATCTTCTTGCCGTCGACCACGATGGCGTCGCCGTCGGCCTCGACCTCGCCGGCATAGGCCCCGTGGACCGAGTCCCAGGCGAGCAGATGCGCCAGCGTCTTGGCGTCGGTGATGTCGTTCACGCCGACGATCTCGATGTCCTTGCCCTGGGCCGCCCGGAACGCGAGCCGCCCGATTCGACCGAACCCGTTGATGCCTACCCGCAGCGTCATGTCTGGTCCTTTCGCGTTGTGCCTCGTCCCGTGAAGGGCGCGGAATGTAGCGAGCTTTTCGCGTCGCCGGGAGCGTCCGGCCGGCGCCCGCGGGCGCCGTGCCCGAGCCGTCACGCAACCGCCACGCCGGCCGACCGATACGGATCATAGGAGGGGCACCGCCCGCGCCCGCGCAAGCCCCGCGGCCGCCTTGGGCCGCGGGGCGCGCAGCGAGCCGTAGGCGAGCGAAGTCCATCGGGCCGGGGCTTGCAGCGAGCCGTAGGCGAAGTCCATCAGGCGGCGAGCGAAGTTCATAGGGTACTTTCCCTTGGGGGCAAGGTGATCGTCGGCAGCGGAATCGACCTGATCGAAGTCGTGCGCGTGGAGCGCGCGCTCGAGCGCTTCGGCGCGCGCTTCGAGCGCCGCGTGTTCTGCCCCGGCGAGATCGAGGCCTGCCGCCGCCATCGGCGTCCGGCGCCTCACTTCGCGCAGCGCTTCGCCGCCAAGGAGGCGCTGATGAAGGCGGTCGGGACCGGCTGGGCCCGCGGCGTTCGCTGGGTCGACATCGAGGTGGTCGGTGGTCCCGGCACCGGGCGCCCCGCGAGCCTGCGCCTGCACGGCGAGGTGGCCGCGATCGCGGCGCGCCGCGGGGCGGTCCGCGCCCATCTCGGGATGGGCCGCAGCCGTTCGCTGGCTCTGGCCAGCGTGCTGCTCGAGGCGGCAGCGGCTTGAGCGGCAGACAGCGCTCCGGGCCCGCCCGGCTGTGGATCGCCCTGCTGCTGCTGGGTGTCGTCGTGCTGGCGGGCCGCGAGGCGCTCCAGCGCCGCGCGCAGCAGCGCGCGCTGCCGCCGCGCGAGGGCGCGCTGCGCATCGCCGGCCTCGGGGCGGCGGTCACGGTGCTGCGCGACGGGCGCGGCATTCCGCACCTGCGCGCGCGCAGCGAGCGCGACGCGCTGGTGGCGCTCGGCTACGTCCACGCCCAGGACCGGCTGGCGCAGATGGAGTGGCTGCGCCGCAGCGCCCAGGGGCGCACGGCCGAGGTGATCGGTGCGGACGGCCTGGCCGCCGACCGGCTGGCGCGCACGCTCGGCACCGCCCGCAGCGCTGCCGAGCGGGCCGAGCGGCTCGATCCCGACACCCGCAGGGCGCTCGAAGCCTACGCGGCGGGCGTGAACGCGCGCATCGATCGCATCGAGTCGGGCGCGACCGCGCGTCCGGCGCTCCTCGCGCAGCTCGACGTCCCGCTCGCGCCCTGGACGCCGGCCGACTCGATCGCGGTCGTGAAGCAGCTGGCCTGGGCCCTCGGCGGCTCGTTCGAGGGGACGCTGGTGCTCGACGACCTGGTCCAGAAGCTCGGTGGCTTCGGGGCGCGACCCTTCTTCCCGCCCGGAGCGGCCGGCGACCTGGTGCCAGTGCCCGAGCGCCCGGCGGTCCAGGCGCGCGCCCCCGAGCGCCCGCCTCCGCTGCCCGTGCGCCGCGCGCTCGGCCTCGGCGGCCGCAGCGTGGGAAGCAGCGCCTGGGTGGTGAGCGGCGCGATCGCGGAGCAGGGCAGGCCGCTGCTCGCGGCCGACCTGCACCTGCCGCCCACGGCGCCCTCGCTGCTCTACGAGGCGCACTGGCGCGCCGCCGATGCCGAGGTGGCCGGTGTCACGATTCCGGGCGCCCCGGTGTTCTGGATCGGCCACAACGGGCGGGTCGCGTGGGCGGCCACCGAGGCCCGCTGTGCGGTGGTCGACGTCTACCGCGAGACGCTCGATCCCGACGACCCCGAGCGCTACCGGGTCGGCTCGAAGTGGCGCTCGGTCGCGCGGCGCGAGGAGCGCATCGGGGTGCGCGGCGCGTCGGACGAGCTGTGGGTGGTGCGCAGCACCGCCCGCGGGCCGCTGCTCGGAGCCCTGGCGGGCGAGGACGCGGCGCCGCTGGCCCTCGCCTGGCCCGGCAGTCGCGACGGTGATGGGCTCGGCGCGCTGCTGCGCGCCGCGCGCGCCCGCGACGCCGCCGAGTTTCGTCGGGCCCTGGCCGACCATCACGAGCCCGCGCTGCTGTTCGTCTACGCCGACCTCCGGGGCGCGGGCGGCCGCCAGCTGGCGGGCTGGATCCCGCGCCGCTCGATGGCCAGCGGGCTCCAGCCGGTGCCCGGCCGCTCGCGCTGGTACGAGTGGCGCGAGCGGATCCCCTTCGACGCCCTGCCGCACGCGACCCTCGCCGGCGGCGCCGACTGGCTGATCGCGGCCGACAACCCGCTCTCCGAACGGGCCGGCGAGGCGCCGCTCGAGTGGTGGTGGCGCTCGGGCGAGCGGGCGCGCCGCATCGACGCGCTGCTGCGCCAGGCGCGCGCGCAGGGCGGGATCGAGGCGGAGACGCTCGCGGCGATCCAGCGCGACCAGGTGGTCGCGGCCGCGCGCGAGCGGGTGCGGCTGGCCCTCGACCTGGCGGGCGAGCTCGACTCGCTGCCGCCCGAGGCAGGGGCGGTGGCGGAGATCCTGGCGGGCTGGGATGGCGACGCCGCCGCGGGAAGCGTGGGGGCGGCGGCCTGGCACATGCTCGGGACCCAGCTCGTGCGCGAGCTGCTCGAGGCGCGCATCGGTCCGGACCTCACGAGTCGCTACCTGAGGCTGCGCGGCGTGCAGCTCGAGACGCTCGCCGACGCCATCTTCGACGCCGCGCTGTCTCCGTCCGGCGCCGATGCTCTGGCCCAGCCCGGCCAGGTGCGCGAGGCGCTGCGTGCGGGGCTCCGCTCGACGGGGCTGGCCCTGCGCGTGCGGCTGGGCACGGACCCGCAGCGCTGGTCGTGGGGACGGCTGCACCAGCTGCGCTTCGAGCCCTACGGCTGGATGCCTCGCACGCTCGCGCCGCCGCTCGGCGGATCGCGTCCCTACGGAGGCAACGGCGCCACGGTCGCCGTGGGCGAGTTCGATCCGCTCGATCCGTTCGAGGTGCGGGTGGTGTCGGCCTACCGGTTCGTCGTCGACCTCGCCGACGCCGATCTCGCGCTCTCCGCGCTGGTGCCGGGCAGCTCGGAGCATCCGGGCGACCCGCTCGCCGTGGCGGGACTGGAGCGCTGGCTGGGCGGACGGCCGGCGCTGCTGGCCACGAATCCGCTGCTCGTGGACGAGACCGCGCGCACCCGGCTCTCCCTGAGCCCGGCGCCGTGAGTGCGCTGATCCTGTACGCCGACGTGCCCGGCTTCTACGCCGAGGTGGAGCGCAGCGCCGACGCCGCCCTGGCCGATCGCCCCGTGATCGTGGGCGGGGATCCGCGCAAGCGCGGACTGGTGCAATCGGCCACGGCCGACGCGATCGCGGCCGGGGTGAGCGAGGGCATGAGCGTCCTCGAAGCCCTCGAGCGCTGCCCGCGCGCGCGCGCGCGGCGGACCCAGATGCCGCGCTATCGCGAGGCCGCCAAGCGGCTGCGGGTGTGTCTGGCCGGGTTCTCGGAGCGCCTCGAGCCGGCGGGTCTCGGCGCGGCCTACCTCGACGTCTCGGCCGTGCCGCTCGAGCCCGACGCGCTCGCCGAGCGGGTGCGCGAGCGGGTGCGCAGCGAGCTGGGGCTCCCGCTCCGCGTGGGCGCCGGGCCGGTCAAGTTCGTGGCGTTCCTCGCGGCCGAGGAGGCGGGCCCCGCCGGCTCCTGCGTCGTGGGGATCGACGAGGTGGCGGAGTTCCTGGCGCCCCTTCCGGCCAGCCGCCTGCCCGGGGTGGGCCCGAACACGGCCGCCCGGCTCGCGGAGCTGGGCGCGCACCGCGTGGGCGACATCGCCCGACTGGGACGGGGCCCGCTCGAGGCCGCGCTGGGCAACCACGGCCTCACCGTGCTGGGCATGGCCCTGGGTCGCGGCGACGACCGCATCCGGGCGGCGCGGCATCCCCAGACCCTCTCGCAGGAGACCACGCTGCCTGCTCCCGAGCTGGATCGCGGCGCGCTGAGCGATCAGCTGCGGCAGCTCGCCGAGCGGCTCGAGCGGGCGCTCGTGCTCGAGGGGCTCGCCGCCCGCCGGCTGGTCCTGAAGGTGGGCTGGGCCGACGGCGAGCGCACCACGCGCAGCCGCACGGTCTCGCGCGACCTCGCGGAGGGCACCGAGCTGCTGGCGCTGGCCGAGACCCTGCTGGGCCGCACCCAGGCGGGATCGCGGCCGATCCGGCTGCTCGGGCTGGCCGCCACGCAGCTGCTGCGGCCGGCGCGCGACGACCGGCAGCTGGCGCTGTTTCCGCCCGAGCGCTGACCCCTTGGGCCGCGCGCCTGCACTTTCGACTCAAGCTGCTGCCCGAGCACGCCGAAGCGCCTCCCGAGGCCGTATCGGCCGCGGGGAGCACCATGGTTGCCGAAGCCGACCGCCGCAAGTACCGGCGCATCGAAACCGACCAGGTGATCTCGTTCGCCCCGATCGAGTCCGACGATCGGCTGGCGCTGAGCAAGAACCTCTCGGCAGGCGGGATCTGCTTCGAGGTCGTCGGCTGCGAGATCGGCTTCGGAGACCTGCTCCGGCTCACCTTCAACGTCCTGGACGAGACGTTCGTCGCCGTCGGGCGGGTGACCTGGGCCACCGACCTCGATGCCCTGACCCAGGAGGTCGGGCTGGAGTTCGTCGAGATCGACCCGTTCGCCCTGCGGGCCATCGAGGAAGCCTCGATCGAGCCCTAGCTTGCCCCCGCGGGGGACGGCGGGTTGACCGGCCTCGGCCAGGGTGCCAGCCTCCGGCGCCGTGGCGGACTTTCATCAGACCGGCGCCATCACCACGCTGCATCGATTGGCTGGAGGCGACCTCGCGCAGGTCGAGGCGGACCTGGAGCACCATGCCCAGGCGCGCCCGATCGCGCTGGTGCTGCCGTGCCTTCACGCCGAGCTGCGCGGCACGGCCCTGAAGGGCATCGTCGAGACGCTGCGGGGCGTGCCCTACCTGCACCAGGTGGTGGTGAGCGTCGACGGCGCCACCGAGCGCGAGGACTTCGACGAGATGCGGGCGGCCTTCGAGGGGCTGCCCACGCTCGACGGCCGCGGCGCCACGCTGCTGTGGAACGACGGCCCGCGCGTGCGCGAGGTGCTGGACCGCCTGCGCGCCGAGGGCCTCGAGCCCGGCAGCCGGGGCAAGGGACGCGCCACCTGGATCGCCTACGGATACGTGCTCGCGACGGACGAGGCGCGGGTGGTGGCGGTCCACGACTGTGACATCCAGGCCTACTCGCGCGAGCTGCTGGCGCGGCTGTGCTTCCCCACGGTGAACCCGAACCTGAATTACGAGTTCGCCAAGGGCTACTACAGCCGGGTCACCGACCGGCTCTACGGCCGGGTGACGCGGCTGTTCATGACCCCGCTGCTCCAGGCGATGAAGTCGGTGCTGGGCCCCCTGCCGCTGCTCGAGTACCTGGGGTCGTTTCGCTACCCCCTGGCCGGCGAGTGCTCGATGCGCACCGATCTGGTCCGGATCAACCGCATTCCGAGCGACTGGGGCCTCGAGATGGGCGTGCTGGCGGAGGTATTCCGCAACTGCTCGCAGAAGCGGATCTGCCAGGTCGAGCTGGTCGAGAACTACGAGCACAAGCACCGCGAGCTGTCGGAGAACGACCCCACCACCGGGCTCCACCGCATGGTCGTCGACATCGCGGGGGCCCTGATCCGCAACCTGGCGAGCTACGGCGTCCAGTTCGACGCCGGCTTCCTGAACACCCTGATCGCCGCCTACGTGCGGACCGCCCAGGACGGCGTGGCGCGCTACAGCGACGACGCGGCCGTCAACGGGCTGGTCTTCGATCGGCACGCCGAGGAAGTGGCCGTCGAGACGTTTTCTCGCGCCCTACGGGCTGCCGGATTGGGTTTCGTGCGCGATCCTATGGGAACCCCCCAGATACCCAATTGGAGCCGCGTGACGTCGGCGCTGCCCGACGTGCTCGACGAGCTTCGCGGTGTGGTGGAGGCAGACGGACGAGGCCACAACCTGTCCGTGGTCCGGGGAGGACGTTCGTGAAGATCGGAGACATCCAGATCGGCGGCGGCGCGCCGCTCGCGTTGATCGCGGGTCTGAACGTGATCGAGTCCGAGCGCGCGACGCTCGAGACGGCGCGGCTCGTGCGCGATCTCGCCGGGCGCCACGACCTGCCGCTGGTGTTCAAGGCCTCGTTCGACAAGGCCAACCGCTCCAGCCACCGCTCGTTCCGCGGTCCGGGCCTCGACGAGGGCCTGCGCATCCTCGAGCGCGTGCGCGACGAGGTCGGGACGCCGCTCACGACCGACGTGCACGAGCCGGGGCAGGCCAAGCCGGTTGCCGAGGTGGTCGACTGCCTGCAGATCCCCGCCTTCCTGTGTCGGCAGACCGACCTGGTGGCGGCCTGCGCCGCGACCGGGCGGCCGCTCAACTTCAAGAAGGGCCAGTTCATCGCCCCGATGGACATGCGGCTCGCCGTCGAGAAGGCCCAGCACTTCGGCGCCAGCCAGGTCATGGTGACCGAGCGCGGCGCCGCCTTCGGCTACCACGACCTGGTCGTCGACATCCGCGGCATCGTGGCGATGCGCCGCTTCGCGCCGGTCTGCTTCGACGCGACGCACGCGGCGCAGCTCCCCGGTGCGGGGCGCGACGCCTCGGGTGGCGACCGCACCGCGGTGGCGCCGCTGGCGCGGGCTGCCGTGGCGGCGGGCATCGACGCGCTCTTCCTCGAGGTCCATCCGGATCCCGAGAACGCCCCGTGCGACGGACCGAGCCAGATCGAGTTCGCGGAGTTCGACCGCCTGCTGGCCGACGTCGTGACGATCGACCGGGTGCTGGGTCCGCGGCGCGGCTAGCAGCCCGTTGAAGAACCCTCCCGTCGCCTGGCACGCGCCTTCGGCCCGAGCTCTGCGTTGCGAAACCTCGCCGTAGCTACGGCTATGGCTGCGGTTTCGCGCCTTGATCTCGGG
>JASJBO010000185.1 GCA_030066475.1 Myxococcota bacterium
CCGGCGCGGAAGTGCTTGAGCAGGTAGCGCGCGATCGGCGGGCTGATCGGGGAGCCGCCGCCCACCAGCTCGAGGATCGAGTCGCCGATGTAGTCGGCCGTGCCGTCCTTCAGCAGGTAGCCCATGGCGCCGGCCTCGATCGCGCTCACCACGTGCTTCTCGTCGCCGAACACGGTGATCACCATCGCCGAGGTCGAGTAACCCAGCTCGCCCAGGGCGCGGATCAGCTCGATGCCGTCGCCGTCGGGCAGACCGAGGTCGGTCAGCAGCACGTCCGGCTCGCGGCGCTCCAGCTCCGCGCGCCCCTCGCCGAGACTCCCGACCGCAGCCAGCAGCTCCAGGCCCTCGTGCGCCTCGATCACGCTCGCGAGGCGGGCGCGCGTGTTCTGGTCGTCCTCGACCAGCAGGACGGTCGGATCACCCATGGCAGCCCGAGATTCTACGCGCCGCGCCCCCCGTGGGACATCCCCTGAACTGGGGAGGTGTGACCATGGTATCTTGCCGCGGCGCGCACCCCCGGAGGACCCGTGATCCGCCTCTACACCGCCCAGACCCCCAACGGCCGCAAGGCCTCGATCGCCCTCGAGGAGCTCGGCGTCGAGTACGAGGTGCAGCGCGTCGACCTCCAGTCGGGCGAGCAGCTGCGCCCCGAGTTCCTGCGCCTGAACCCCAACCACAAGATCCCGGTGCTCGACGACGACGGGCTCGTGATCTGGGAGTCGGGCGCCATCCTGCTCCATCTGGCCGAGAAGTTCGGCAAGCTGCTGCCCGCCGACCCGGCTGGCCGCATCCACGCCATCCAGTACGCGTTCTTCCAGACCGGCGGCATGGGCCCCAACCTGGGCCGGCTCGGCGCGCAGCTGCGCAAGCCGCAGGAAGAGCGCAACCGCGAGATGGTGGAGATCTTCGGCGACGAGGTCTCGCGCCTGCTCGAGGTGATCGACCGCATCCTCGAGGACGACCGCCCCTACCTCGCCGGCGAGTACTCGATCGGCGACATCATGCACTACCCGTGGATGAAGCCGGTCCTCGACCTGAAGATGCCGCCGCTGCTCGACAAGCCGCGCGTGGTGGCCTGGATGGAGCGCATCGGCGAGCGCCCCGCGGTGCAGCGCGGGATGCTCGTACCTTAGGACCCGCGAAGGATCCCCCCGGCGCCAGAATCGTTCCCCGAGGCGCCAAAGTCCCGCCGCTCGAGCCACCTTCTTTCGCCCGCCTCCACCCGCCTCGTGGGAGCACTGGCGAACGAAGGAGGTCCGCATGTTCGGATGCAGAGGTCTTGGGGCACTGCTGGCGGGGGTGTTGCTCGCGGCGCCGGCCGGCGCGGTGACCCAGGTACAGGTACGGATCGAGAACCTCGCCCCGCAGAACGGCATCTTCCTGACCCCGGTCTGGGTCGGGTTCCACGACGGCACGTTCGACACCTACGACGGCGGGGCCCCCGCCTCGACGCCGCTGGGCGGGGACGAGATCGAGCGGATCGCCGAGGACGGCAACGCCGGGCCGCTCAGCGAGACCTTCACCGCGCGCGGCTTCAGCCAGCAGGCCACCGTGGCGAGCGACGTGGGCATCCCGCCGATCGGCCCCGGCGAGACCGCGACGACGACGTTCGCCCTCGACGAGAACGACGCCAGCAACCGCTACTTCAGCTACGCGTCGATGTTGATCCCGAGCAACGACGCCTTCGTGGCCAACGGCAACCCGCTGGCGCACGCCATCTTCGGCCCCGACGGCTCGTTCCTGGGCGCCGAGTTCTTCATTCTCGGCGCGCAGACGAACGACGCGGGCACCGAGGTGAACGACGAGCTGCCCGCCAACACGGCCTTCTTCGGCCAGACGATGCCGAACACCGGAACGCCGGAGGACGGTGTCGTGGTGACGCCGCATCCGGGCCTGCTACCGGCTGGGAGCGGAGGCATCCTCGACGACCCGATGTTCGCCAACGCCGACTTCCTCGGCTACGAGAACGACTGGATCGCGCGCGTCACGGTCTCGCCGGTGCCCGAGCCGTCTGCCGGACTGCTGATGGCGGTCGGTCTGGCCCGGCTGGGCCTGCACCGGCGGAGGGCGCGCGCAGCGAGCCGCAGGCGACCCACCAGCAAGCGCCCGTAGGGCGCGCGCAGCGAGCCGCAGGCGAGCGAAGTCCACCAGCTGGCCTAGCGCCGGAAGCGCGAGGGCGACTCGCCGCGTCGGCGCCGGAATGCCCGTGAGAACGAGCTGCGGCTCCGGAAGCCCACGCGCGAGGCGATCTCGCCGATCGAGAGCTCGCCGCAGCGGAGATGGTGGATGGCGTGCTCCAGGCGCACGTCATCCACCAGCTCGCGGTACGAGAGCCGGTGCTCGGAGAGGCGGCGTTGGAGGGTGCGGGGTGAGACGTGCAGCGCGCGCGCAGTGGCGGCGAGGCTCGGCTCGCCCTGCCGCATGGCGGCGGACAGCGACGTGCGTACCGCATCGGCAAACGCGCGCCCGGATGCGGGGGCGGCCGTCCGCCTGGCGAGGTACCCCACCAGCAGCTCGGCCAGCTCCAGGTCGGCGCCCGGCAGCGGAGCCGCGAGCCGGTCCTCGTCGAAGCTCAGCGAGCTCGAGCGGGTGCCGAAGCGCACCTCGCAGCCGGCCGCTTGCCGGTACGCGCGCGCCTCGCAGGGCGCCACCGGATGCTCGAACTCCATGTCGAGCGGGCGCCACCGGGCCCCGAGCAGCTCGCCCGCGGTCGCGCGCGCCACGCCGAGGGCGAGGTCCGCGAGCCGCGTCGCCTCGGGCCCGGCGGTCGCCGCCGCCCGGAAGCGCAGCCGGCGGACGCCGCTGTGAGCCAGCAGCCGCACGTCGGCGGCGGGCGCGAAGCCCGCGAGCCAGACGGTGGCCTGCTCGAGCGCGTGACCCGCCGTCGGCAGACAGCGCAAGGCGTAGCCGAAGGCCCCGAGCGCCGACGGCGGGAGGTGCTGTCCCACCCGCAGCGCGAAGGCGGGGTCGGCCGCGCTCGCGACCCCACGCGCGAGCCAGCGCGCCAGACCGTTGCCGTCGGGCCGGCCCAGCTCCGCTCCCAGCTCCGTGGCCGCGCGCTCCAGGCTCCGCGCGAAGTGCGCCGGAATCGACACCATGCTCGCCCCCGCCGAGCCCTCCGGGCGCGGCGAGAGAACCGCGCTCCAGGGTCCCGATGCCGGATACGCAGCAGGGTTGCGAAAGGTGGCAGGCTCCCCGGTCGGCCGTCGACTCAGTCCCGAGCGGAACCCGCTGGCGCGCCCCCGAGGCGCACGGCCGTGCCGCGCACGACGACGCAGAGCCGCTCGAAGGTGTAGGTGGCGTCCACCAGGGCGTTGGCGTCTCCAGCCTTCTCGAGGGCGTCGCGCACGGCCAGCTCGTAGCGGGATGCGACGATCGCCGAGCACGAGCGACCCTCCGCGTCGCGCTGCACGACCTGCATCGGCAGGTCCAGCGCGGCGGTCGAGACCGCCGCGAACCGGCCCCGCTCGTACGTCGCGCAGCCGGACGCGAGCAGCGCCATCCCGAGCAGCACGACGAGTCGCGCCCTCACTGCATCACCCCCGCGTCGCCGCGGGCGATGGCGCAGGTGCGCTGGAAGAGCAGGAACTGCTGCACTTCGACCAGCAGCTGCGCGTTCATGAGTGCGTTGGCATCCGGCACCTGCTCGAGCGCGGCCGCGATCGCCGGACTGTGGTTGGCCCGGCGCGCCTGCCAGGGCGGCCTCAGCACGACCTGCACGAAGCTCTGGGTGAAGCACCAGCGGCCCTCGACTCGGGGCTCGAGAATGCGGCCCGTGATCGGCGGCACCTCGGGGGCCACGAGGGTCAGCTGCGTGATGGCCGGATCGCCGGCGCACCCGGTCGCCCATGCGAGCGCGAGCGCGCCCAGCGCGGGCACGAGCCAGCGCGCGCGCCGGTCGGCGGCAGGACGCGGGATCACCCGGGATGCGCCCCCTGGCGCGCGAGCACCACGACCGCGTTCGCGGGGAGCACGAGGCGCGCCGAAGACCCGAAGCCGTGCAGGCCCGGGCCGACGGCATCTACGCGGCCGCCGTTGCCGGCCCCGAGCGGGTTGACCCAGTGGTCGTAGACGTCGCTGTTGAACACCTCCGCCCAGTCTCCGGGCCGAGGCAGGCCGAGCCGGTAGTCCCAGTGGGTCGACTCGCTCAGGCTGGCCGCCACCACCACGTCGGCGCCGACGCCCTCGAGCCAGCGGTGGAAGGCCAGCACGCGCGCCGCGGGATTCACGTGGAACACGCGGATGCCCTCGCCGCGCAGCGCCGGGTGGCGGCGCCGCAGCGCCACCAGCTCCTGCGTGAAGCGCAGGTGGTCGGACATGGTTCGGTCGCCCGCGTCGAGCCCCTCCCACCAGATCAGGGCGTGGGGGTTGGCGTCGGGGTCGTCGGTCCAGGGCTTGTCCTCGAGGAACTCCTGGCCCATGAACAGCATCGGGATGCCCGGCGCCGTCAGCAGCAGGGCGCTGGCCACCCGCGAGCGGCTGCGCGCGTACCAGGAGCGGGGGTTGCTCGGGTCGGCGAGCCGCGCCACGCGGGGCTCACGGTCGGTCTTCACCTCGTCGTGGCTCTCGACGCACTGGCTCGCCTTCCAGGCGGCCGGGAACTGCGGCGCCCGGAGCTGGCGGGCCACGGCGTGCAGGTCGACGGCGGCCCCGGCGCCGCCGGAGGCTTGCGCGACCGCCGCGCGGATCGACTCGCGCAGGCCGTCGTGCCAGCTCGCGTCGAAGCCCGCGCCGCCCCGGCTGCGAGAACGCGGCACCCAATCGTCCACCGGCCAGTACTCGGCGACCTGGACCGCACTCGCGTCGGCGGACCGGACCGTGTCGGTCAGGTCCTGACAGAAGCGCCAGCCATCGTTTGCGTTCTCCTGCACCAGCACGCTGGTCTGGTCGTAGCGGAAGCCGTCGGCGCGGTACTCGTCCACGAAGAAGCGCGCGTTGTCGATCAGGAACTGCCGCACCTCCCGCTTCCACAGCGCGAAGACCGGGCCCGTGTGCTCGCGGTCGGTGAAGTAGAGGCTGTGGTGCGGGTCGCTGCCCGCTGCCCGGTCGAAGAACCAGAGGCTCTCCGCCTGCCCCTTGATCTGGTGGCCGGCGTGGTTGAAGACGACGTCCAGGAGCACCGCGAGGCCGTGCAGGTGGCAGAGGTCGACGAGCGCCTTGAGCTGGTTGCCGTGGGGGCGCAGCTGCTCCGTGTCGAGCGGCGCAGCCCCGGAGCGCGCCAGCAGCTCGTTCACGCGCGGCAGGTACTCCGCCAGCTCGTCGGGCCGCACCGCGTAGTCCATCTCGGGCGAGAACAGGTCGGAGCCGTCGTAGCCCAGGCTGCGCGGTGACGCGAACTCCACGACGGGCAGCAGCTGGAGCGCGTTCACGCCGAGCGCCACCAGGTGGTCGAGCCGCTCGAGCACGTCGAGGAAGGTGCTCACGCGGTCCGCGCGGTCGGGGCCGGCGAAGGTGCCGACGTGGAGCTGGTAGACGACGAGGTCGTGGAAGGCCGGCGGCCGCCAGCCGTGGTCGTGCCACGGATAGCTGGCGGGGTCGCGCACCACGCAGTTGCAGAAGGGGTAGGCGGGGTCGAGGGTGAGCTCGCGCGCATAGGGATCGCGCTTGAAGCCCTCGCTGCCGGAGCCGGCGACCCAGAACTTGTACTCGTCGCCGTCCCGCACACCGGAGCGAAAGCCGGTCCAGTAGCCGCGCGCGTCGGACAGCATCCGGTTGGCCTCGCTCGGGATCCAGTCGGAGACGCCCCCGAAGCTCCCGCAGGCGTGGACGGCCCGGGCGCCCGGCGCCCAGACGCGGAAGGTGGCGCCGTCGCCGGCCAGGTTGGCGCCCATCGGCGACTCGGGATGGATGTGATCCTGGGGCAACGGCATCGGTCACCGCCTCCGACTGAGCGCGACGGGAAGCGCCGAGTATGCCACGCGTTGGGTCGCCAGCCGAGACCGACCGGGAGCGGCCCCCCGGGTGCCCTGCCTCCCTTCGGCCCGAAAGCCCTCCTCCGTACGGTCTCCTGTTTCGGTTGCCGGTGGTCTCGTGGTCTAATGGCTCGGGTCCCGTCGGGAGTGGGTCCTTGCCATTCGGTTCGCCGAGGACCGGAGGAGGGTTGCCGTGGATCGCTGGATTCGGTGCTGGGTGTTCGTCGTCGCATGGTTCGTCGTCGCATGGTTGGGGCCGATCGGTGCTTCGCTGGCGCTGCCACCCGCCGACGTGGGCTACCAGGGGAAGCTGCTGGATGCTGCGGGCGCTCCGCTGCCGGGTCCGGTGAACATCGAGCTCGCGATCTGGGATGCGTTGTCCGACGGAGCCCGTCTGTACCGGGAGGTGCACCTGGACCAGCCGCTCACCGGCGGCGTGTTCGACGTCCTGATCGGGGCGGGCGACTTCCGCGAGGGCAGCTTCGACTCGACGCTCTTCGAGAGCGCGAATCGGTACCTGGAAGTCACCATCGCGGGCGAGACCCTGGCCCCTCGCCAGCCATTCACGTCGGTCGCCTATGCGCTGCAGTCGGGCGATGCGGCCACCGTGGGCTTGATCCTGCCCACGGAGATCGTGACGAACAGCACGATCGACGCGGTCTTCTCGACGAACGTGTCCGTGATTGCCGAGAGCCAGGTTCCGGACACGATCGCGCGCGATACCGAAGTGCTCGTGCTCCAGGATCAGATCACGACGCTTCAGAATCAGCTGGCGGCGCTGCAGTCCGTTGTCGACACCCTCGACCTGACCGCACTCGAGAGTGCGGTGGAAGCGCTGACGACCCGCTTCGCCGGCGTGGAGCGCAGTGGCGACACGCTCCGGTTCTCGGGCATGAACGTCCAGATCCTCAACGGCGAGGGCTCGACCGAGACGACGAACGGCCTGGGGAACCTGGTGGTGGGCTACAACGAGGACGCGGCCACCGCTCAGGAGCGCACAGGATCCCACAACCTCGTGGTGGGCAACGAGCACGGCTTCAGCTCCTACGGAGGTCTGGTGGCCGGCCAGCGCAACACGATCTCCGAGGCCTTTGCCAGCGTGAGCGGCGGCCGCGACAACACCGCCAGCGGCCCCTGGTCGAGCGTGAGCGGTGGCCTCAACAACACCGCCAGCGGCAGCAGATCGAGCGTGAGCGCTGGCAACGGCAACACCGCCAGCGGCCCCTTCTCGAGCGTGAGCGGCGGATCCGGGAACACCGCCAGCGGCTCCACCTCGAGCGTGAGTGGCGGCCGCAACAACACCGCCGGCATCGGCGCCTGGACCAGCGTGAGCGGCGGCTTCGAGCGCACATCGGGCGGCCAGTACGACTGGCGTGGCGGCGGACTCTCCCAGGATCAGTGAACGCTCAGCATCGCCGTGACCGTGGACGGGGTGCGGAACACGGCGCCCAGATAGAGCAGATAGGCGGCCAGCAGGGCGAGCCCGTCGGCGCGGCCGATGGAGCGGCCGCGCCAGGCGAAGAAGGCCAGGATGCCGGTGGCGGCCAGCATCACGAGCAGGTCGAAGCGCAGGAAGCCCGGCGGGACCGCGATCGGCGCCGGCGCCAGCAGCGCGGCGAGGCCCATGATGGCCAGGATGTTGAACAGGTTGCTGCCGATCACGTTGCCGAGGGCCAGGTCGGAGTGGCGCTGGAAGGCGGCGACGACCGTGGTGGCGAGCTCCGGGAGCGAGGTGCCGAGCGCCACCACCGAGAGGCCGATCACGGCGCTCGAGACGCCGAACCGGGTCGCGATCAGGACGGCTCCGTCGAGCATCAGGTTGGCACCCAGCGGCAGCAGGCCGATGCCGAGCCCGATGAACAGGGCGATCAGCCCCTTGCTCTGGGGCAGTCCGAGCAGGCCCTCGAGCTCGGCGTCGTCTCCCGCGTCACCGCTCTCCCGCCCGCTCCGGGCCGCGCGCCACAGGACGATCACCAGCATGGTGAACATCAGCGCGCCCTGGATGCGGCCCAAGGGCCCGAGGAAGCAGAAGAGCACGAAGATCAGGCTCGCGGCCACCACCAGGGCCGTGTCCCGGCCCAGGGACTCCTGATCGCAGACGGTCGGGTAGATCAGGGCGGGGACGCCGAGCACGAGCAGCACGTTGGCGATGTTGCTGCCCACGACGTTCCCGATCGAGATGTCCGGGTGGCCGGAGAAGATCGCGCCGAGCGAGATGAAGAGCTCGGGCGCCGACGTGCCGAAGGCCACCACCGTGAGGCCCACGACGAGCGGCGAGATCCCCGCACGGCGTGCCAGGGCCACGGAGCCGCGCACCAGCAGATCACCGCCGAGCAGCAGATAGGTCAGGCCCCCGAAGAGCTCCAGGTACATCATCGCGGCGGACCCGTCGGGCGGCCGGGCGCCGGCCCGTCTGCGCGCTGCATCCGCTCGGCTTCGTCGAGCGCGTCCTCCACGACTTCGTCGGTGGTCAACAGCTCGTCGGCCATGGCGTTGAAGGTCCGCGCGAGCAGGCCCACCTCGTCCGCCCCTCCGGACGGCGCGCGAAGCCCGTGCTCGCCCTGGCCGATGCGACGCGCCACCTCCGCCAGCTCCCGGATCGGCCGCGAGACGTAGAAGCCGAACCCGGTCGCAACCACGACCGCGAAGGCGGAGAGCGAGAGGCCGAGCCGGATCAGGGTCTCGCGCAGCTCGCGGATCGGGGCCAGCTCCTCGGCGACGTCCACCTTCACGACGACGCCCCAGCCGAACTCCTCGAGGTAGCGCGTGGCGGCCCAGACCTCCTCGCCGCGGTAGTCGTGGGCCCCCTCCTGGTAGACGGCTTCGTTGCCCAGCACGGCCTGCAGGATCGGGTCGCGTTCCTGGTCCGGACCGATCCGGCGGCCCGCCGAGTCCTCGGAACCGTGGCGCAGCGGATTCAGGACGAGCGCGTCGCCCGCCTCGGTGCGCAACGCCATCAGGGTCTCGCCCGTCTCGCCGAGGCCGGTGTAGTCGCGGGTGACGTCGACCAGCTCCTGGGCCGAGAGCCGCACCTTGGCGGCTCCCACCAGCACGCCGGCGCTCCGCACCGGAGACACGAGCGTCACCAGCAGACCTTCGCTCGGATCGAGTGAGACGTTCTCGTAGACGACGGGCTGCTCGGCCCACATGAACATGACCGGGCGCAAGCGCTCGCGCTCGCCCGGGTCGACGCCGCTCGAGGTGAGGAAGAAGCCGTCGGCGCCGTACATCGAGATCCCGCGCAGGCTCTCGGCGGCGCGGATCGCGTCGGCCAGGGTGCGCTCGATGCGGGCCAGATGGGCCTCGTCGCGATCGCGCTGGAAGCTCCGCAGGCTCTCGCCCAGGCTGGTCCGGCTGGTGACGAGCTGCACGCGGTCGCGCCAGCCCACGATCGCCCGCTCGAGATCCTGCTTCTTGCTCTCGGCCATGGCCTCCAGCTGGCGGAGCGCGATGCTCCGCAGCAGGCTGCGCGTCGCGCCGTAGCTGAAGGCGCCGAGCGCCAGCATGGCGCCCAGCGAGGCCGTCACGAACGCGAAGATGAGCTTCGTCCTGAGGTCCAACTGCCCTCTCCGACCCCATCGTATCAGGAGTCGGCGGCGGTCGGATCGTCGCGAGCCGGGGGCTGCGGGCGCGTGGTGCCCCGCTCGGCGGCGGGCACCCAGCCGATGCGGCGCAGGGACTCGGCGGCAGCGTCCGCCTCCGGCACGTGGAGCGCGACCCAGGCGCGGTCGCCCAGGCGGGGCACGACGCCGGTGTGGTAGGGCGTCCGCACGCCGGTGCGCTCGAGCACCATCAGGATGTACGGATCGACCGAGCCTCCGCCGCGCTCGGCCTCGACCGCGGCGGCCTCCGGGTCCTCGGGCCCCGCGTAGTCGAACGGCGCCACGCGCGCCTGCCCGTGCCGCAGCCGCACGCTCCAGCGCTCGACGTCCTTGGGGCGGTCGAACAGCACGTGGCTGCCCTGCTTCTCGAGGATGCTGCCGCTGACGCGGGTGCCGCTCCGATTGACCGCCACGAAGCTCTCGGGCACGCCGAACTCCTCGGCGGCCTCGCGGGCGAACAGGCTGTTGACCTGGTCGCTCGGAGTCACGCCGATCACTGCGCGCATCCGCTCGAAGCGAGCGCGGGCGAGCGTGCGCTCCTCGAGCGCGTTGCCGTAGACGGCGGCGAAGCCGCGGTCCTGGGCGGCGCGGATGTGCATGGGGTTGGCGTCGAGGAACACGATCGGGCGCTCGTCGCGTTCGCGCAGCGTCTCGGCGAGCACGAGACCGAGCTCCTCACCGCCCAGGATCGCGAGCGACTCGCGGCCCGGCGTGCGCACCCCGAGCAGGCGCGCCACCAGCCCGCCGGTGCCGCCCTGCACCACCACGGTGACGGCGATGGTGAGGAACACCAGCGCGCGCAGCTCGGTGCCGCCGGCGACGCCCGCCTGGTCCATCACCTCGGCGAACAGCGAGGCGACGGCGGCGGCGACGATGCCGCGCGGCGCGATCCAGCACAGGAAGGCGCGCTCGTGGCCGCTCAGCTCGGAGCCGGCCGTGCTGGCCAGCACGTTGAGCGGCCGCACCACGAGCACCAGCGCCGCCACGGTGGCGAGCCCCGACCAGCCGAGCCGGGTCACGTCGGCGATCCGCACGTCGGCGGCGAGCAGCACGAACAGGATGCCGATCAGCCCGATCGTCAGGTGCTCCTGGAACTCGCGCAGCTCGCGCGACACCCGCGTGTTCGCGTTGCCGACCACCACGCCCGCCACGGTGACGGCGAGGATGCCGCTCTCGGACACCACCTCGTTGCAGAACTCGAAGATCACCAGCGCGCCACCCAGGGTCACGATGTTCTCGAGGCCCTCGGGCACGATGCGCCGGGCGCGCAGCACGGCCGCGAGCCCGAGGCCCAGCACCAGGCCCGCCGTCGCCCCGAAGCCGAGCTTCGCGAGCAGGCCTTCGATCCCCAGCACCCCCCCCGTGACGAGCGGCAGCGTGACGGCGGCCACGATCGCCCCGATCGGGTCGATCAGCACCCCCTCGGCCTCGAGCACGGTGGCGAGTCGCGGTCGCAGCGACACGTTGCGCACCAGCGGCCCGATCACGGTGGGGCCGGTGACGATCACGAGCGTGCCGAACAGCAGCGACAGCTCCCACGACCAGCCCATCGCCAGGCGCGCCGCGAGCGCGCCGCCGACGGCGGTCACGAGCGCGCCCGCCGTCACCAGCATCCGGATCGGCCGGTTCTCGCGGCGCAGCCGGCGCAGGTCGAGGTTCAGCCCGCCCTCGAACAGGATGATCGCGACCGCCACCTCGACCAGCGCCAGCAGCCCCTCGCCCAGCACGCGCGGGTGGACCCAGCCCAGCAGGTCGGGCCCGAGCAGCACGCCGAGCGCCAGCAGCGGAACGATCGACGGCACGTGCAGGTGGCGCGCCACCACCTGGCCCACCACGCCGGCGCCGAGGGCGGAGGCGAACACGAACTCCGGGCTGGCGGACTCCATGGGCGCGCCAAACGTATCACTCGGCGCGGCCGGCGCTGCCGCCCGCGAGCAGGTCGCGCAGGCGCGCCACCGCGTCGGGCGCGCCGAACGCGAGCAGCCGGTCGCCGGCGCGCAGCGCCTGGTCCGGCGGCGGGTTCGGGGTGGTGGTGCCGGCGCGCTCGAAGGCCAGGATGCTGGCGCCGGTGCGCGCGCGCACGCCCAGCTCGGTCAGGGTCGGCTCTCCCTCGAGCGCCTCCGGGACGTCGACCCACTCGGCGTCGACCTGCTCGAGCAGCTCCGCGAGCCACGGGTCGATCGGGAGCGACGCCGGACCGCGCAGCGGCTCGTAGCCCTCCTCGCGCAGCTCGGCGGTGAAGCGCTGGATCGAGCTCTGCGGCGTCCCGAACGCGCGCAGCGTGGCCGCGAGCAGCTCGATGCCCGACTCGAACTCCTCGACCACGACTTCGCTGGCCCCGGCCTGCGCGAGCTGGTCGACCTCGGCCACGTAGCGCGTGCGCGCGATCACCGTGGCGTAGGGCGCCAGCGCGCGGGCCAGCCGCACCACCTCGCGGGTGGCGAGCGGGTCCGAGATCGCCACCGACACCAGGCGCGCACGCGGCACGCCCAGCGCCTCGAGCACCCCGCGCCGGGTGGCGTCCCCGTAGACGATGGGGATGCCCTGCTCGCGCGAGGCGGCGACCGTGCGCGCGTTGGCCTCGACCGCGCAGTAGGGGATGTCGCGCGAGGCCAGCACCCGCGCCAGGGTGCGGCCGGCGAGCCCGAAGCCGATCAGCACGCCGTGATCGGCCAGCGGCGCGGCCTCGGGCTCGTCGGCGGGCGCCGGTGCGCCGCCCAGGCCGCGCAGCCGGCCCGCGAGCGCGGGCGCTGCGCTCATCAGGAACGGCGTGAGCAGCAGCGTCCCGACCGAGCCCGCCACGAACACCTGGTGCAGGGCCGGGTCGAGCAGGCCCGAGCGGGCCGCTTCCTCGGCCAGCACGAACGAGAACTCGCCGGTCTGCGCCAGCGCGGCGCCGGTCAGCACCCCGAGTCGCAGCCCCTGGCGCAGGGCGAAGGTCACCACCAGCACCACGATCCCGGCCTTCAGCACCACCACGCCCGCCAGGTAGCCCAGCATCTCGGGTGCCTGCCCGAGCGCCGCGCGCGGATCGAGCAGCATGCCGACCGCGGTGAAGAACAGCCCGATCAGGACGCCGCGCAGCGGGATCACCTCGCTGAAGAGCTGCGTGGCGTAGGGAGAGGTCGACAACACCAGACCGGCCAGGAAGGCGCCCACCGAGAGCGTGAGCCCGATCGCCTCGGCCGCCACCGCCGAGCCCACTACCAGGATGAAGGCGATCAGGGTGAACAGCTCGGGCGAACGCAGGCGAGCGGCCCGCTCGATCACCAGCGGCAGCCCGAAGCGCGCCGCCAGCACGAAGACCAGGAGCGCGAGCGCCGCGCGTCCCAGCTCGAGGCCCAGGGCCTGGGCGCCGGCGCCGGCGAGGATCGGCAGCAGCAGCAGGAACGGCACGATGCACAGGTCCTGGAAGATCAGCACCGCCACCGCCGTCTGGCCGTGGGGCGCGTCGACCTCCCCGCGCTCGGAGAGCAGCCGCATCACCAGCGCGGTGCTCGAGAGCGCGACCAGCGCGCCGAGCACCAGCGCGCTCGGCCAGTCGAGCCCGAGCGCGCGCGCCGCGGCGGCGACCAGCAGCAGGGTCAGCGCCACCTGCAGGCCGCCCCCCCAGACCGCCCGCTGCCACAGCGTGCGGAGCCGGTCCGAGGGCAGCTCGAGCCCGATCTCGAACAGCAGGAACACCACGCCGAACTCGGCGAGCGCCCGCACGCGGTCGGGATCGTCCACCAGCGCCAGTCCGCCGGGCCCGACCGCCGCGCCCATCACCAGGAAGCCGGCCACGGCGGGCAGCCGCAGGCGCTCGAACAGCGCCACGCCGGCGGCTGCGACCGCCAGCAGCAGCAGCAGCTCCCTGACGAAGTGAGACTCGCTCAGGATGCCCCCCAGGCCCCGTGGGAGTGTAGCCGCGCAAATGGGGGACCGATGCGACATCGGATTGCGCTCGGTTACCCTCGATTCGTGAACGGCGCGACCACCCCGCCTTCGACCCGCGACGCCGACGACGCCGAGCTGATCGCGGGCCTGCGCGCCGGGAGCGATGCGGCCTTCGAGCGGCTGGTGCGCGAGCACAGCGGGCGCATGCTCGCGGTGGCGCGGCGTTTCCTGGGCGACAGCGAGGACGCCAACGACGCGGTGCAGGACGCGTTCGTCTCGGCGTTCCGCTCGGTCGACCGCTTCGAGGGCAGCGCCCGGCTGTCGACCTGGCTGCACCGGATCGTGGTGAACGCGGCGCTGATGAAGCTGCGCACGCGGCGGCGCAAGCCGGAGGAGCCGATCGACGACCTGCTCCCCGTCTTCCTGGCCGACGGCCACCAGGCGACGCCGGCCACGCCCTGGAAGCAGCAGGCCGAGCTCGAGAGCCGCGAGGTGCGCGGGCTGGTGCGCCGCATGATCGACCAGCTCCCCGACAGCTACCGGTACGTCGTCATGCTGCGCGACGTCGAAGGCCTCGATACCGCCGAGGCGGCGGAGCTTCTGGGCGTCAGCACGGGCGTCGTGAAGACGCGCCTGCACCGGGCGCGCCAGGCGCTCCGCACGCTGCTCGACCCCCACCTGCGCGGAGACGAGGCATGACCTGCCGCGAGTTCGTCGACTTCATCATGGCCTACCTCGACGAGGATCTGGACGGCGGCCGGCGCGCCGTGTTCGTCGGCCACATCGAAGAGTGTCCACCCTGCAAGGACTACCTGGAGACCTACCGCGAGACGGTGCGACTGGGCGGCTGCCTGTGCGAGTCGGACGACCGCGGCGCGTCGCCCCCCGAGGACGCGCCCGAGGCGCTGATCCAGGCGATCCTGGCGGCGCGGCAGTCGGGCTCCTAGACCTTGAGCGCGATGCTCCCGCCCTTCGCGGCGACCTTCGAGGCGCACGGCCTGGCGCCGCTGCGGCGGGCGGCGCCAGCCACGCTCCAGGTGAACCTGGGCCGGCGCTGCAACCAGGCCTGTCACCACTGCCACGTGGAGGCGGGGCCGCAGCGCACCGAGACGCTCGCGCCGCGCACCGCCGACCGCGTGCTCGAGCTGCTGGCGGCCAGCTCGAGCGTGGAGACGGTCGACCTGACCGGCGGAGCCCCGGAGCTGTGCGGCGAGTTCCGCCGGCTGGTGCGCGAGGCGCGGCGGCTGGGCCGGCGCGTCGTCGACCGCTGCAACCTGACCGTGCTGTTCGAGCCGGGCCAGGAGGACACGGCGGAGTTCCTGGCGGAGCACGGGGTCGCCGTGGTCGCGTCGCTGCCCTGCTACCAGCGCGGGAACGTCGACCGCCAGCGCGGGCGCGGCGTCTTCGACCGCAGCATCGAGGGGCTGCGCCGCCTGAACGAGCTGGGCTATGGGCGCGACCGGCGCCTGGAGCTGAACCTGGTGTTCAACCCGCAGGGCGAGGCGCTGCCGCCGCCCCAGGCCGAGCTCGAAGCGCGCTATCGCGAGGAGCTGCGCGCGCTCTTCGGCCTGGAGTTCGACGCCCTCCACACGATCACCAACATGCCGATCAAGCGCTTCGCCGACTCCCTCGAGCGCCGCGGCCGGCTCGCGGCGTACCTGGGCCTGCTGGTGAACCACTTCAACCCCGAGACGGCGCCCGAGCTGATGTGCCGCACCACGGTCTCGGTCGGCTGGGACGGCGCGCTCTTCGACTGCGACTTCAACCAGATGCTCGAGCTGCCGCTGGGCGGGGCGCCGCGCAGCGTGTTCGAGCTCGACTCGCTCGACGCCCTGGCCGGCGCCCCGGTCCGCACCGCGAGCCACTGCTACGGCTGCACGGCGGGCGCGGGCTCGAGCTGCACCGGCGCGCTCTCGAAGCCCGGATCGAACGCGCGGGGCGCCGACTCCGCCCCTCTCGCCGTAACCCCGTAGAGGGGGCGGCATCGGAACGGGCGGAGGATGCCCGGGATGGCCATGCAGATCGCGACCGACGACACCGAGACCGCCGCCCCGCGCCGCCTGCCGATCGGCAAGCTCCTGGGCGGCGTGGCGGTCCTGGCCGGCCTGGTCCTGCTCGGGCGCCTCGCCGGAGACGCGATCCCGGCCTTCCAGGACTGGGTGAAGGGCCTGGGCTTCTGGGCCCCCGCGGTGTTCATCGCCGGCTACGCCCTCGCGGTGGTCGCGTTCGCGCCGGCCTCCCTGCTGACGCTCGCGGCGGGGGCGACCTTCGGGGTGGTCTCGGGGACCGTCTACGTGTTCGTCGCCGCGGTGCTCGGCTCGTCGCTCGCCTTCCTGGTCGCGCGCTACGCGGCGCGGCCGCTGGTGGAGCGCCGCATCGCGGGCGACGCGCGCTTCGCGGCCATCGACCGCGCGGTGGGCGAGCAGGGGCGGCGCATCGTGCTGCTGCTGCGCCTCTCGCCCGTGTTCCCCTTCAACCTGCTCAACTACGCGCTGGGCGTCACCGGCGTGCGGCTGGTCGACTACGTGGTCGCATCGGTCGGGATGCTGCCGGGAACCCTGCTCTACGTGTACTCGGGCTCCCTGGCCGGCGAGGCCGTCGCCCTCGCCGGCGGCGCGGGCGGCGGGCGCGGCGCCGGCGAGTACGCGCTGCTCGGCGTCGGCCTGCTGGCCACCGTCGTCGTCACCGTCCTGGTCACCCGCATCGCCCGCCAGGCGCTGCGCGAGGCCACCGGCGACGACGCGCTCTCCGACCCCGACCACGCCTGACCTCGACGCTCCCCCCGGCCTGGCGGCGCTGAGCCCCGCGCGGGCGTACAATGGCGGGGCGAGCGGAGGACAGCATGCACACCCGTCGGATCGCCGCGCTGTGCCTGGCGGCGCTGCTGGCCACGGCCGGCAGCTGCACGCTCCAGAGCGTCCGCATCAGGCTCCCGGTCGACGGCGCCGTCGTCGACGACGCGACGGTCCGGGCCGAGGTGCGCGTGGGGCGCAACTTCGTCCACGAGAGCGGCGTCGTACGCCTCGACGGGGTCGACCTGATCGCGGCCCTCGGCCTCACCCCGCCCTTCGCGGGCGAGGGCGGCGTGGTCACCGTCGGGACCGACACGGTCACGATCTCGAGCTTCGACTACCTGATCCAGACCGGCGTGCCGACGATCATCGACTTCGAGTTCAGCGGCCTCTCGCCCGGCACGCACGATCTGGAGGCCGAGGCCGAGAAGGCGGCCAGCGGAGAGCTGGTGACCCGGAACGCCGCGCTCGAGATCGTGCTGCCCTTCACGCTGGAAGCCGATCTCGTCGCCGCCGCCGGCCAGCCCGGCGGCGCAGAGAGCGCCGGCAGCGAGGGCACTCTCGTCAACGCGTCGCTGGGCGACCCGATCGCGGGCGCCCCGGTCGCCCTGTCGGGCGGCAGCGAGCTGCGCGAGGGCTTCGTGCCCGCCGCCGAGGCCCGCATCGCCACGCCGTAGCTGAGCTAATAGAACAGCGGGCCGTGCAGCCAGCGCAGACCGGTGGCCAGCCCGATCCCCAGCGCCACGGCCAGCGGGGGCAGCTCGCGCAGGGCGCGGCCGACCTGCCCGCCGGCGAACGGGAGGAACGGGGTGGCCTCGTGCCAGGCGCGATAGCCGGGCCCCTCGGTGGCGAGCTTGCGGCGATCCTGGTGCCAGCAGCCGATCAGCGCGAACACCGGGAAGCCCGCCCAGAACACCACGTCCGACAGGAAGCCGTTCACGGGCAGGTGGAGCAGGCCCATCAGGCCTACCCCCATGAAGATGCCGTGCCGCGTGATGCGGTGCGCACCGCGCACCTCGATCCGCTCGGGCAGCTCCGCGCCCATGCCGCCCGTCATGGCGGGGCTCGGCTGGAGGCCGCCCGCCGCCACCAGCGTCCAGGC
>JASJBO010000186.1 GCA_030066475.1 Myxococcota bacterium
GCTCCCTTTGCACGCTCTCTGCCGGACCCGTGCCGCCGCGATCGGCACACTGGGCCCGCACACCTCTCGACCGGCGCCCGCTCGTTCGTCGCCAGCTGCCAACCCATCGGCTGCACTGCGACGATCGGTCACACCGGGTGCCGGTCGGACCGTGAAGCTCGCATGACGCCCGTTCGGAACAGTCGGCTGTGCGAAGGTGTCTCTTGATCGCAATCGCATCGCGAGCCCCGTTCGGGGGCGGTGCGCGACGCGACCGGACGGCCGGGTGTCAGCGCGCCTCGGGCGGTTTCTCGCGCTCGATCGCGGCCAGCTCGCCGCGCAGCGCCTCGAGCGCGTGCGCCTCGACGCTCCACAGCCCGCCGAACGGGTAGTCGAGGTCGAAGAGCGAGATGTAGAGCACACTGATCGCGGCCGTGGTCATCCCGAAGAGGGTGGCCTCGAGGCGCAGCGCGCCGAGGTCGAGCAGCAGATAGCCGGCCAGGATGAGCGTCGAGAGCAGCTCGATCCCGAACCAGTGGATGCGCGGGATGTGCCGCACGGCCACCGCCAGCCGCGAGCTGCGCGCTCGGGTCGCGGCGCGCAGCTCGTCGTGGATCGCGGTGAGCGTGACGCGGTCCGTGGCGTCGCTCACGCCGTCCACCGAGACCTCGTTCAGCACGGGCACGATCTGGTAGAGCGTGGCGGCCGGATCCGGTGCGAGCGAGCCCTCGGGCGGGAACTCGCGGGAGAGCAGGCGTTCGGTGTACTCGCGCAGGGTGCCCGCCACCACCTGGCGTTGGGTCCACGCCTTCAGCGTGTCACAGAGCAGCAGCACGTTGCGCAGGCTGCCGGCCTCGGCGGTCAGCTGCTGGCGCAGCTCGTCCTGCCGCGCGAAGCACTGCTGGAACGTGAAGCCGATGATCAGCGCGTAGACCACCCCGATCACGGTGAGGAAGGTGCCGATGCCCTCGGCGAGGTCGACGACGGCGCCCATCTCGTACAGCGATCGCACCGGCGTCGCCACGTATGGGAAGACCGCGAACGTGGCGACGCCCGTAGCGAGCGGCCAGGTGAACACCACCCACGGCCGGCTGCGCACCACCCGGTTCATCCACTTCTGCGGGGCGGAGAACGGATCCACGAGATCTTCCTCCGAGGCCGAAGGTATCGGAGAGCGCTGCGGCGGGCCGCCGGTGGCGCCCCTGCGCTCGCCAAGGATTAGCCTGCCTAAGCGCGCCCGGCCGTCCGATGGACTAGGCTCGGGGGGCCCGATCCGCCGGGGGCCGCGATGACCCACTTCGCCTATGCATCCAGCGCCGATCCGATTCGCGAGGACATCGCCGACGCGCACCGCCGCGAGTGGGAGCGCATCGCCCGTCCCGGCACGTGGCTCACCGGCGCGCAGCGCGTCGCGGTGGCCGACGAGACCCGGCGGGCGCGCGACTGCGCGCTCTGCCGCGAGCGCAAGCAGGCGCTGTCGCCCTTCGCGGTCGAGGGGGAGCACGACCAGGGCGGCGTGCTGCCGGCGCCGATGGTCGATCAGATCCACCGCGTGACCACGGACGCCGCGCGGCTCAGCGAGACCTGGTACCGGTCGCTGATCGACGCGGGGCTGAGCCCCGAGGCATACGTCGAGGCGCTCGGCGTCGCGGTCTGCACGATCAGCATCGACGGCTTCCATCGCGCTCTCGGGCTGCCCCGCGAGCCCCTGCCCGAGCCGGTGGACGGCGAGCCGTCGCGCGTGCGACCCGACGGGGTCGTCGAAGGGGAGGCCTGGGTTCCGATCCGCGACGGTCGGTCGGTCGCCGCCGAGCACGGCGTCCCGGCCCGCCCGGCGCCGTACGTGATCCGCGCCCTGAGCCTGGTGCCCGCCGAGGTCGAGGCGTGGAGCGATCTCGCCGCGGCGCAGTATCTGAGCAAGGAACAGATGACGCGCTTCGACAAGGTGCGCGCCATCGACCGCTCGCAGATCGAGCTGGTCGCGGGACGCGTGTCCGCGCTCAACGAGTGCTTCTACTGAACGAGCTCCCATGCGGTGATGCTCCGGGCGAGCATCGAGTACTCCGGGCGCGAGGCAGAGCTGGGCGGCATCGCCGAGGGGGCGAAGGCCGGGGACCTGGGCATCGAGCACGGCGAGCGCCTCACCGCCTTCGCCGACGCCGCGGTGACCGGAGATCCGGCCGAGCTCGCGACCGCTCGCGACGCGCTCCGCGAGGCGGCCGGCTCGGCCGTCGTGGTCGACGCGGCGGGGGTGATCGGGAACTTCCAGCGGATGGTGCGCATCGCCGACGGCACGGGCATTCCGCTCGACGGGCTGGTCGACACGATGTCGGCCGACATCCGCGAAGACCTCGGCCTCGAGCGCTTCGAGAGCCGGCGTCTGACGCCGCGGGGCGCCCTGGCCCGAGGGCTCGGCCCGGTCGCGCGATGGGTCGCGAAGACGGGCCTGCGGATTGCGGGCCGGCGCGCGCGCAGCTGACACCAGGAACGTTCGAGCTCGAGGAGAGCATTCGATGCCGGTCGATCCGAGCGCCGCTCGGGCGACCCGGTCGTCTGGATTCGTCAGAGGATATCTCGATGTGCTTTCCTCTAGGATCAGGGGGAAGCGCCGGGTGTCGCTCCGGGAGGCGGGGAAGCAGCGGAGGCGCGAGCAGATCCTGGCCGCGGCGGAGGCGTTGATCCGCAGGCAGGGGAGCGTCGGCTTCTCGATGCGGGACCTCGCCAAGCAGGCGGGCGTGGCCTTCGTGACGCCCTTCAACCTGTTCGAGAGCAAGGGTGGGGTCATCGCGGCGCTGCTCGAGGAGCGGCTCCGGGCCCAGCGCGAGCGGCTGATCCCCGCCCACGAGGGCGAGGATCCGATCGACCGCGTCTTCGATCTGGCGACGCTCGCGAGCCGGGCCTACGCCGCCGACGCCGAGCTGCACCGCCCGCTGCTGCGTGCGCTGCCCGGCATCGAGGACTTCGACGCGTCCCGCGTGTTCGCCCTGGCCACGGCGCTGTGGCGACTCGCGCTCCGCGACGCGGAGGACGCCGGGATGATCGAGGCCGACCGGGACCTCGACCTGCTCGCGCGCACCCTGCACATCACCTTCCGCGGGGCCATCGGGCTCTGGGCGTCCGGCGAGATCGACACGCGAGAGCTCGAACGCCAGGCCCGGTACGGAGCCGGCGTCTGCATCCTGGGCGTCTTGACGGGCGAGCACCGGGAGCGCGTCGCCGAGCGACTGCGCGCGATCGAGCGCGGGCGTCCCGAAGCGACGCACCCGGTGAGGAGACGATGCTGAGGCGGCTCCGCCGCGTCTTCCGCGGAGAAGACCCGCTACCTCGAGTCGCTCCCGCCGGCGCGGGCCGACGCGCCCAGCTTCGTGGTCGTCTTCTTCGACGATCTCGGCTGGGCCCAGAACTGCTGGCGCAGCGCCTTCTTGTCGGGCTTGCCGAGCGCCGAGAGCGGGATCGCGTCCACGACGTCCACGCTCTTGGGCGCCTGCACCGAGCCCTTCGCCTGCTTGACCAGCGCCTGGATCGCCGCTGCATCGACCGTCTCGCCCGGCCGCGGCACGATCACGGCCTTCACCGCCTCGCCCCAGCGCTCGTCCGGCACGCCGATCACCGCCACCTGCGCCACCGACGGGTGCGCCGCGATCACGTCCTCGATCTCGCGCGGGAAGACGTTGAAGCCGCCGGTGATGATCATGTCCTTCTTGCGGTCCACGATGTAGAGGAAGCCGTCCTCGTCGAGGCGGCCGACGTCGCCGGTGTGGAGCCAGCCGCCGGCGAGCGCCTCGGCCGTCTGCTCCGGGAGCCCCCGGTAGCCCAGCATCACGAGCGGACCGCGCACGCAGATCTCGCCCGGCTCGCCGGGCGGCACGGGCTGGTTGTCGTCGTCGAGCAGGGCGAGTCGCACCCACGGTGTGGGTCGCCCGCACGAGGCGAGCCGTTCGGGGTGGGCCAGGTCGTGGTCCGCCTTCTTGAGGTGCGCGAGCACCATCGGCGCCTCGCTCTGCCCGTAGCACTGGAAGAAGATCGGCCCCCACTTCTCGATGCCCTCGGCGAGCCGGGTGGGGCTCATCGCCGAGGCGCCGTAGAAGACGGTCTCGAGGCTCGAGAGGTCGGCCGTCTTCGCCCGCTCCGAGTCCATCAGCACGTAGATCATCACCGGCACCAGGAACGTGCAGGTGATGCGGTGCTGCTCGATCATCCCGAAGAACTCGTCCGGCGAGAAGCCGGCCATGGCGTAGAGCGCGCCGCCCTTCTGCAGCGTGGGCACGAACATCGCGGCGGCTGCGTGCGAGAGCGGTGTGGCGACGAGCATCCGGATCTCGTCCGGGAACTCCCACTCCGCGGCCTGGATCATCGTCATGGCCGCCGCCGTGCGCGCCGCGGCCATCACGCCCTTCGGCTTGCCCGTGGTGCCGCCGGTGTAGACGAGCGAGCTGACCGCGTCGGGATCGAGCTCCGCGGCCACGAGCGGCGCCGGCGTGAACCGGTCGGCGAGCGCGCCGTAGTCCTCCCCGTGCTCGCAGGGCCCGAAGGCGAGCAGGTTCTTCAAGGTGGGCACCTTCTCTGCCAGCTCGCGCGCGCGCTCCCCGAACACGGTCGGGTCGAACACCAGCGTCTCGATCTCCGCGTCGTTGCAGACGTAGGCGTGATCGTCCAGCGAGCCGAGCGGGTGGAGCGGCGTGCCGCGGCAGCCCGCCACCATCATCGCCGCCATGTTGAACAGCACCTCGGGGCGGTTCGCCGACAGGACCGCGATCGGCGAGCCCTGGCCCACGCCCTTCGAGGCGAGCACCTGGATGAACTGGCTGGTGCGCTCGCGCACCTCCCGGTACGAGGCCACCGTCTCGCCCAGGAACAGGCAGGGACGGTGGTCGTAGCGCCCGAGCCCGTCGACGACGAGCTGGCCCATGAGGGGCGCGTGGTACAGGGGATCGGAGCTCATGCGGCGTTCCTCTCAATCTCCGTTCCAGAGCGAGAGCACGTGGCCGTGCTGCGGCTCGGTGCGCCCCGCCAGCGTGTCCTCGTAGACGCGCACGACGGCCTCCCGCCCGGCGCCGCGCTGCACCTGGAGCCAGCTCTCGCTGAAGGCGCGGAAGCCGGACCAGGCGGCTCCCAGCCGGCGCTGCAGCTCGGCCGGCCCCCAGTCGGCGGCGCGCTTCTGGATCTGCCCCGGCGCGAAGAAGAACTCCGGCTGCGGGCCCGGCAGGGCCTCGTCGACGTCGCCCGTCCGGTCCCAGTGCGTGGCGCCGATCGTGCACGAGTGCTTCAGCTGGCCGCCGAAGTGCTCGTGGACCCGGCGGCGCACCGCGCCGTTGCCCGCCATGTCCACGTAGACGGTGGGGACGGCGGCGTCGAGGCGGTCGACCTCGTCGTAGGTCACGACCCGGTCGTAGCAGCCGAGCTTGCGCACGAACTCGAGGTTGCGCGCGGAGGTGAGCCCCACCGCGTGGGCACGCCCCCCGGTCGAGACCAGGTGCCCCAGGGCGATCGAGGTCTTGCTCGACGCGCTCGAGATCAGCACCGCCTGCTCGCCGAAGCCCTCGGCGGCGAGGAAGTCGTCGGCCAGGAACGAGGTCATGAACAGGCCGCGCATCAGCATGAGCGCGTCCTCGTGGTCGGCCTCCCAGAGCGCGTCGCCTTCGGTCGGGCTGTACTGGTTGTAGGCCGGTGCGATGCCCTCGCGGTGCGCGGCGCCGTCGGTGATGCCGGCCGGGCTCGCGGCGCTCGGCTCGATCACGAGATAGCGCGACATCGGATAGAACCCGAAGCAGCGCGTGCCCACCGCGACGCCGGGATGCTTCGAGTCGACCACGTCGGCGAAGCCCATCGTCGGGAGGCGACCCCAGCCCTCGGGCGCAGGGAAGAAGCGCCAGTAGCCGATCAGGTCGCCGGCCAGCGCGTAGGAGATGTTGTTCGCCGTGAAGGCGAAGCGGTCGACGCGGAACAGCACCTGCCCGTCGCCCAGCTCCGGCGCGGGCGCGTCGTCGAAGCGGTGCTGCTTCCAGTCCGTCTTGTGCACCAGGAAGTCGAGGCCGGCGGGGTGTGTCATGGCGTCTCCTTCGGGTCTAGTCGGTCTCGAGCACCAGCCGGAAGTCGCGCCGGGCGATCCGGTGGCGGGGCTCGTGGGCGAGCACCGGCTCCCAGCCGGTGCCGGCCACCGCCTCGTCCACGCGCTTGCGCGCCGCCGGCTCGAGGCCGCGGTAGTCGTCGAGCACGCGCTGCGCGAGGAACGGCAGGTAGCTGCCGGCGAAGCGCACGAGGGGCAGGCCGCGCAGGCGGGTCTCGATCTGGCCGACCGCCCTCGGCAGCGGCCCGTCGTCGCGGGGCGCGCCGTCGGCCCAGCGCTCGAACACGGCGAGGCCCTCGAGCAGCGACGGCACGGCGTCCCGGCCCATCACGCCGAGCGCTTCGCGCAGGGTCGGGGCCAGCGCGTCGTCGGCCAGCCACTCGCCCTGCGCGGGGGCGTTCGGGTGGTTGCAGCGCTCGATCCAGCCCACCACGGGACGCGCGGTCTCGAGCAGCAGCTTGCGCGACACCAGGTCGGTGAAGAGGTGACCGTCGAGCGGCCCCATCAGGGCGCAGTCCGCGAAGGACATGCGCCCGCCCAGCAGGTAGGGGTGGGCGCGGAAGTGGGTCGAGAGCGCGTCGAGCAGGTCGCGCGTGTGCGCCTCGATGGCCGGGGCGTTGTCGTCGGTGGCGCCCAGCGCGAGGCGGGCCTGCGCCATGCGCGCGGCGGCGGCCGTGCCGACCTCCTCGCTGCCCACCATGGCGATGAAGCGGGCGCGCGCCGACGACTCGCCGAGCTCGCTGCCCCAGCGGTAGTGCATGGCCGGGATCAGGGCGAACTCGTCGGTGTAGAGCTCCACCAGGTGCGCCGCGATGCGCTGCGCGGGCGTCGCCGGGAAGAGCGGCGGCTCGGGGTGGCGCGCCTCGAGGCGGTCGTAGATGTCGGTCGAGTCCTGCCAGGTCTCGTCGTCGGGCGTGATCAGCATCGGGATGAAGGTCAGACCCGTGCGCTCGCGGATCAGGCGGTAGTCCGCGTGCACCTCGTCGACCCACAGCCGCTTGTAGCGCAGCGCCGGACGGACCTTGGCGGAGAAGTAGGAGACCTCGAAGGCGTGGAAGACGTAGGGTCGAGCCGGGGACGCGCTCACGGTCCCTCCTCTTCCGGCAAGCAATTTCGGCACCCATTGTGCCATGATCTCGGTGGTGTGCCCAAACGCGGGCCCGGACGCGCATCCGGGTCCTGGAGGAGCGCGCCATGATCTATACCAAGGACCACTTCAACCTCGACCCCGCGAGTCCCGCCACGCGCGACCGCTTCGTGGCCGCCGCGACCGAGGCCCTGCTTCCCGCGAGTGGTGCACACGGAGCCCGGCCGGTGGGCGCCTGGTTCTGCCACGAGGAGTGGTTCTCGCAGGTCGTGCACGTCACGGGTTTCGAGAGCCTCGCGGCCTACCTGTCCTACCGCGAGGCCGCCGCCGCCGACGGCGCGCTGGCCAAGGCCCACGCCGAGCTGGCCGCGCTCGCGCCCGAGCGGCGCACCGAGCTGCTCGAGCCGCTGGGCCCGGTGCCGGAGACGACCCTCGAGGCCGCCATCGAGGCCTCGGTCGCCCAGCCCGCCGGCGTCTACAGCTTCGCGATCCTCGAGGTGGCGCCCGGCTGCATGGACCGGTTCCGGGCGCTGCTCGGCGCGGCGGCCGGCGGTCTGCCCATCCTGGCGTCGTGGCGCGACGTGGGTGGCAATCCCGACCGCGTGATCGACCTGTGGCGCGGCGACACCGGGCGCGCCGGCTACGCGCCGTCGAACGAGCAGATGGAGGCCTTCTTCGGCCCCCTGCGCGAGGTCGCGCCGCGCGAGCGCATGGTGCGACTGCACGCGCTGCCGTACTCGCCGCTTCGCTAGAGCGGGCGCGCTGCCGCGCCACGTGGCGCGGCGCGGGGAGCGCGCCATCCTACGCGCCGGCCGGCGACGACCACCGGGCGCAGAGCCCAGAGGAGCCCCATGACGACCCCTCCCCACCCCGCCCTGCAGGCGGGCAACACCGCCGTGATCACCGGCGCGGCCAGCGGCATCGGCCTCGCCGCCGCGCAGCGCTTCGCCGCGCTGGGGCTGCGCGTCTGCCTGGCCGACCGGGACGAGGAGGCGCTCGCCGCGGCCGTCGCTGGCCTCGACGCGGGCGAGCGCGCCTTCGCGCAGCCCACCGACGTCTCCGACGCCGACTCCGTCGACCAGCTCGCGGGCGCCGTCCACGACCGCTTCGGGGCCGTCTCGGTCCTGATGAACAACGCCGGGATCGCCGGAGGCGGCGACGCCCTGTCGAACCCGGACGGCTGGAAGCGCGTGCTCGGCGTGAACCTGATGGGCGTGGTGCACGGCGTGCAGCGCTTCGTCCCCGCCATGGTCGAGGGCGACGCCCCGGGCCTCGTGATCAACACGGGCTCGAAGCAGGGCATCACGCAGCCCCCCGGCGATACGGCCTACAACGTCAGCAAGTCCGGCGTGAAGGCGCTCACCGAGGGGCTCGCACACACGCTGCGCCAGAAGACCGAGGGGCGAGTCACCGCGCACCTGCTGATTCCCGGCTTCACCTACACCGGCATGATCGCCCGCTTCCTGCCCGAGAAGCCCGCCGCCGCGTGGACGCCGGAGCAGGTCGTCGAGCGTCTGCTCGAAGGCCTCGCGCGCGACGAGTTCTACGTGCTGTGCCAGGACAACGAGACGACCCGCGAGCAGGACGAGAAGCGCATCCTCTGGGCCGTGGGCGACCTGGTCGAGAACCGCCCCGCGCTCTCGCGCTGGCATCCGGACTACACGAAGGCGTTCGAGGAGTTCATGGGATGAGCGCCGAGGCGGGGCAGGGCGGCGGGCCGATCCGGGTCTCGGAGTCCGTTCTGGACCTGATCAAGCTCTACGAGGACTACACGCTCGGCTACTACAACGGCGCGGTCCCGCCCGGCCGGGCGCGGAGCTCGCTGGACCTGGCCGTTCCGCCGGCCTCGAGGCCGCTGCCGGCGCGCGCCAGCTCCGTGCGCTGAGGGCGTTCGCTCAGCGGCCCGCCTTGCGGCAGATCAGCTCCCAGGGACCGCAGCGGCCCGCGCGGATGTTCTCGACCATGTTGGCGACCTTCTGCGGGAAGGTCTCGCCCATCAGCAGGTGCAGGCCCAGCGGCGGCGGTCCCCCGGAGGCCTTCGCGCGCAGCTGCTCGAAGAAGTCGAGCGCGAAGGCGCGGCGGTCGGTCGCGGTCTCCACCGTGAGACCGGCGTCCTCGAGCGTGCTGCGCATCTCGTCGATGGACGCCAGGAAGCTGGTCTCGGGTGTGCTCGACCAGGGGACGGGGAACGCGAGCGCGTCGATCCGGTCGCCGGCCAGCACGTCGTAGAGCCCGAACACGGCACCCGGCCTCAGGACGCGCGCCACCTCGCGATACAGCGCGAGCTTGTCCGGGATGTTCATCCCCACGTGCAGGGTGAAGGCGCCGTCGAAGGACGCGTCCGCGAACGGCATCTCCAGGGCGCTGCCGGCCTGGAACGCGACGCGGTCCCGCAGTCCGACGCGGTCGGCCAGCAGGCTCGCGACCTCGCAGTACGCCGGGGTCAGGTCGATGCCGGTGACCTGGCAGCCGTGGGTCGCCGCGACGTAGCGCGCCGTGCCCCCGATGCCGCAGCCCACGTCGAGCCAGCGCGCGTCCGCCGCCAGGGCGAGCTGCCCGGTGAAGTGCACCGTCGCCGCCAGGCCGCCGATGTGGAACTCGTCCACCGCTGCCAGATCGGACTGCTGCAGACGCTCCGGATCGGCCGCCGCGCCGCGCGCCGCGCGCAGGATGCGCTCGCCGAGCACCGTCGCGGCTTCGGGGCCGGCGGCGTAGTGCTGGGCGATGGTCTGGTCCAACGACACCGTCGGCCTCCCGTCCCGAAGGCGTCAGCGTAGCCCGAGGGGCTCGTGCCGCCGCGCGGCGCCGCGCCGAAAACGGATTGAAATAACGATTCTATTATTGTAGAAGTCAGTTCCAATGGCAGCGCGAAGCCGAGCGCGGCGCCGGCCGGGGCCCCTGAAGCGGCGCCTCCAGGAGGAGCGCGCGGCCGTCTACCGCCAGGCCATCACCGAGGCGGCCGAGCGGGTCTTTGCCGAGAAGGGCACCGACCGCTCCCACATGCGCGAGATCGCGGCCGAGGCGGGCGTGTCGCTCGGGACGCTGTACGGGGTCGTCGACGGCAAGGCCTCGATCTTCCTCGGGATTCACAAGCTTCGCATGCAGGGGTTCCTGGCGTGCATCCGCGCCGCGCGCGACTCCGCCGACGACACGCTCGAGGCGCACCTCGCGGTGCTGCGCCGGGGCGCCCGCTACTTCCTCGAGCGGCCCGACTTCCTGCGCATGTGCTGTCGCGACGGCTACGGCTGGGGCGTGCGCTTCCCGGCCTCGGCGGGCGGCAGCGACCTCTGGGAGGAGGGCGCCTCGATTCCCCGCGCGCTGTTCGAGCGAGGCATCGCCGAGGGCGTGTACCTGGACGACGCCCCGGAGCTGCTCGTGCGCAAGATGCTGGCGCTCAAGCAGGTCGAGCTGGCCTACTGGGTCGACCGGGGCATGCAGACGCCCCACGAAGCGGTCCTCGACCGACTCGAGCGGCAGTTCCTGCGCGCGTTCTGCCGCGACGGCGAGAGTGCGCGGCCGCGGCATCGCTAGGAGAACCGACGTGGAGCAGACGGCCCCGAAGCGCAAGGTCTACCTGTCGCGCAAGACCTCCTTCCCCCTCTTCAGTCGCGACGTCGGCGACGGCTGGCTCCAGCTCCTGAACCTGGTGCTGCGGATCGGCGCCGAGAAGTCCTCCGACGACGGGGAGTGCGTTGCCGAGGCCCTGAACGTCATGCTGACGGTGGGCCTTCCGGTGATCGCCGAGGACCTCGAGGTCGAGGCGGCCGAGCCGGAGGACTTCCCGACCTGTCTCGACTTCGACCGCGAGGCGTTCGAGCGCCACTTCGACGCGTGGGGCGGGAGCGAGCGCGTCGAGACCGTCTGCAAGCGACTCGAGGCGGGACCGTCGGAGCCCGTCGTGCCCCTCTCGTCGCACACGTTCTCCGCCGGCTTCGACCCGATCGACGGCGCGCTGTTCGGCTCCTTCGTGATGCGGCGGATCGACGTCCACGGCGACTGGCCGCTCGAGGCGATGGCGCTCTCCCGCCTGCACGGCGAGGTGGCCGAGCGGCTGGGTCTCGAGCGCGGTGCCGCCACCTTCGTGCTCCAGGCCGCGCGGCTCCGCGCGCGCGACTGGGCCCGCGCCGAGCAGGTGCTCGCGGAGCACTTCCGGCGGCCGCTGCCGCTCCAGGTCGACCACTCGGGCGTCTTCCTGTTCGGCAACGACGGGGGTCAGGCTCGGGCGATGCTGCTCGACCACGACGCCGCGACCATCTACTGGGAGGACGCCTTCGACACCGCGGAGCAGCTCTCCTGGTACATCGTCGACACCATGCCGTGGCTCCTGCCCCAGCACGTCCGCTACGTCGGCCAGGAGTGCTCGACCCTGAAGCGCGCCATCCAGGACGGCGCCTGCTACGAGCAGGGCTGAGCATGGGCCGGCTGCTCTGGGAGGCGATCCAGCGCTCGACCACCGGACCGCTGATGGCCGAGGAGAAGTTCGAGACCGAGCTGTTTCCGACCGTGCTCGCCGATCTGCAGGCCAAGCACCGGATCGAGTGGGACGGCGAAGCGCCCATCATGACCGATCCCGGCCTGGCGGACGCCATCTTCGAGGCCGGCAAGGAGCTGCTGCTCGAGGTCGGGCTCTACTGCAAGAACACGCGCCGCATCGTGAAGTTCACCGAGGACGAGATCGAGGAGGCGATCCGCGAGGCGAAGACCGAGATCACGCTCGGCAGTGACCGGCAGGCGATCACGATCTCGCCGCGGGCGCCTGGCGACGCGCAGCACCCCTACACGTTCTTCCCGGCGGGTGCGCTGACCACCAACGTGGAGCTCTACAAGAGCCACGCGAAGACCGTGATGCAGGAGCCCACCTGCGACGGCGTGATCCCGATCCCGCTCTACGCCGTCGGCGAGCTCAAGAACATCGCGGACTCGCCGGCGCAGACGCTGGTGTGCCTGACCGAGGCCCGGATCATCAACGAGGCGGCGATGTGGGCCGGGAAGCCGGGCCTCTTCTTCGGCATCCCGATGAGCGCCACCACGCCGCTCACGCTGATGAGCACGTTCGCCTCCGGGCTCTACAACAAGCACAACTGCACCTTGCCGGTCCAGATCCTCCAGGACATGCGGGTCGACTACGACCGCTTCAACCTGGCGTTCTTCGCCGAGCAGCACGGCATCGAGCCGTGGATGAGCTGCTCGCCCGCGCTCTATGCCTATCTGACCGGGCCCGAGCAGGCCGCCATGGAGATCATCGCCCACACGCTGGGCATGCTGGCCTACTCGGGCGGCACGCTCACCCAGGCCATGTCGGTGTCGGTGCACGGCACCTACATCGGCAACGACATCAGCTGGTGCAACTCGGCCGCCGCGCTCGCCGCCGAGCGCAACCTGAAGCTGCCGTGGATCACCTTCGGCAGCATGGGCAACCCGGCCGGCGCGCTCTCCGATGAGGCTTGGTACCAGACGGCGATCGCGTGCATCAGCGCCTGCATCTCCGGCATGGAGGGCCTGTGGCTCGCGGGTGGCTCCACCGGCATGGAGGCCCGCTGGGCGGGCGAGATGGCGCGCGCCGCGGCGCGGCTCACGCCGAAGCAGGGCGTCGAGATCATCGAGCAGGCGCTCGCGGCCGAGCGCGCGCCCGATCCCGCGCCCATCTCGTTCCGAAAGCTCTACGACCCCAAGACGTTGCGGCCCGGCCAGGCGCTCGTCGACCAGTATCGGAAGTTCACGCGGATCTTCCGCGAGCTGGGTCTCGACCACCCCACCTGGACCGGCTGATCGGAGCACCGAGGACCATGGCGACCATCGAAGACCTGAGACGACTGGTGGGCGAGACGCACACGGCACCCGCCGAGGCGATGACGCGCGAGCTCCTGGACGCGGGGCTCGATCCCATGGACATCCTCGAAGAGGGCGTGATGAGCGGGCTCAACGACGTGGGCAATCGCTTCGCCGCCCGCCAGGCGATCGTGCTCGACCTGGTGCGCGCCGGCGTCACCGCCAAGGCCTGCATTCCCCTGATCGAGGCGGCGCTCCCCCGCGGCGAGGCCCACAAGAACGACAGGAAGATCGTGCTGGGCACCATGCTGAGCCAGCACAACATCGGCAAGAACCTGGTGGGCACGCTGCTCTCGATCGGCGGCTTCCAGGTGATCGACGTGGGCGAGAAGAACTCGCCGTGGGACTTCTACGAGACCGCCGAGAACGCGGGCGCCGACATGATCGCCGTCTCGGTGGTGTTCGCGCCCGCGATGGAGAAGTTCACCGAGCTGCTCGAGCTCCTGAAGGAGACCGACACCCGCGACAAGTACCGCGTGATCGTGGGTGGCGCCGTCACCTCGGAGAAGTGGGCGGCGGCGCAGGGCGCCGACGGCTGGGGGGCCCAGGCCCGCGACGGGGTCGACCTGGCTCGGGAGCTGCTCGGCGTGGAGTAGTGCCATGCTGACCGGCTTGGTCGACCAGCACCTCAGTGGGGCCGTTGCGCTGAACGACCTCGAGTTCGCTGCTCCCGGCCGCCCCGCCTACGGCCTCGCCCAGCGAAGCGCTGACTCGAGCCGGTCGTTGCCCCAGAAGAGCTCGCCGCCCACGGTGAAGCTCGGCGCCCCGAAGATGCCCAGGGACACCGCCTGCTCGGTCTGGGAACGAAGCCGCGCCTTGGCCTCGGAAGACTGCGCCTCGGCGAGGCGCGACGCAGGCTGATCCAGTTCCTCGAGAATGGATCCAAGCACCGCAGGATCGGAGATGTCCTGGTCTGCGGCGAAGTTGGCCAGGTAGACGCGGCGGACGAACGCGGGGACCCAAGGCTCGGAAGAAGAGCAGCAGGCCAGGCGGGCCGCAAGAAGACCGTTGCGAGGGAACGTCGTGGGGCGGCGAAACACGAGCTTCTGCTGTGTGCAGACCCTCTCGAGGTCGCGCCACATGTAGCGCCCCTTCGCGGGGTAGATGTTGAAGGGAGAATCGTCCCACCCCTGCTCGCGGAAGATCGGCCCCAGGAGGAAAGGACGCCAGGCGACCGAGACACCTTCGGACCTGGCAAGCGACTCGATGCGCATCGCGGCGGGGTACGAGTAGGTACTGGCGAACTCGAACCAGAAGTCGAGCTGGCTCATTCTCGTCTCGCGCGGTCCAACGGTTCGGCCGCTCGGCTGCGGCCGCCGTGGATGACGATAGCACCGCCCACCCGCCGCCTGCATGCGCGCTACGTTCGACGCATGTCGCGATACACCTGTGACTTCAACGCGCCGGCGACTCGTGGGCGAATCGGGCGACTCCTGGGCCAGCTCGGAGTCACGCAGGGGAGTCGAGTGTTGGATGTGGGCTGCGGCCGAGGTGAGATGCTGCGCATGCTGGCTCGGAGAACGGGCTGCAGCGGTGTCGGCGTGGACCCGGACGAAGCGGAGCTCGTGATTGCTCGACAGCGGACCCCGACGGAGCTCCGGCTCGAGTGGAGAGCCGCTCCCATTGCGGACTGTCGCTTCGGCGAGGCCTTCGACGCCGCAATCTGCGTCGGTGCGACCCACGCCTTCGGTCCGCCCGGAGAGGGCCTGTTGCGAACGCTCCAGGCACTGCCACGCTTCGTGAGGACGGGCGCACGCGTCATGGTCGGCGAGGGCTATTGGAGGAGAGAGCCGCCCGCGCCGTATCTCGAAGCGACTCCCTTCGAGAAGTCCCACCTGCTCACACATGCGGAGAACGAGGGTCTCGGCGAGCGTTGTGGATGGGCCGTGGTCCGATCGGAGGAGAGCTCGCAAGACGAGTGGGACGGATTCGAGTCGTCGTTCTTGACGGAGGCCGAGAAGCGCTTCGAGGCGAATCGTGAGGATGAGGAGGCGTTCGCGGCGGTTCAGCACTGGCGAGAGTGGAATCGCACGTACCTTCGGTGGGGGCGCAGCACGCTCGGATTCGGCTTCTACGTGTTCGAGTTGCGCAAGCAGAACGACCGAGCGAGCCCGACGTGAAGGTCGCGTGGGATTCCACCGAGGACGGCTGACCCTGCCGGCCAACGGAAGGAGGCTTGACAGACTCGTCGTCTTAGTAGGGGGCGAGCCAGCTTCGCTGCTCCAGCTCAGACGGCCAGTCCGCCGAGTCGACGACCCAGGACGCGGTGGCGATGACGGAAGAGTGCCGCGATGAACCACTTGACGATCGGGCCGCCCAGCCTGGGCTCGAACGTGAGACGGTCCGTGATGCTCGAACCGCCGGGCAGGGGGGCAATCGTCCTCTCGTGGCGCCACAGGCGCATGCTCAGCATGGGGGATTCCTCGACGAACCTGTGACCAACGTCGAGTTCGATGAGCGTGAGATCGCTCCGGTCGAGCGGAAGGAATCCAAAGAGGAGAATCCAGCTGCGAGCCACCGGCTGCCCCAGCTCGATATTCAAGTCGAGGATACTCGCAATGCCACGGGGTACCGTCATGCGAGCGAGCGGACGTAGCTCGGCGCGTATGCCAGCTACGGAGGTTGCCCAGGACCAGGCTCGTTCCGGAGACGCCCTCAACTTGGTCTCGAAACTCAGCGTTGTGCGGGCCAAGGCAAAGCTCCGACTCGCCGCCGCTCAGCTGCGGCGGCGGCGTACCTGCGGAATATCGCGCGGCGGCCGCCCGCGTGACAAGCAGAGGATGACGGCCGCTGCCTCGCGAGGCAGGCCCTATGGACGCTCGTTGCGCCGAAGGTCGTCGGGGTGACGCGCAAGGTGCTCGGCGAGCCTGCGAGACCAGTAGTCGCTCTGCTCCAGATCGACGGGGACCCCGTGGAGCCCCCGGGAATAGAGGTCAGCGAGAAGGCGAATGGAATCGCAATACCCCTTCTCCGCCGACTCGACGAGGAGACGAACGCCCGAAGCGGGATCCGCGCCGGGGAACTCCCCCAGTACAGACATGAGACCGAGGTCGTACAGGCACTCGACACTCCCACGCTTTGCGCCCCTGCCGTACCAGCGAGCCGCAACGGCGGCGTTCCGGATCTCTGGCCACTCGCCGTGGTCGCCCGTCGCGTAGGTGGCACCGAGATCGTGGCAGGCGTCCGCATCCCCTAATAGGGCTCGAACCATTTCGCGCAGGAGCGCGAGTCTACGAGGGAACACTCTTCACAGCCCAACGGACTGGGCGCTCAGCTGCAGACAACAGCGCTGACCGCTAGCGCCGAGGCCGCACGCCCGATCCTGGACGGAGGGGGGCTCATGGGTGTTGGGCCGCGATCAGTAGTCGATGACCTTCTGTGCTCCAAGGAAGGCCTCGCGGACTTCAGCGTCAGTTCCGATTCGAGCCCCTTCTCTCAGCTTGGTGGCGTCGATTCCAGCCGCGCTCGCGCAATGACCACACAGGAGAACCGAGCCGCCTGCCTTCAGGAAGGAATCGAGTCTCTCGAAGACGGAAGGGCCGGTGCCCCAGCGCAGGTCTTTGGGAGATCGCGCATCGGCAAGGCGCACGCCCTCGAGATCCAGGAACAGGGTGACTGATGCCCCTCCCTCTTGCAGGTTGCTGGAAAGGGAGAGCGCCATCGAAACAGCGTGCAGGTTGTCTGTGTAGTGGCTCAGGTGCACGACGATCTTCTGGCCCGTCTCATGTTCCGCGGCGCGTGCTGTCCCGCTGATTGCAGAAAAGCACAGGATCAGCGTTGCCAGGACCAGCCACCTGCAGGGGTTTCTCATGAGACGATCTCCTTACCGATACGGACGCTCGTGCGCGGCCCAACAGTTGGTTTACGGAAGGCTCGCCGGTCCTCCGTTTCGCGTACTCCGCCATCGAAATATCTCGGGTCGCGATTCTCCTGTCAATTCCTGGACTCGGAGTGTCGGCCCAACTCGATGTGCCCACGAGGGTGGGTGATGTGGTGGGCATGGGAACACGCATTCGCCGGCGATTGCCAGGCGGCTGGACCGGGGCGATGCGGCCACTGCTCGCCTCCGGCGATGCGGTTCGTGGTGGTGTCGACCTCGCCGCGCGGTCCGCGTTGGGCGCGTAGCGGCGTCGGTGCAAGAGCACGCTCTCGTTGGGCTCGAGGCCCTCCTCCGGGCCGACGGGGGCAGGCGCGGCCTCGACCGGGTCCGCACAGGGTACCAGCGAGG
>JASJBO010000016.1 GCA_030066475.1 Myxococcota bacterium
CCCCAACCGGCGCGGTACTCGAAGGCGAGCCCGCGCACGTACATGCCCAGCACGACCCCCAGCGCCAGCGCCAGCGCGCCGGCGTGCAGCGCGATCCGCGCGCGCGCGGCGAGCAGGTCGCCGGCGCGCGCGACCCAGAGCTCGGCGAAGCGTCGCAGCGACGCGCCGACCCAGGCGGCCCCGCCCGGAGCGACGCCGCGCACGCCGCGCAGGGCCGCGATGCGCGCCGCTGCGCGCGCCAGCCGGTCGGGGAGGCGCCGGCCGCGCGCCCACGGGGTGGCCGCGAGCGCCAGGTAGGCCAGCGCGTTCCAGGCGATCAGCCCCAGCAGCGGCGGCGCCAGCAGGTTCACGCGCCGGCCGCCGAGCGCGTCGACGCCGAGGCCGATGCAGAGCGCCACCGCGCACACCACCACGCTGGGCAGGCGCGCGTGCGCGACGGCGCGGGCACTCGCGAGCGCGGGGTGGCGCGCCTCGAGCCGCTCGGCCAGGCGCTCGGCCCGCACTCGCACGAAGGGCTCGAGCGCCGGCGCCGCGCCCTCGGCGCCAGCCAGCGCCCGCTGCGCGTCGCGTCCCGCGTGGCTCCGCTCGCGCCGCGTGGCGAACTCCGCGTCGGGGTCGCTCTCCTCGCACGCGCGCACCAGCAGCACCTGCGCCAGCGAGGCTTCGCTCCAGCCGCTGGCGGTGGAGCCGCTGGCGGTCGGCCTGCCGGCGGTGGACTCGCGCTGCTCGGGGACCCCCGTCACGGCAGCCTATCCTACTCCAGCCGGCCCGGGGGCTTGCACGTGGGCGCCGATCGCTGACCCTGTGTCGTCCCGAGCTGGAGGTTCCGAGCCCGATGCCCACGACGAACTGGACGACGAGCTCGAGGCCGCGGTCGAGAGGCTGGGGCACGCTCGCGCTGGTGGCGCTGGCCACACCGATGGCGTGCTCGCCCGGCGAGTCGGAGCCGGCCGAGGCGCCCGCGTCGGAGATCGTGGCGCGCGTCGACGACGAGGTGATCACCGTCGAGGAGTTCGACGCCGCGATCGGGCGGCTGCCGAAGGCGCTCCAGCAGCGCTACCAGGACCCGCAGCAGCGCGCCCGCTACCTCGACCAGGTGATCGACAACCGCCTGCTGCTGGCCGAGGCGCGCCGGCGCCGACTGCACGAGGACGACGCCGTGCGCGGCAAGCTCGAGGACCTGGAGCGGCGGCTGCTGATCGACGCGCTCCAGCGCGCCGTGGCGGCCGAGGCCGTCAGCGACGAGGCGCTGCGCGCCTACTACGACGCGCACCAGGACGACTACTCGAACGAGCGCGTGCGGGTGCGCCACGTCCTGGTGAAGGACCCGGAGCTGGCCGAGCGGCTGCGCGGCGAGCTCGAGGGCGGCGCCGACTTCCCGGCGCTGGCGCGCGAGCACTCGATCGACCCCACCGCGCAGCGCGGCGGCGACCTCGGCTACGTGCCGCGCGGGCGCATGGACCCCGCCTTCGAGAGGGCCGCCTTCGGGCTGGCCGAGCCCGGCGATCTGTCGGCCGTGGTGCGCACCCGCTTCGGCTACCACGTGATCCAGCTGGTCGAGCGGCCCGAGACCCACACCCGCTCGTACGACCAGGTGAAGCTGGCGATCCGCCAGAAGCTCCAGCGCGAGGCCGTGGACGACGTGCTGGCCGGGCTGCGCGAGCGCGCCGAGATCGAGAAGACGCTCGAGTAGAGCCGGAGCCCGGATGGAGACGCTGCGCATCGACCGCACCCAGGACGGCGTCGTCACCGTGACGCTCGCCCGGCCCGAGAAGAAGAACGCCATCTCGAGCCAGATGTGGGACGAGCTCGGCGAGACGTTCCGCGCGGTCGCCGGGAGCGAGAGCGACCGCGTGCTGGTGCTGACCGGCTCGGGCGGCTCCTTCTGCGCCGGCGCCGATCTCACCCCCGACCCCGAGGACCAGAAGCACCAGCTCGACAAGATGCACCGCTACGGCTGGGTCGGGCTGGCGCTGCACGAGATCCCCAAGCCCACGATCGCGCAGGTCAACGGCATCGCCGTGGGCGCGGGCCTGAACCTGGCGCTGGGCTGCGACCTGGTCGTGGCGGGCGAGAGCGCGCGCTTCTCGGAGATCTTCGCGCGGCGCGGTCTGGCGATCGACCTGGGCGGCTCCTGGCTGCTGCCGCGCCTGGTGGGCATGCACAAGGCCAAGGAGCTGGCCCTGCTGGGCGAGATCATCGGCGCCGGCGAGGCCGAGCGCATCGGCATCGTCAACCGGGTCGTGCCCGACGACGAGCTCGACGCCTTCGTGGCGGACTGGGCCGGCCGGCTGGCCGCCGGGCCGCCGCTGGCGCTCCAGATGACCAAGCGGATGCTCACCGGCGCCTTCTCGTGCAGCTTCTCGGAGGCGCTCCATCAGGAGGCGATGGCCCAGAGCGTGACCACCGCCTCGCAGGACACCCGCGAGGCCCTGGAGGCGTTCTTCGCCAAGCGCACGCCGGTGTTCCGCGGGCGCTGAGCGCCGGCCCGCGCTCAGTCGCCCGCGCCGCCTCCGGCCTCGTCGCGCGCCGCGGCGAAGCAGCCGTCGAGCGTCTCGACGGCGCGCTCGAGGTTCGCGCGCATGCGCTTCACGCGCGCCTGGATGCGCTCGGTGCCGTTCGCGATCGTGCGCGCGGCGGTCTCGATCTCGTCGAGCCCGCCCGCCTGCTTCTCGACCTCGCGGATGGCGCGCTCGAAGGCGGTGAAGTCCACCTCGCTCTCGCCCTCCAGCCGCGCCCGCGCGCACAGCGTACGCGCCGCCGCGAATGCCGCCTCGAGGAACACGTCGTGGGTCGTGTCGTCGGCGTCCCAGATCACGAGCAGGCCGGTGCCGAGCTTCTGGAAGCGGCGCCAGCCCTCGGGCGCACTGCGCGCCGAGAGCACGAAGATGCCCAGCTCGGCGCCGCGGTTCTTGCAGGCCAGCTCCAGCTCGTCGCGGACCTTGGGCAGGCTGTAGCCGGCGTCCTCCTTGGCCTCGATCACGATCCGCGCGCCGGCGGCCTGGTGCTCGGGCCCCAGCTCGATCACGGCGTCGCCCACCTTGCGGTTCTTGATCAGGCCCGTGCTGTTGCTGGTGTCGGCGAAGACGTCGCCCAGCTCCTGGGCGGCCCGCTCGAACCAGTCGAGCAGGGCGCGCTCGAAGGCGTTGCCGTGCTCGGTGCTGCGGGCGTCGGCGCTGCGCCTGGCGCTGAGGGCCGCCAGCTCGGCCGCCACGCGCTTCTCGAGTCCCGCGATCACCTCGGTCTGGCGCTCGACGTGGCCCATCAGCTCGCGTCGCATGCGCGCCAGCGCCGAGGTCTCCGAGTCGAGCGTGAACTCCTCGGTGATCTGCTGCTGGGCGCGCTCCACCCGGTGCACCAGGCGCGACAGGGCCGAGTCGTCCTCGTCGAGCGAGAACTCGCGCACCACCTCGTCGATGCGGCCCTGCAGGTCCTCGGTGAGCTTGCCGTGGCTCTGGGTCAGCTCGCCGACCAGCCGCGCCAGCGCGCCCTCGCGGTTGTCGAGCGAGAACTCCGAGAGGATGCGCTCGCGCTGGCCGGTGAGCGACTCCTCGACCACCCGGTTGAGCTTCGAGACGACGCCGCCGGTGTGGTCGGGGTCGAGCAGGCGGAGCAGCGGGCTCTCGCTGCCCACGTGCTGCGCCAAGGTGCGCACCAGCGCCGAGTCGGAGCCCTCGACGTGCCGGCGGATCACCTGCGCCAGCTCGCCGTCCTCGCGGGTGAGCGCTTCGACGCGCTCCGGGAAGCGGCCGCTCTTCGGGTCGAAGTACTCGCGCAGCGTGCGCTCCACCTCGAGCTGGAGCGTGCCCCGGTGCTCGTCGAGGCCCTTGCGCAGGTCGCCCAGCATGCGCTCGACCTCGCCGCGCACGGTCTGCGCGTCGACCTGGCCGCGCGCGGTGCGCAGCGACAGCACGCCGATCCGCAGCGCGGCCAGCGCGAACGCCTCGCGCTCGCGCGGCGATTCGTGGCCGACGAGCTCCTCGATCACCTCGGGGTCGCGCACGCGCAGCTCCAGCTCGAGCACGCTGCGGTCCTCGGCGGTCAGCGCGTCGGCGACCCGGTCGGCCATCTCGTGGATGGGATCCCCGTGGATGGGATCCCCGTGGATGGGGTCCTGAAGGGGATCGTCGATCGGAACGTGGATGGTGCCGGGGTCGGTGTCGGATTCGAACATCGGGGCTCCCGCCGCTGGGTTCGCGACCCATGCTCGGCGCGGCGCGTGACGGATGCGGTCACGACCGCGCTACCATGGGCCGGCTCGCCGGACGGTCAGGAGGGGGACGCCCGGTCGCTCGTGATTCGATGCACTGCGTTGTCTGGAGGAGGCGGGGATGCCGGGACCCAATCTAGTCCGTTGGGAGACGCTCACCAAGCGCCAGTTCGACACGATCGACCGCGCGCGCGCCGTCGTGCTGGTCACCTGCTCGCCGCTGGAGGTTCACGGTCCCCACCTTCCCCTCGGGGCGGACGCGCTCGAGGGCGAGGGGCTCGCCGAGCGGACGCTGCGCTTCCTGCCCGAGTCCCACCACGACCGCACCTTCCTGAAGCTCCCGTTCGTCTACGCGGCCTCCGATCCGGTCCCGCAGCCGGGCTCGATCTCGTTCCAGCCCTCGACCACGGTCGCCTTCCTGCGCGACATGGGCCGCTCGCTGGCGGCGCAGGGCTTCCGGAACGTCTGGGTCTCCAACTTCCACGGCAGCCCGCGGCACTTCCTGGCGATCGAGACCGCCTGCGACCGGGTCTCGCGCGAGCGCGGCATCCAGATGGTGTCGATCTTCTCGATGATGCTCTCGCGCCTGAACGGCGGCGGCGCCGAGCTGGGCGAGGTGCTCGGCCACCTGCCCGGCGTCGAGCCGGCCGACTTCGAGGGCGACACCCACGGCGGCCTGGTCGAGACCAGCCAGCTCCTGGCGCTCCACCCCGAGTGGATCGATCCCGACTACAAGCAGCTGCCGCGGCGCACCGTGGACCTCTGGCTCGAGGAGCGCGGCGAGACCCGCACCCAGACCAAGAGCAACCGCCTGGCGGCGGTTCCCCAGATGGTCGCCATGTTCAAGCACGGCATCCGCTTCTTCGCCGAGGAGACCTACGCGGGCAAGCCCGCGCTGGCGACGGCCGAGCTGGGCGAGCAGATCCTCGACACGCTCGCGACTCGCACCGCCGAGGCGGTCGCGCAGCTGCTCGACGGCGCGCTGCCCGAGCCCGAGTGGCACTCGCCGCTGTGGCGGCTGCGTCACCTGTTCGTCCACCCGGCGGCCGTGAAGCTCTTCGACCGGCTGCTCGAGGTGCCGCGCACGGTCAGCTAGCAGCCCGTTGAAGAACCCGGACCGAGCCTGGTGCGCGAATTCGGCCCGAGATCGAGGCGCGAGACCGCAGCCATAGGCGGGCCGCGCCGCTGAGCCGGCTCAGTCTCCGGGCGCCTCGCGCAGCGTCCCCACGTGCGCGACGCCGAACACGAAGGTCTGCGCCAGGTGGTTCGCGAGCGAGCCGCCCGCGCGGCGCAGCTTCGGCAGGAACACGACGCACTCGATGGCGTGGCTCACGGCCAGCGCCACCAGCACCCAGCGCCCGAGCCAGGCCGCCGTCGACTCGGCCGCCACGAACAGCGAGCCGATGCCCCAGATCCACGCCATCGCCACCGGAATCTTCGCCGCGCTCATGACAGGTAGGGTAGGTCAGCCCGCGGTCGCGCGCCTCGGCGTGCGCCGCTCTCCGTCAACCCGTCGGCCTGCCAGCTCGGGAGACGCTCGCGCGCAAGCGCAGCCGCGCAGCGGCGGAGCGCGCAGCGAGCCGCAGGCGAGCGAAGTCCATCGGGCCGCGCAAGCGCAGCCGCGCAGCGGCGGAGCGCGCAGCGAGCCGCAGGCGAGCGAAGTCCAAAGGACCCGCTAGCGCAGCCAGCCCGGCGGCACTCCCTGCTTGCGGGCGCGCTCGGAGAAGTTCGCGTACTGGAGGCGCTTGGCGTCCAGGTTCGAGCGGTTCCGCGAGCACAGGTTGACGGCGGCCATCTGTCGCTCGCGGTGCTGGCGCTTGAGGCGCCGTCCGGACGCCGCGTAGCCGCTGGGCGCCTTGACGTCCTCGCACGCGTCCACGGCGCTCTCGAGCCGCTCGATCTCGCGCCGGTAGCTGCTGGCGCGATCGCGCCACCACGCCTCGTCGTGGCCGCCGACCTTCTCGGCCTCGGCCGGCGGCGCGAAGGCGCGGCGCGGGGCCGGCTGCTGCGGCGCGCCGTTCGCCGGGACGCCGAAGTGCCGGCGCTCGCTGGCAGCCGGCTTGCTGCCGTGCGCGGCGGGCCCGCTGCCGCCGCTCCCGTCGATGACGTTCACGCGCCCGAGCCCCTCGCGCGCGCCCTGGCGCGCCTTGGCGCGGTACTCGGGCGGCACCCGACTGATGTCGGTCGTGAAGTGCTCGCGACCGCTGGCGTCCTTCCAGCGGAAGATCTCGGCCTCCGCGGGGCCGGCCACCGTGGCGGCCAGCGCGCCCGCCACGAGCAGGGGGATGATGCGCCTCATCGTCTCGCTCCTCACGACCTGTCCTCTCCCGCCGTATCGGAGGAACCGCGGGGCGGACTGACGCCCGAACGCCCTCCCCGGCCCCGGGCTGCCGCCCGCCTGCGGCCCGACTGCCGCCGCCCTGCGCCTCGCCCGCCTGCCAGCTCCGACGAGGCGAAGAAGCGCGCCCGCACACGACCGAGCAGGCTTTCGCGGACGCGCGCGCGACGCGCGCTGCGGAAAGCCGCCACGTCGACTCCGGCGCAACACGGATGTGGGTCGGCACAACACCTGACACGCAGGTGAGTCGACAGGCGTTTTCGCTTCAGCACCCGAAACGCCGGCCCGATCCACGAGGGGTTCCGCCACGAGCTTCGCCGCCGCTGCGCCCGACGAGGACTGCCATGCCCGAGCACGACACGCCCCGCGTCTTCCTCGACCGCGATCTCTTCTTCCACCGCGAGCGCCTGTCGAGCATCCTGGGCGAGGCGCGCTACGAAGTCGTGAAGGCCTCGGAGGGCGACTCGCTCGTCGAGACGCTGCGCGAGATCTCGCCGCCCCCGGACCTGATCATCCTCTCGTTCTTCCCTTCGCTCGATACGATCGGGAGCCTCGAGGCGATCCGCGCGATCGAAGCGCTGCGGGACGTGCCCGTGCTGGGCGTCAGTCCGCTGGACCGCTCGCGCCTCGATCTGGAGCGCCTGCGCGGGCTCGGGGTCGTGGGTCTCGTCGACGGCCGGTCGCTCGCCGAGCACGTGAGCTTCCGGGTGGACCAGGTCGTCCGGCAGATCGACTCGGGGCGCCGGCACGAGCGGGCGCCCTGCTGCCTGCCCGTCGACCTGGACGTCGCGGGCGAAGTCACCACGGAGTACGCGCTCAGCCTGTCGAGAGGGGGCATCGGGCTCACCAGCACGCGGACCATCGAGCCCAACACGGAGATCGGCCTGCGCTTCTGGCTGCCCCAGTGCGGCAGCGAGCTCGCCGACGTGCGGGCCCGCGTCGTCTATCAGCGCAGCGGCCACGGCGAGTTCGCGCCGTATCGGGTCGGGGCCTTCTTCCTCGACCTGGACGAGCAGCTGGCGGCCGGGATCGAGCGCGAGGTGCGGCGGCTCCTCGACCTCGCGGGCATGTGGTCCGCAGACGCGGACTTCCCCGACTTCCACTACGTGCGGCGCGTTTGATCTCCGTTCGGGGAGCCGTCCGCCGCCGCGTCCACGAGATCCTCGAGACCTCGCGACCGGGCGACGCGACGAGCACCCTCGTCGACGCCCTTCTCGCCGCCCTCGTGGTCGCGAACGTCGTCGCCGTCGTGTTGGAGTCCGTGCGGCCGGTCTACCGCACCTGGGGTGCCTGGTTCGACGCGTTCGAGGCGCTGTCGGTCGCGATCTTCTCGGCCGAGTACGCCCTGCGCGCGTGGTCCGCTGCCGAGAGCGACGGGCCGGCGGGCGAGGGCGCCTGGCGCAAGCGCCTCCGCTATCTGGTCTCACCGCTCGCGCTCACCGATCTCTGCGCGGTCCTGCCCTACTATCTGTCCGCGTTCGTGGCAGTCGATCTGCGCTTCCTGCGCATCCTCCGGATGCTGCGCATCTTCAAGCTCACGCGCTACTCGGGCGCGATGCGCATGCTGCTCGAGACGTTCGCCCGCGAGGGCCGCGCGTTCGGTGCCGCCGTCTTCATCCTGCTCGCGGTCACCGTCCTGGCCTCCGGCGGCATCTACCTCGCCGAGCACCGCGCCCAGCCGGAGGCGTTCGGCTCGATCCCCGCCGCGATGTGGTGGGCGCTGGTCACGTTGACGACCGTGGGGTACGGCGACGTCGTTCCGGTCACGCCGTTCGGGAAGCTGTTCGCGGCGTGCGTCACGATCGTGGGCGTCGGGATGGTCGCGCTCCCGACGGGCATCCTCGCCAGCGGATTCGCGGAGGTGCACCGCCGTCACCGCCGCACGCTCGAGCGCGAGGCGGAGCGCGCGCTCGAGGACGGCGTGGTGACCGCAGAGGAGGCGTCGTCGTTCGCGGCGCTCGCCGACCAGCTCGGGGTCTCTCCCCAGGTCGCCGACGAGATCGCGGCGCTTGCGCAGCGCGGCGTGTTCTTCGACGACGGCGAGGGTCCCTGCCCGCACTGCGGCAAGCCGCGCGCCTGAACGGCGCCCCGCTCCGCACCCGCCGTTGCAGACTGAAACGTCGACCGCTGGTCGTCTCCGCGTGGCTCGCCGCGGCGCGCGCGCCGGCTCAAGCACGTCGACCGGGCGTCCGAACCGCTGCATGCGGTTCCGGCCTGGAACGGGGCGAAGGACATGTCCGGCAGCATCGTCAGTCTCCTGCTCGACGCGGGCGTCGTCACGCCGAAGCAGGTCGAGCACGCGCAGCGCGTGCACTCGAAGCTCGCGACCGAGACGCCCCTGGTGCAGGTCCTGGTGGAACTCGGGCTGGCCGATCACGCGCGCATCCGCGAGCTGATCCGCGAGAACCAGCACAGTGTCCCGATCGGCGAGATGCTCGTGGAGCTCGGTCACCTCACGGCCGCCGATCTCGCCAAGGCGCTGAAGCTCCAGGAGCAGGACGACGCGGAGCCGCGGCTCGGCGAGGTGCTGACCCGGCACGGGATGATCGGCGAGGTGGAGCTGGCGCAGCTGCTGGGCGACCACCTCGGCCATCCGTACAGCGACCCGGGCTTCGCCGACATCGATCCGGAGCTGGCCGCGCAGGCGCCCCGCAAGTGGTGCGAGCAGCACCTCTTCGTCCCCGTCCGCCGCGAGGACGGCCGCGTGGTCGTGGCCTTCGCCGACCCCGACGAGCTCTCGAGCGTCGAGGCGGCCCGCCAGGCGTTCGGGGACGACTTCGTCCGGTCGATCGCCACGCGCAGCTCGATCGAGCGGGCGCTCTCGCGGATCGGGAGCGGCCGGACGCAGTCCGGCTCCGAGCCCGCCAGCGAGGGGCGCATTGCCCAGCTGGTCGACGAGATCATCGACGAAGCGATCGAGATGGACGCCAGCGACATCCACATCGAGCCGCTCAAGGACCGCCTGCGGATCCGCCTGCGGCGCGACGGGGTCCTCGTCCCCACCCGCGAGCTGCCGCTCGACATCGCCGCCCCCCTCACCGCCCGGATCAAGGTGCTCTGCAACGCGGACATCACCGAGCGGCGCCGCCACCAGGGCGGCCGCATCCTCCACGAGACGGAGCGGCTCACGTTCGACCTGCGCGTCTCCTTCTACGTGACGGTGCACGGCGAGGCCGTGGTGATGCGCCTGCTGAACCGCCCTCAACAGCTGCTCTCGATCGACGACATCGGGATGGCGCCGCGCATGCTCGAACGCTTCCGCAGCGAGGTGGTCGAGGCGCCGAGCGGAGTCGTGATGGTGACGGGCCCCACCGGGTCGGGAAAGACCTCGACCCTCTACAGCGCGGTCAATCACGTCAACACGCCCGAGGTCAGCATCATCACGGCGGAGGATCCGGTCGAGTACCTGATGGAGGGGATCTCGCAGTGCAGCATCAACGCGAAGATCGACGTCACCTTCGAGGAGACGCTGCGGCACATCGTCCGCCAGGACCCGGACGTGATCGTGATCGGCGAGATCCGCGACGGGTTCTCCGCCGAGGCCGCGATCCAGTCCGCGCTGACCGGTCACAAGGTCTTCACGACCTTCCACACCGAGGACAGCATCGGGGGCCTGGTGCGCCTGCTCAACATGGAGATCGAGGCCTTCCTGGTGTCGTCGACGGTGGTCAGCGTGCTGGCCCAGCGCCTGCTGCGCCGGGTCTGCGAGCGCTGCGCCCGCGACGTCGCGCCGACGCCGGCCGAGATCCGCCGGCTGGGCTGCGGGACGGACGATCTGCTCTCCGGACGCTTCCGCGCGGGCGACGGCTGCGCGGACTGTCACCAGACCGGCTACCGGGGTCGCGTGGCGGTGTTCGAGCTGCTGATCCTCGACGAGGCGGTCCGCGACGCGATCCTGGAGCGGAAGACGTCCCACGAGATCCGCCGGATCAGCATGCAGACCACCGGCCTCGTCACGCTGCTGGAGGACGGTCTGCTGAAGGCGGCTCGGGGCATCACGTCGCTCGCCGAGATCCTGCGGGTGCTGCCCCGAGTGACCCGGCCGCGCTCGATCGCGGAGCTGCGGCGTCTGCTGGGAGCGTGAGGGGAACATGGGCGAAGGCAAGTCGGTGATCGAGGTCGTGGACGCGCAGCTCGCCGGTGACGGCACGGCGCTGCCGGTCTTCAGCCCGGTGGCGAGTCGCCTCCAGGGGATGCTCTCGGGCCGCGAGGTCGACATCAACGAGGTCGCGCGTCTGGTCGCGGGGGATCCCTCGCTCAGCACGGAGCTGCTGCGGGTGTCCAACTCGTCGCGCTACCGCGGGCTCGAGAAGACCACGACCGTACGCGACGCGATGATGCGTCTGGGCGCCCGCGAGGTAGCGGGGCTGGCCCTGATGGCGAGCCAGAAGGGCAACTTCCGCTCCCGGTCGCCCAAGCTCGAGGCGCTGATGCGGGATCTGTGGCGGCACTCGGTGGCCTGCGCGATGGGCTGTCGCTGGCTGGCCCGCAAGTGCGGCTGCGAGACCGAGGCCGACCAGGCGTTCCTCGCCGGTCTGCTCCACGACATGGGCAAGCTCCTGCTGCTGCGCGTCGTCGACGAGCTGTTGGCGGACACGTCGTCGGGCGTCCAGCCGACCGAGGGTCTGGTGACCGAGCTGATGGACGCGCTGCACGCCGAGAAGGGCGAGGCGCTGCTGCGGCGGTGGGAGATCCCCGACCGCTACTGCGCGATCGTGCGGAACCACCACACCAGCGAGGCTCCCCTGGAGGACCCGCTGCTGGCGGTGGTCCGGCTCGTCGACCAGGCCTGTCACAAGGTCGGGATCGGGATCACCCGCGAGCCGGACCTGGTGCTCGCGACCCTGCCCGAGGCCCACGCGCTGGGCGTGAGCGAGATCGTCCTGGCGGAGCTGGAGATCCTGCTCGAGGACGCGCTCGACGCAGCCTGAGCGCTGCACCGCCGACACCAGGACGGGTTGGCGACCGCTCGCGGCGGGCCGGGCGTGTGCTGTCGTTCGTACGACGGGCCGACTCCTCCTCGCGGGCGTCCAGGACAGACCCGCGGAACTCCGTGGGGGTCCCGCTCGGGGCGATCTCCCCTCTGGTGCTTCGACCAAGTTATCGCTAGGGGAACATTCAATGTTCGGCGCATGAAGCGTCGCATAGACTGCGTCCCAGTGGGGGATCCCGTGGCGCGTGTGGTCATCGCAGACGATCATTCGATGATTCGCGAAGCCCTGCGGCGCGTGATCGAGACCCGAGAGGACCTCACGGTGGTCGCCGAGGCCGCCGACGGTCAGGAGGCCGTCGAGCAGATCCTCCAGCACCGCCCCGAGATCGCCATCGTCGACCTCTGGATGCCGCGCCTCTCGGGCGTCGAGGCCACGCGTCAGATCGTGCGCAGCGGCGTCGGGACGCGCGTGCTGGTCCTCACCATGCACGACAGCTGGAGCCACGTGCGCGACGCGCTGCGCGCCGGCGCCTCGGGATACGTGGTGAAGGCCGCGGCCCTGAGCCAGCTGCTGGAGGCGATCGATGCGCTGCGCGAGGGCAAGGCGTACGTGTCGCCCTCGGTCGCGAGCCACGTCGTCCAGGCGATCAACACCGGTGACGACACGTCCGGTCCCCTGTCCGTCCTGACCGACCGCGAGCGCCAGGTTCTCCAGCTGATCGCCGAGGGCCTCTCCTCCAAGGAGGTGGCGGCGCAGCTCGGGTTCTCCGTGAAGACCGCCGAGGCGCATCGCTCCAGCCTGATGAGCAAGCTCGGCATCCACAAGACGTCGGCTCTCGTCCGTTTCGCCATCCGCGAAGGGCTGATCTCCCCGTAGCGGTTGGCTCCCGGTGCGTTCGTCACCCGGGGCGTCCGGCACCCGGGGTGATTCGTCCTCAGGTGGGCACGAAGCGAGGTGCTGCTTCCCGTGGTCGCACGAGGACGAAAGTCGCCGGAGGCGACACCTGGCTCGTTCTCGCCGCAGGGGTGCTCACCCGCCGCGCGACGCCTCAATGGAACCACCGGACTGCGGCTCCCCCGAAGGCCGGAGCGCGTGGGGGTCGGAACCGGGAGTGGTCGTCCCCCGAACCACCGATCTCGACTGAAGCCGAAAACCCCGCAATTCCGGTAGTTCCACGCATCTCCCTGCGTACTCCTGAAGTCGATGAGTGGCTCGGGCTTTCCGCCCCGATGGGGCTCTCGCGAAGGAGGGATCGTGGGCACCAAGGTTCTCCTGGCAGATGATCATCGGTTGGTCCGCGAAGGCATCCGCCGCATCCTCGATGCGGAGCCCGACGTGGAGGTGGTGGCGGAAGCCTCGAACGGCCAGGAGGCCGTGGATCGGGTCCTCGAGCTGCAGCCGGACCTGGCCCTGATCGACATCACCATGCCGCGGCTCTCCGGCATCGAGGCGATCCGGCGGATCCGCAAGGCGGGCGCGCCGACGCGCTGCCTCGCGCTCTCGATGCACGAGACGCACGCCTACGTGACCCAGGCGCTCCAGGCCGGCGCCGCCGGATACGTCGTGAAGAGCGCCCCCGTGGGTGAGCTGCTCGAGGCGGTGCGCGCTGCGCGAGGCGGGAAGTCGTTCCTGTCGCCATCCGTCGCACACCTGGTCGTGGAGGCCTTCGCGACGCCGGGCAGCGGGCCGGGGTCACGCATCTCGCTGCTGACCGACCGCGAACGCGAGGTGCTGCAGCTCGTCGCGGAGGGGCTGTCGAGCAAGGAGATCGCCGAGGCCCTGGGGGTCTCGCTCAAGACGATCGAGTCGCACCGCGCCAACCTGATGGAGAAGCTGAACATCCGGAAGACCTCGAAGCTGGTGCGCGTGGCGATCCACGAGGGGCTGGTCGCTCTGTAGGCCGGGGGGGCACGCAGTTGAGCCAGTTGCGAGACGGCGGGGAGCGCCTGGTGGACACCGGCATCGAGGCGCGCTGCGACCCGCGCGTCGGAGCCGCGTTCCCGGTCGACCTCCACACCGATCGGGGCGGCACGCTGCCCGCGCGGAGCCGCGACGTGAGCGTCAGCGGAGTGTGCGTCGAGACGCCTTCGCCGTTCTCGTACCGATCGCTGCGGCGCGTCGTGCTGCACCTGCCCACGGGTCCCCGCACGATCGAGGCGACCGGCCGCTGGCAGCGAGAAGAGCCGGCGGACCGGGCCTTCCTGACCGGCATCTCGTTCGACGACCCGCCGCCGGAGACGGTCACGGCGGTCTGGGACCTGGTGTTCGAGTACGGCAAGTCGCTGGCGCAGTTCCTGTTCGGGAAAACGGACCTGTCCGACTTCACGGTGGAGGAGGCCATCGGGCTCGCCCACGCCAGCCGCTTCCGCGAGGTGAGCGCCGGCCGCTACATCTACCGCCCGGACGTCTCCCGCAGCGGCGAGTGCTCGGTCTACCTGGTCTGTTCGGGAAGCGTGGTGCTCGAGCTCCGTACCCGCGGCGCGATCGACCGCCCCATCGAGCGCCTCGGCGTCGGCCGCCTGTTCGGCGGCATGGAGGTCATCACCGACGCCCGCTCGCCCGAATCCGCGATCGCCGCCAGCGACGTGCAGCTGCTCGAGATCGATCGGCGTTCCTACCGCTTCCTGTCGGCGGCCAAGCCGTGGCTGGCGCAGCGCCTCGCCCAGGCGGTGACTCGCGCGTACCTGCTCCGCACCCGCGAGCTGCTCCTGAAGCTGGGAGACGAGCTGTGAGCTCCGACGCCGCCCAGGCGGCCGCCCCGGCCCTGCTGAGTGGTGTCGAGAAGGCCGCCGTGCTCGTGCTGTCGCTGCCGACGGAAGCCGCCCGGGAGGTCCTGTCGCGGATGGATCGCAGCGAGATCGAGAGCATCCTGAGCGCAGTCTCGCGCATCGAGCAGGTCACCGAGGAGATGCAGGCCCAGGTGCTCGCGGAGTTCCGCGCGGCGACGCAGCCGGAGGGCGGCGTGCGCGGCGGCGTCGACCGGACCCTCGAGCTCATCGACGCGCTGGTGCCCGACGAGCATGCCGAGGTCCTGCGCGCCAAGCACGCGCGCGACCGCCAGCCGATCGCCGGGACGATCCTGGATCACGAGCCGGAGTTCGTCGCCGAGACGATCGCGCCCGAAGATCCACAGACGATCGCTCTGGTGATCTCACAGCTCCCCGCTCGTCGCGGGGCAGCGATCATCGCGGCGCTGCCCGAGGCCGTGCGCACGCCGGTCGTGCGCCGCCTCGCCACCCTGGCGCCGGTCTCCCGCGAGGTCGTCGACCAGGTGGCGGCCGGTCTCGAGGAGACCTTCCGCGAGCGCGAGGGCCACGTCTGGGCGCGCGAGGGCACCGAGGTGGCGGCCCAGCTCCTGGTCCAGCTCGAGCGCGAGCAGAGCGAGGCCCTGCTCGAGGGCATCCGCGAGCAGGACGGAGCGACGGCCGTCCGGATCGAGGACTCGATGCTGACCTTCGACCAGCTCGCGTCGATCGACGACCGCGGCTTCAAGAAGCTGCTCCAGGAGATCCCCATGGAGGATCTCGTGCTCGCGCTCAAGGCGTGCTCCGACGAGATGCGCGACAAGGTCTATCGGAACCTCTCGAAGCGGGCCGGCGACGCGCTCCAGGAGGAGGTCGAGACCCTCGGTCCGCGCCGCCTGTCCGAGGTGGAGGCCAAGCACCGCGAGATCATCGCCGTCGCGCGCAAGCTCGCCGAGAGCGGTGAGATCGCGATCGGCGCCGTCCAGGCGGGGGGCGACGACCTCGTCTAGCGGGGCGTCGACGGGAACGGACCATGGACATCGCGACCCTGATCGGAATCGTTGCCGGCTTCGGACTCTTCATCACCGCCATGGCGCTCGGCGGATCGCTGATGGCCTTCGTGAACACCTCGGGCCTCTTGATCGTCGTGGGCGGCACCCAGGCCGCCACGCTGGTGAACGAGCGGCTCGGTCACGTGATGTCGACCTTCAAGATCGTGATGAACGCGTTCGTCGACCGGCTCAGCGATCCCAAGCTGCTCGTGCCTCGGATCATGGAGCTCGCCGGCAAGGCCCGGAAGGAGGGACTGGTCTCGCTCGAGAACGAGCCGATCGACGACCCCTTCCTCGCCCGCGGCGTGAGGCTGGGGGTCGACGGCCTCTCGCCCGAGCAGGTGATCTCGATGCTCCGCACCGAGCTCGCCGCGCTGCGCGGTCGCCACGAGCGCGGCCAGAAGATCCTGCGCTTCCTCGGCAGCACCGCGCCGCCGATGGGGCTGGTCGGCACCCTGATCGGTCTGGTGCAGATGCTGCGCACCCTCGACGACCCGGCCGCCATCGGCCCCTCGATGGCGATCGCGCTGCTCACGACCCTGTACGGCGCGATCCTGGCGTTCCTGGTGTTCACGCCGCTCGCGGAGAAGCTCGAGAAGCGCAGCCGCGAGGAGCAGGAGGCGCGGATGCTCGCGATCGCCGGGGTCGAGTCCATCCTGAAGGGCGAGAACTCGCTGGTGATCCAGTCCAAGCTCGAGGCGTACATGCCGCCCAGCCAGCGCGGCCAGGCGGAGGCGTCGTAGGTGGAGGACGAGCACGTCGAGGCCCCGGCCGAGGAGGGCGCGCCGGCCTGGATGGCCACCTTCGGCGACCTGATGAGCCTGCTGCTGTGCTTCTTCGTGCTGCTGCTGTCCTTCGCCAGCATGGACGCGCAGAAGTTCCGCGCCATGGCCGGGTCGATGCACGACGCCTTCGGCGTGCCCGAGCAGTTCGACGGCCCCTACCAGGCGCTCTCGACGACCCCGATCGAGCTGTCGTCGAAGCCCGCCTCCGACCGCCTCGCCATATTGGACGATCCGGTGCCATCCAGCGCCGAGGCGCCCGCGAGCGACCACGAGGCGATGCAGGAACGCGTCGAGCAGATGATCCGGGACGATCAGCTCGGCGAGATCATGGAGGCGGTCCCCGACGAGCGCGGCGTGCGCATCCGCGTGAAGGGCCGGCTGCTGTTCGACCCGGGCAGTGGCACGCTCCGGCCCCAGGCCTTCCCCTTCCTCGACGAGGTGGCGGAGCTCGCCGAGGACTCCCCCTACGTGCTCGCGGTCGAGGGTCACACCGACGACGTGCCGATCGAGACCGCCGCGTTCCCCTCGAACTGGCACCTCTCCTCGGCCCGCGCGATCGCCGCGCTGCGCTACCTCGTCGACGTCGGGGGCCTCGATCCGAGCAAGGTGTCGGCCGCCGCCTTCGCGGGAACGCGGCCGATCGGTCCGAACGCCTCCGAAGAACAGCGCGCTGCCAACCGGCGCGTCGAGTTCGTCTTTCAGCGCTGAACGGACCCGGTCGATTCTTCCGGCCCTCGTTTCATTCGTCGACTTGCAGCTTGCACGACGCACCGACGCGTCCGTGTTTCGCCCGTGAGGCGTTGCATGGTTCTCGCGGGCGACCTCGTCGTTTCCCATGAGTCACGGACGGCGGTACGCCCTGGAAGTGCGTCGTTGGGGCCGTTCCTGCCCGAAACGCCGGTCTCCGGTCTCAAGCTGCACAGGCAGGTGCCGAATCATCCAGCCATGACTTCGATCGTTGCAGCCGATTCGCACGACCGTGACACCAAGTTGCAACACGCGTCGACGCGGGTCGTTCGAATCGGTCGTTTCGCTTCGCAACGTCGCGCGGCAGCTGTTGCCGCCTCGGTTCCGCGGGCGCCTGCGTCCGCCGCTCGCACCCAGTGGGGAGGATGCAACGCCGTGCTGAAGATTCTTCTGGTCATGGAAAACGCGCACGAGGCCGAGCGCATTGCGGACGGCCTGGTGCTGGCAGGCCACGAAGCGGTTTGCGTGCGGCGGCTCGAGGCGGCGCTCACCCTGGTGCGCGAGCGCCGCTTTGCCCTCGCCGTGATCGACGAGGCCGTCGCCCGACCCGGCGCGATCGAGGAGAACGAGCTGCTGTGCGCGCTCCGCGCCGAGGCGCCCGACCTCGGCATCCTGCTGGTCGCAGACGGCGCCACCGTGGGCGGAGCGGTCGCGGCCATGCGCTGGGGTGCGTGCGACTACCTGGAGGCCCCGGGCGACACCGATGCGCTCGTCGCGGCCGTGGAGCGCGCGCTCGGACCCGCTGCGGCTCGCGGTGGCCGCCCGTGGACCGCGCCGGAAGGGCCCGCGACGGCGCACGCGCTCACCCACATCGTCGGCACGTCGCGCCCGATCCGGGAGCTGAAGGAGCTGGTCGCCAAGGTGGCGGACACCGACAGCACCGTGCTGATCACGGGGGAGACGGGGACCGGCAAGGAGCTGGTGGGCCGTGCCATCTACGAGTCCAGCCGGCGACGCTCGCGGGTCTTCTGTGCGATCAACTCGGCGGCCTTCCCGGAGACGCTGCTCGAGAGCGAGCTGTTCGGGCATCGACGCGGCTCCTTCACGGGCGCAGCGACGAACAAGCGCGGTCTGTTCGAGGGCGCGGACGGCGGCACGGTGTTCCTGGACGAGGTGGCCGAGATGCCCCTCTCGATGCAGGCGAAGCTGCTGCGCTTCCTGCAGACCGGCGAGCTGCGTCCGGTGGGGAGCGAGACGTCGCGCTGCGTCGACGTGCGGCTCGTGACGGCGACCAACAAGGACCTGGAACGCGAGGTCGAGGAGGGTCGCTTCCGGGAGGACCTCTACTACCGGCTGGCGGTCATTCCGCTGCGCGTTCCGCCGCTGCGGGAGCGCACCGGAGACATCCCGCTCCTGGCGAACCACTTCCTGCGGCGCTTCGCGTCGGCGACGGGCAAGCACATCGACGCGATCGACGCCGAGGCACTGGATTGGATGGTCCGGTACCCGTGGCCGGGCAACGTGCGACAGCTCGAGAACGCCGTCGAGAGCGGGGTGGCGCTGTGCAGCGGAAGCGTGCTCCGCACGCACGACCTCCCGGCGCCGCTGCGCGCCCGCAGCGAGTCGCCGCCGCCCGAGGGCCTGCAGAGCCTCGAGAAGCTCGAGCGCGCACACATCCTGCGCACGCTCGAGCACGTGAACTGGAACCGCAAGCGCGCGGCGGAGATCCTGCAGATCTCGACCACGACGCTCTGGCGACGCCTGAAGGACTTCGGCATCGACCAGCGCGCCGCCGCGGGCCGGCTGTAGGGCGGGCGGGACGATGACCGAGGCAGTCGCGACGCAGGAGGCGCCGTCCGGCAAGGGTGGGCTCGGGAAGCTGCTCCTGGTGGCCGTGCTCTGTCTGGGCCTGGGCGCCGGGGGCGCGTACTTCGCGCTGGGCGCCTCGGGCGAGGATTCCGCCGCCGCCGACCCGGCGGCTTCCGGCGAGTCGAAGGAGGCGGCATCGGAACCCGACCGCGCGCCGCTGGCGGAGCGTCTGCTCCCGCTGGAGCCCTTCGTGGTGAACGTCAACGGCGACAAGTTCAAGCGCTTTCTCAAGGCCAAGATCGAGCTGGAGGCAGAGAGCGTCGCGGCGCGGGCCGAGCTGGACGCGCTCCGCCCACAGGTCCGCGACTCGATCCTCATCCTGCTCTCCAGCAAGCGCCTCGACGACCTCGGCGGCTTCGAGGGCAAGGCCGTGCTGAAGCAGGAGATCGCCGAACGCGTGAACGGCCTCGTGGAGGGCGGCGTGCGTTCCGTGCTGGTCACGGAGTTCGTGATCCAGTGAGCGAGCTCGAGCGGCAGGGCGGGACCCTCACCCCCGAGGAGCTGGAGGCGCTGCTCGGCGAGCTCGCCGGCGCGCAGCAGGAGCGGGACCGCTCGGCGCTGCCGCTGGCAGCGGAGCCGCCGCCGGGTGGCAGCGAGTCGGTCAGGCGGCTGCTCGATCGCTTCGGCCTCGAGCAGGGGCGCGCGCTGGCGAGCCGCTTCCAGCGCCGCATCGAGCTGCGTCTGCTCGAGGTCGAGGAGCTGCGCGCGAACGAGCTCGGCGAGATCCTGCTCGCCGAGGACCGGCTGGTCGTGTTCGGGGGCGCGCCCGAGGGCGAGCGCGGCGCGCTGGCGTTCAGCCGTCCGCTGTTCTTCGCCTGGCTGCGCCTCGCCCTGGGCAGCGCCGAGGAGGAGGACTGCGACGACCTGCCCCGGCGCGCGTACACGCCGATCGAGTGCCGCTTCCTGCGACTCGTGGGCGTCGAGATGGTGGAGCGCCTCGCCGAGCTGCTGGGTCGCGCGGTGGCGGTGCTGGGGGTCGAGGACGCGCGCGCCCTCGAGGGGGATCGCTCGGCGCGGCTGCTGCTGGCGACCTTCGACGCCACGGGATTCGGCGCGCTGGGACGCGTGCGCTTCGCGCTGCCGCTCGGCTGGCTCGCGGGGCGCGCCGCCGCGGCAGACGTCGAGGTCGCGGGCGGCGCCGCGGCGCGGCTCGAGTCGGCGCTGCAGCAGGCGCCCGTGAGGTTGACGGCGGAAGTGGGGACGTTCGAGATCGCGCTGTCCCAGCTCGCGTCGCTGCGGATCGGGCAGACGGTGCCGATCACGACGCCGCGAGACGGACTGGTGCTGGCGCGTGTGGATGGGGTCCCCAAGTTCCGCGCCGAGCGGGGTGAGGTGGGACCGCGTCTGGCCCTGCGGCTCGTCGAGCGGGTCGGAAGCCGTCGAGAGGAGCACGGGAGTGAGTTCGGAGCAGTCTGAGACGAAGCCCCGGGCCGAGCATGCGGCGGACGACGGTGCGGGTCGGGGCTCGGTCGGGCTCGACTTCCTGGGCGACGTGCCGATTCGCCTGACCGTCGAGCTGGGCGGCGTGCGCATGCAGGTGCGCGACGTGCTGGCGCTCGCGGAGGGATCGATCGTCGAGCTGGATCGCATGGCCGGGGACCCGGCCGACGTCCTGGTGAACGGGCGCTTGATCGCGCGGGGCGAGCTCACCGTCGTGGAGGAGAGACTGGCGATCCGCCTGGTCGAGCTGGTCGGCGGCCGCGCCGACCAGCCGGACTGAGCCGCCGCGGAGAGGGAGCGTGGTCGACACCTGGGTCGCACTGGGAATCGTTCTCGCGGCAATCGTCGCCTGCCGGCTCGCCCTGCGGGTCCTCGGTCTCGACCGCGGGCCGACCCGGGGCCGCGGCGTTCGCGTCGAGAGCAGCTGCGCCCTGGGACCCCGCCAGCGACTGCACGTGGTGGAGGTCGAGGGGATCCGCCTCCTGCTCGGCGCGACCGACCAGTCCGTGCGCGTGCTGCGCAGGCTGCCCGAGCCGCGCGCCGCCGAGGCGGAGGACGCGGACGCCGCGCCGCGCCGCGGGCCCTGGCTGCGGCGCCTGGCGAGCCGGCCGCTGCTGCCGCTCGCGTTGCTGGCGGCGGGCCTGGGCCTCCCGGATCCCGCGTTCGCCCAGGGTGCGGTGGCCTCGCTGCCGCTCGACCTCGAGGCGGCCGTCGGGCCCGAACGGATCTCGACCACGCTCGAGATCGTCGCGCTGCTCACGGTCGTGTCGATCGCGCCGTCGGTGCTGCTGATGGCGACCTGCTTCACGCGGGTGATCATCGTGCTCGCGCTGCTCCGGCAGGCGATCGGCGTGCAGCAGCTCCCGCCCACGCAGGTGCTGGTGGGGCTGGCACTCGCCATCACGCTGTTCGCGATGGCGCCCCTCGGCGAGACGGTGAGGCGGGACGCCCTCGATCCCTACACCGAGGGAGCGATCCCGGCCGAGGTGGCGCTCGAGCGCACCCACGCCACGGTGCGCGGGCACCTGCTGCGCTACACGCGCGAGAAGGACCTCGCCCTGTTCGTCTCCGTCGCCGGCACCCAGCCCGGCGGCCCGGAAGACCTGTCGCTCACCACCGTGCTCCCCGCGTTCATGATCAGCGAGCTGCGCACGGCCTTCGAGATCGGCTTCACGATGTTCCTGCCGTTCCTGGTGATCGATCTCGTGATCGCCTCGCTGCTGATCTCGATGCAGATGATCGTCCTGCCGCCGATCATCATCTCGCTTCCCTTCAAGCTCATGCTCTTCGTGCTGCTCGACGGCTGGAACCTCATCGTGAGCGCGCTGCTGCGTGGGCTGGGCTGACGGATGGACCTCGAGCTGGCGACCACGCTGCTGCAGGAGACCCTCCGCACCGCGCTCTGGGTCGCGGGTCCGATCCTGGGCGGTGCGCTCGCCGTCGGCCTGCTGATCTCCGTGCTGCAGACGGCGACGCAGGTGAACGAGCAGACGCTCACCTTCGTGCCGAAGATCGCCACGGTGCTGCTGCTGTTCGCCGCGCTGTTTCCCTGGATGATGGCCACGATCATGGAGTTCGCGCACCGGCTGTTCGAGCTGGCGTCGCGGGCGGGCGCGCCGTGATCGCACCCGAGGCGTGGCTGGGTCTGCTGCTCGCGAGCGTGCGCGTCGTGGCGCTGCTGTCGGTCGCCCCGATCTTCGGCCACGCCGCCGTGCCGCGCCGGATCCGCGCCGGTCTGGCGCTCACCGTCGGCGTCGCGCTCTCGGCGGCGCTGCCCGCGGCGGACCTGCCGAGCGACCCGTCCCCGATCTGGATCGGCGGCGCGGTCGCGGTCGAGTTCGCGGCGGGCGCCGCGCTCGGCTTCGCCGCGCGTCTGATCCTCGACGCCGTGTCGCTGTGCGGCGGCTTCGTGGCCCTGCAGGGCGGGCTCGGCGCCGCCGACGTGGTCGACCCCACCAGCAATGCGTCCTCCGCGGCGGTCGCGGTGCTGTTCCAGGCGATCGCCGTCCTGGTGTACCTCGGCATCGACGGGCACCACGCGCTGTTGCGCGGCCTGGTGCGCTCGTTCGAGCTGATGCCGCCGGGGGGCGGCGCGCTGGCGGCGGCGACCTTCGCGTCGATCGCGCGGCTCGGCGCGGGCTTCTTCGAGATCGCCGTGCGCCTCGCCGCGCCGGTGACCGTCGCCATGCTGCTGGCGAACGTCGCCACCGGCCTGGTCGGGCGCGCGATGCCCCAGATGAACCTGATGGTGGTGCAGCTGCCGGCGCACATCCTGATGGTCCTGGCGCTCCTGCTGGCCGGGGCGGCGCAGCTCACGACCTCCTTCGCCGAGGAGATCGGGGCGTGGAGCCTGCGCGCCGGCTCGGTGCTGCGGGCGGGTCCCTGAGCCGTGCCCGAACAGGCCGGGGAACGCACCGAGCCGGCGACCCCGAAGCGCCGGAGCGACGCGCGACAGCGCGGAGACGTGGCGCAGAGCCGGGACGTCGGCACCGTGCTGGCGATCGGCGTGGCCTTCCTGTTCGCGCTCTCCGCCGCCGGGGCCCGCCTGGCCGGGGTCGTCGGCGAGCAGGCGCAGCTGCTCTGGGGCGGCCGCGCCCTGCATCCGCGCACGCTCGGCGACTTCCATTCGATCCTGTTCGAGCCCTGCGCCGAGATCGGCCTGGCCGCGCTGCCGCTGCTGGGCTGCCTGATCCTCGCCGGCATCGCCGGGCAGGTGGCGCAGACCGGGCCGGTGTTCGCGAGCAAGGCCTTCGAGATCAAGCTGGAGCGGATGAACCCGATCTCCGGCCTCAAGCGCTTCGTCCAGCCCGAGAAGGTCGTCGATCTCGTCAAGGCGCTCGTCAAGCTCGCCTTGATCGTCGCGATCACCTGGGCCGTGCTCGCGCCCTCCCTCGGCGGCGTGCTCGCGCTCTCGCAAGCGGGACTGCGCGAGTCCACGGAGCTCGCGGGCCTGCTCTCCCGCCGACTCGTCGCCTCCGTGCTGGCGTTGCTCGCGATCCTCGCGGCCGCAGACGTCGCCTGGGTCCGCTACCGGCACGAGAAGAAGCTCCGCATGACCCGCCAGGAGGTGCGCGACGAGCTGATCCAGCGCGAGGGGAACCCGCACGTCCGGGGCCGGCAGCGGCAGGCCGCCCGCGAGCTGTCGCGTTCGCGGCTGGTGGCCGAGGTGGCGAAGGCCGACGTGGTGGTGAAGAACCCGACCCACTTCGCCGTGGCCCTGCGCTACGAACGCGCGGGCATGGGGGCTCCGCGGGTCGTCGCCAAGGGGCGCAACCGCAGCGCCGGGCGCATCCTCGAGATCGCGCGCGAGCACGAGGTGCCGATCGTCGAGAACCCGCCCCTGGCGCGCGTGCTGTACCGCACCGCCGAGGTCGGTCGCGAGATCCCCGAGACGCTCTACCAGGCCGTGGCCGAGGTGCTCGCCTACGTGTACCGGCTCGATCGCCGCCGCGCGGCCGGATGGGGCGTGTCGTGAGGTGGGCGAGCTCCGAGACGCTGCTCTCCGTGGCCTTCTTCTGGATCCTCGCGCTGCTGGCGGTGCCCCTGCCGCCGGCCCTGCTCGACCTGTTGCTCTCCGTGTCGCTGACGGTCGCTCTCCTGATCCTGCTGATCGCGGTCTACACCGAGCGTCCGCTCGAGTTCTCCGTGTTCCCGTCCCTCCTGCTGATGGTGACGCTGCTGCGGCTCGGCCTGAACGTGGCCAGCACGCGCCTGATCCTGCTCCACGGCGAGCAGGGCCCCGCGGCCGCGGGCAACGTGATCCGCGCCTTCGGCGACTTCACCGTCGGCGGCAACTACGTGATCGGGTTCGTGATCTTCGGGATCTTCCTGGTCATCAACTTCGCGGTGATCACGAAGGGCGCCGGGCGCATCGCCGAGGTCGCCGCCCGCTTCACCCTCGACGCGCTCCCCGGCAAGCAGATGGCGATCGACGCCGACCTGAACCACGGGGTGATCGACGATGCCGAGGCGCGCCGGCGCCGCGTCGAGGTCCAGCGCGAGGCCGACTTCTACGGCGCGATGGACGGTGCCAGCAAGTTCGTGAAGGGCGACGCGATCGCGGGCGTCATCATCCTGCTCGTCAACGTCGTCGGCGGACTCGCGGTCGGCACCCTGCAGGCGGGCATGCCGATGGCCGAGGCGCTGTCGACCTACACGCTGCTGACGGTCGGCGACGGCCTGGTCAGCCAGGTGCCGGCCCTGGTGGTGTCCACGGCCGCGGGCGTGGTGGTGAGCCGCGCCGCGGGTGGCGCGCCGCTCGCGGTCGAGCTGCGCGACCAGGTCTTCCTGCAGCCGCGCGCGCTCGGCATCTCGTCGGCGATGCTCGGCATGCTCGCGATCCTGCCGGGCATGCCCTTCGTCCCCTTCGCCGCGCTCTCCGCCGGCGCCGGCGCGCTGGCGGTGCGCACGCGCGCGCACCTGGCGAAGCGGAAGCAGCCCGAGCCCGAGCCCGTGGCGGCGGAGCCCGACGAGGACGCGCAGGTGCGCGGCGCGCTCGCGCTCGACGACCTGGAGCTCGAGGTCGGCTACCAGCTCGTCCCGCTCGCCGACCCCGGCCGCGGCGGCGAGCTGCTGCAGCGCATCCGCGCCATCCGCAAGCAGGTGGCCTCCGAGCTCGGCTTCGTCGTCCCGCTGGTTCACATCCGCGACGACGTGCGGCTCGAGCCCGACCACTACTCGATCCAGCTGCGCGGCAACCCGGTGGCGAAGGGACGGGTCGTGCCGGGCCGCTGGCTCGCGCTGCGGCCGAGCGAGGACGCACCCGCGGTGCCCGGCATCCCCGGCCAGGACCCCGCCTTCGGCCTGCCGGCTGTCTGGGTCCAGGCGCGCGACCGCGAGCGCGCGACCACCGCGGGCTACGCCGTGGTGGACGGCGCCACGGTCGTCGCCACGCACCTGGCCGAGACGATCCGCTCGCACGCCGCCGAGCTGCTGACGCGGCACCACGTGCGGGAGCTGCTGGATCAGCTCGCGGAGCGGGCGCCGAAGGTCGTCGACGAGATCGTCCCCGGGCTGGTCTCGCTCTCGGTGCTCCACCAGACGCTCCGCGCGCTGCTCGCCGAGCGCGTCTCGATCCGCGACCTCGAGACCATCCTCGAGACGCTGGCCGAGTTCGCGCCGAAGATCGAGGACCCCGGAGTGCTGGTGGACCGCGTTCGGCAGCGCCTGGCGCGGGTGATCACCCGTCCCCACCTCGACCGCGACGGGACGCTCCGGGTCGTGACCCTGGCGCTGGATCTGGACGAGACGCTGCGCGGGTCGGTGCAGCCCGGCGACGGCGGCGCCTTCCTGTCGCTCGACGCGCCGACGCTGGATCGCCTGATCCGCGGCGTCGAGGGCCTGATGGCGCGCGTCGGAGCCGGGTCGGAGGGGCGCGGCCCGGTGCTGCTCAGTCCGCCCTCGATCCGCGGTCCGCTGCGCGACGTGATCGCGCGGGTGGACCCGCGCGTGGCCGTGATCTCGCACACCGAGCTGCCGCCGGATCTGCGCATCGTCGGCGAAGCCACGCTGGAGCTGGCCGATGCACATTAAGCGCTACACGGCGCCCACGTTGGCCGCCGCGTTGAAGCTCGCGCGCGACGAGCTGGGACCGGATGCGCTGGTGCTCGGAACCCGGCAGGTGCGGCGCGACGGCGGGGTGTTCGGCCTGCTCGGCCGCGCGCAGGTCGAGGTGACCGCCGCGGTCGACCGCGACCGCCGCGCGCTGCCGGAGGGCGAGCCCGCGGCTCGCCCGGACGCTTCCTGGAAGGCGCTCTCGATCACGCGTTCGCTGCTGGACCCCATCGAGGTCGAGCTGCGCGAGCTGCGCCGCGCGGTGGACGGACTCGCCGACCCGGGCGGCACCGCGGCGCTGGCGCGCGACGTCTCCGACCTGCGGCGGGCGGTCTTCCGCCTGGTCGAGGAGCGCGAGAGCGGCGCCGCGTCCGCTGCCGCGGCGCTCGAGGGCGTCGCGCCGCGGCACGCCGC
>JASJBO010000187.1 GCA_030066475.1 Myxococcota bacterium
GGCGAGCGAAGTCCTACCTGTTGGCGCATGCTCCGCGCGCATGCGGCTCTCGCTCCAGGTGCAGTACGCGATCCAGGGACTGTTCGACCTGGCCTACAACGGCGAGGGCATCCCGATCCAGGTGCGCGTGATCGGCGAGCGCCAGGCGATCCCGGCGCGCTACCTCGAGCAGATCTTCCAGCGCCTGCGCCGCGCGCGGCTGGTGGAGGGCAAGCGCGGTCCGGGCGGCGGCTATCTGCTGGCCCGCTCCCCTGGCCAGATCACGCTGCGCGACATCGTCGAGGCGGTGGAGGGACCGAGCGCCGGCTGGCTGCGTCCCGAGCGCCAGGACGAGGGCCGCCCCGTGCCCTACCGACCGGCGTTCCTGTGGCCGCGACTCGCCGCCGGCTTCGCCGACGTGCTGGCGGACGTGACGCTCGAAGCGCTCTGCCGCGAAGCCGCCCAGGCCGCGGTGCGCCGCGCCGCCGACGGCCCCCCCATGTACCACATCTGAGCGCCGCTGCTGGCACCGACACCGGCCCGCAGGGGGAAGCCGCAAGCGGAGGCGAAGCCGGAGCGCGCAGCGAGGCGAAGCCGAGCGGAGTCAACCAAGCTCAATCCTCGAGCAGGAGCTCGACGGGGTTGCAGTCGAGGCCGTCCGCGATCAGGCGCAGCGTGGCGAACGGAATGCGCTCGTTGTGGTCCTCCACGCCGGCCAGGAGATTGGGCGTGATGGTCCGGGGGACGCCGGTCGCGACCTCGTGGGCGCGCGCGATCGCGCCGATCAGCTGGCGCGCCGACCAGCCGAGCTCGTGGCGTCGACCCCGGATCGCCAGACCGTCGGGGCGCACCTTGCGGGCATCGTCGGCCGTCACGCCCCCATGATGGGAGAGCGCTCGCAGCCTGGCCACGCCCTCGGGGGCAGCGAGGCTCGCGCCCCGCGGGTGGCTCGACTAGAATGCGCTCGCCTTCGGGTCGAGCCAGGTCAGGGCGTCCCCCGCGCGGCGCGTCGCGGCCCGAGGCGCACCACCCGAGAGCCCGGGGACGCTCATGGTCCAGGGACGGGCGCGTGACTCGACGCATCGAGGTGGATCTCGAACTGGCGCCGGTCGAGCTGGCGGCCGACTTGCTGAACGAGGTCTTCGCGCACGCGCGCGAGGCCGATCCCGAGGAGTGCTGCGGCTTGATCACCGGCGACGACCGGGTCCGCCATCGCCACGTCGTGCGCTGTCGCAACGACATGACCCGACACCACCGCCGCGACCCGAGCCGCTTCCCGCGCGACGGGCGCCAGGGCTTCTACATGAACGAGCACGACTACCAGCGGGCGGAGCGCGAGGCGCGCGAGCGCGGAGAGCAGGTGACGGCGGTCTACCACTCGCATGTCGAGTGCGGCGCGTACTTCTCCGAGATGGACCAGGACTTCGCCCAGCAGGAGCTGTTCCCGTTTCCCGAGGCCGACCACCTGGTGGTCTCGGTGGTCGGCGGCAAGGTCGTGGACCAGGCCCTGTTCCAACCCGATCGCGCCCGGGCGACCTTCGTGGGGCGCGGCGTCGTGCTCGCGACGCCGTGAGCGCGAGGCTCGCGTCGGTCGCCCTGGCGGCCCTCGTGCTGGGTGGCTGCGCCGCCGGGCCCGGCCGCGTCGAACGCGGCGAGCTGCCCGACTCGCCGATCGTGATCATCTACCGCACCGAGGCGGACGCACTCGACCGGCTCGACGCGCTCGACGACCTCGAGGACCGGCGCAATCCGACGGCACCCCGGCAGTCCAACCGCGCCGTCGCCCGACTCGAGAGCCTCGACGGGCTGTACGGCGGCGCGCCGAACGTGAACCAGCGCATCCGGGCCTTCGCGGGGCGGATCGCGATCGTCGACCCGCGCACCGGCGACGCCGAGTTCGTCCCCGATGCGCCGAGCCAGGCGCGGCCGATCTCCTGGTCGCCCGACCGCAGCCACCTGCTGCTCTCCGGCCGCTTCCGCAACGGCTCCCAGCTCTTCGTCTGGGAGCGGGCCACGCGCTCGGTCGAGATCGTGACGCCCGGGCCCGCCGATCACCCGCAGGGCTGCCTGGGGCCGGACGGGCACCTGGTGGCCGTGGAGGTCCGGACCGGGTCGCTGCGCGCCCGGCTGCTCCGGCGCCGGCCGGGGGGCGCGCTCGAGCCGCTCACGAGGGGGCCCTGGGACATCCAGCCCACCTGCTCGCCCGACGGCAAGCGGGTGGCGTACGTCACCTTCCAGGGGGGCCGCGTGGCGATCGCGGTGCTCTCGCTCGAGGACCCCGAGGCGGAGCCGCAGATCGTGGCCACCGGGAAGGACCCCGCGTTCACGCCAGACGGCGCCTGGATCGTCTACTCCGCCCAGACGAAGCAGGGACGGCGCATCATCCGCATGCGCCCGGACGGCACCGGCAAGATCCCGCTCCATGCCAGCGGCTTCGACGAGCACCAGCCGGCCGTCTCGCCGGACGGCCGCTACGTGGCCTACGTGGTGGTCGAGCACGAGCGCGAGCGGCTCTGGGTGCAGCGACTCGACGGCAGCGGCTCGCGTCCGCTGCTGGACAGCGGAGACGCGACCTCGCCCGCCTGGTGATTGGCCTTCGGATCCCCACCCGAACCGTCGAAGACGAAGACGAGGAGACATCGCAGTGACAGCTCACGCCCGAGAAGATCTGGTCCCGGTCCACGGCGGCCTCGCGGAGCCCGTCGACCGCGTCGTCCCCCTCTCCGAGCGCACGCGGCTGCTCGGCGAAGCCGAGGGCCTGCCGGCGATCCGCGTGACGCGCGCCGACCTCTCGACCGTCCACCGCATCGCGGACGGCACGCTCTCGCCGCTCGAGGGCCCGATGGACGCCGAGAGCTGGCACCGGGTGCTCGACGAGGGCGTCGTGCTGAACCGGGGCGGCCGCTACGCCTGGGGGATTCCGCTCTCGCTGCCGGTCACCGACGGCGAGGCGGGGGCCCTCGGCGCGGGGGGGTCGGCGGCGCTGCGCGACGAGAGCGGCGCGCTGGTGGCGATCCTCGACGAGCTCGACCTGTTCGACTGGGACAAGACGAAGTACGTCAAGAACGTCTACGGCACCGACCGCTTCGACCACCCGGGTGGCCACATGGTGCAGGACGACGAGCGCACCCGGCTGGCCGGCGGCCGGCTGCGGGCGCTGCCGCAGCAGGCGGACCCCCACTGGTCCGACAAGATGCTCTCGCCGCGCCTCACCCGGGCGCTGATCCGCGACCGCAAGTGGCAGCGCGCGCTGGCTTTCCAGACCCGCAACCCGCTGCACCGCGCGCACGAGTACGCGCTGGTCGCGGGCGCGGAGCGCCTCACCCGCGACGGCTTCTTCACGGGTGTGGTGCTCAACCCGCTGGTCGGCGAGCTGAAGGGCGACGACGTCCCGGCCGCCACGCGGATGCGCTGCTATCGCGTGCTGCACGACGAGGGCCTGCTCGGTCAGGGCGACAAGGACGAGGCGCTCTGGGAGTCGGTCGGCTACGACCTGAGCGACGTGTTCGAGGTGATCGCCCTCGACATCAAGATGTTCTACGGCGGGCCGCGCGAGGCGATGATGCACGCGGTCTATCGTCAGAACCACGGCTTCTCGCACCTGGTGATCGGCCGCAAGCACGCCGACGCCCCGTACGACGACGGGAGCCCGATCTGGGGCGACTTCGACGCCCAGGAGGTGTTCGACAGCTTGCCCGGCGAGCTGCACCTCGAGCCGTGCAAGATCGGCTTCGCGGCCTTCTACGAGTCGCTGGGCCGCATCGACCTGACCGAGTCGCACCCCGACGAGAAGCCGTTCTCGATCAGCGGGACCAAGGTGCGCGAGCAGCTCCGCAGCGGCGAGCGGCCCGACCCGCGCATCCTGCGCCCCGAGATCGCCGAGATCCTGATCGAGGCGTATCGCTGATGCGGATCGGCGTGCCGCGCGAGACCAAGGACCGGGAGTACCGGGTCGGCATCGTGCCCGACGGGGTCCAGCAGCTGGTGCGGATGGGCCACTCGGTGCTGGTCGAGCGCGGTGCGGGGGAGGGCAGCGGCTTCGGCGACGCCGACTACGAGAAGGTGGGCGCCGCGCTGGTCGAGACCGAGGAGGCCTGGAGCGCACCCGACCTCGTGGTCAAGGTGAAGGAGCCCAACGCGACGGAGGTCGGCCGGCTGCGTTCGGGGCAGACGCTCTTCACCTACCTCCACCTCGCCGCCTCGCGCGAGGCCACGGAGGGGCTGCTCGCGGCCGGCGTGGTGGGCATCGCCTACGAGACGATCCAGCAGCCCGACGGCGCCTTCCCGGTGCTGGCGCCGATGAGCGAGGTGGCCGGCCGGCTGGCCGTCCAGATCGGCGTGCACCTGCTCCAGAAGGACCGCGGCGGCAAGGGCGTGCTCGTGGGCGGCGTGCCGGGCGTGATGCGCGGGCGCGTCACGGTGCTGGGCGCCGGCACGGTGGGCATCAACGCGGTGCGCGTGGCCCACGCGCTCGGCGCCGAGGTCGACGTCCTCGACGTCGACCTCAAGCGGCTCACGTACGTCTACGACCTGTTCAACGGCGACCTCAACACGCTCTACTCGAATCCCGGCAACGTGGCGCGCTCGGTGCGCACGAGCGATCTCGTGGTGGGGGCCGTCTACGTGCGCGGGCGCCGCGCGCCGCGGCTGGTCAGCGACGAGATGGTCGCCTCGATGGAGCCGGGCTCGGTGGTGGCCGACGTCGCCGTCGATCAGGGCGGCTGCATCGAGACGATCCACCCCACGACGCACTCCGACCCGACCTATCTGGTGCACGACGTGATCCACTACGGGGTGGCGAACATGCCCGCTGCCGTGCCGCGCACCTCGACCTTCGCGCTCACCAACACGACGCTGCCCTACGTCGAGAAGATCGCCGGGCTCGGGGTGGAGACGGCCGTGCGCGAGGATCCGGCGCTGGCGCTGGGGGCGAACGTGTGGCGCGGAGAGCTCGTGTGCGAGGGCGTCGGCGAGGCGCACGCGCTGCCACACCGCGCGCTGGACGACGTGCTCGCCTGATCAGAGCATCCGGATGCGGGGCGCGGCGGCGCGTTCGAGCAGCGCCTCGGGCGCGTCGCCGTCCGCCGGGTGCAGGGCGTACCCGAACGCCAGCACCGCGCGCGGGGCGCTCCCCGACGCCGCCCGCGTCACCTGATCGGCGACCGCGCGCGCCAGGTGCGCGAGCCGGTCGGTGGGTGCCGGCCCCGGGTCGGGCAGCAGCAGCGCGAAGCCGTCCGCGCCGGTGCGCCAGACCTCGTCGCCCGGGCGCACATGACCGCGCAGAGCCTCCTCGGTCCGCTGCGCTGCCTGCTCGGCCTCGGCCGGACTGCTCGCGCGCAGCGCGGCGCCGTTCTCGATCCGACACGACGCGACGGTGAGCGCGCCGCCGGCGGGGAGGCGGTCGATCGCCTCGCGCAGGGCCCGCTCGACGCCGCTCGCCTGCGTCTCGCCGGGTGTGTCGCCGCCCGTGCGGGCGTCGCTGGAGCCGGCGACCTCTCCGGCCTCGGCCGGGCTGGCAGGCCAACGCGTGGTCTCGTCTTCGGGGGCCTCTGCCGCCGGGGCGGTCGACGGATCGGGCGCCGGGCGCGGGGGTCGCGGATCCGGCGGCTGGCGGGCGAGGGCAGCGCTGGCGAAGGCGGCCAGCCGCTCCAGGGTGTCGCGGTCGAGCGTGTCGAAGTCCTCGCCGGGGGCTTCGGCGGGGTTGCGATCGTAGACGCCGACGGTGCCGCGCGGTCGGCCGCCCACCAGCAGCGGGACGGCGAGCAGCGTGCGCTCGGTGTCGTCGCCGCCGTCGAGCTCGGCGCGCGTGACGGTGCGGCGGCGGCGGGCGGCGAGCGCGGCCGCGCGCCGGTCGAGCGCGAACAGCTCGTCCCGGAGCGGGTCGGCGGGCCCCGCGTGGGCGCGGATCGGGAAGCGCTGCTGCTCCGGGTCGAGCAGCCGCACCACCGCGTGCTGCGCCTCGGTGACCAGCGCGGCGCGCCTCGCGAGCGTGTCGGCGAAGCTCGGCGTCGCGCCGGTCGCGAGCAGCGCCAGGCCACTCTCCTGGACCGCCTCGAGCCGGGCGGTGCGGGCGGCGCGCTCGCGCTCCCGCTCGGCGCGCACCAGGGCCGCGCCCGCCGCCTCGGCGAGGGTGCGCAGCAGCGGCTCCGTCGCGGGCGCCCCGTCGCCGCCGAGCTGGATCGAGAGCAGGCCCCAGGACGCGTCGCCGTCCCGCAGCGGCAGCGCCGCGTAGGCCAGCGAGCCGTCTTCGGCGCGCAGGAGCTGCGGGCACCCCTCGGAGACGGCGCGCCCGTCCACGCCGCGGCCCGCCGCCAGCCGCAGCGCGCCCGCCAGTGCGCCCCCCTCGAGCGAGCTCGCCGCCAGCCGCAGCCCGGCGCCCGCCGGCTGGTCCCGCCAGAGCGTCGCCACGCCGCCCCCGGTCTGCTCGGCGACCTCGCGGCAGAACTCCGCCAGCCGGTCGGGCGTGGGCGCGCCGTGCGCGAGCCGCTGCTGGACCGCCGCGGAGACCTCCAGGCGCGCGACGCGCCCCCGCAGCTGCTCGAGCTCGCGCGCGCGCGCCACGATGCGACCGTCGAGCGCCCCGAGCCGGGTGGCGAACGCGAGGTCCTCGTTGGCGAACAGGTCCGAGCGGGTCGGATGGTGCAGGTTCAGGACGCCCTGGGGCTGGTCGCGGTGGAGCAGCGGGACGCACAGCGCCGCGGCCACGTCGAAGCGGGCCCGCACGATCCGGAAGGCGCCGGGGTCGGCGCGGCCGCGCAGGCGCAGCGGGCGGCCCTCGGCGAGCGCGCGGCCGGCGATGCCCTCCCCGGCGCGCAGCCGGATCTGCGGCCAGAGCGCCGGCTCCACCCCCAGCGCGGCGCGGATGCCCAGGGCGCCCTCGTCTCGGTCGAGCAGCATCAGGGAGCCGCCCTCGGCGCCGGTGACCGTCAGCGCGATCTCGAGCAAGCGTTCGTACACGGCGCCGGGCTCGGACGCGAGCGACAGCGCGTCGGCGATCTCCTGCAGCGCCCGGAGCAGCTCGCCGCGCGGATCGTCCTCCGGCCCCTCGAGCCCCCACAGGCGGCGGGCGCCGGCCGGCGAGAGCACCTCGACGCCGCGCGCGACGAGCTGCCCGAAGCGGGTCCGGAAAGGTGGGGCGATGCCGGCGTCGATCACCGCGTCGAGCGCCGGCTCGTCCTCGAAGACCGCCGGGTCGTCGGTCAGCAGCCGGGCGAGCGGGTCCGCGGTATCGAGGTCGAGCAGCGGCAGGCGGCGGCGGTGCAGGGCGGCGTCGGGATCGTAGACCGCAGCCAGCTCCACGGCGGGGTGGCGGTCGAGCGATGGAAGCAGCTCCAGCGCCTCGGCGCTGGCCCCGTACACGGCGACGAGCCGCCGCGGCATCGGCCGCTACCTCACGAGCTGCTCTCGCGCTGCGGCCTCAGTCGGGCAGCGTGTCGAGAGAAATGGTGAGGCGCAAACGTAGCTCTCGACCCCCCTCGTCCGCGAGCACCACGGGCACCACCAGGCGACCTTCGGGATCGAGCTCCGGCGGATCGGCCGACTGGATCCGCAGGCCGCGCGCGCCCGCGGCGGTCGGCTCGGGGTGGGCCGGGTCGAGATCCGCCGGCGGGGCGCCCAGGGTGGCGGGCGTCTCGCCGGGATCCGGTTCCGGCCACGACGCGTCGAGCAGGTCTGCGGCGCGTCGGGCGACGGCGTCGCTCGGGTCGGCGGGTCCGCCGATCGCGGCCTCGGCCGCCGCGAGGGCGGCGCGCTCCAGCTCCGACCCCGGTCGGGGCAGCGGGCCGCCGGCCTGCGCGGCCGACTCCGCTGCCGCCGGCGGAGCCGGTGCCGGCTCGGGCGCCAGCGCGGCGTGCGACGCGGAGGTACCGGGCCGGGAGGCGGGCGCCGGGCTCTCGCGCAGCGTCCGCACCACCCGCTTGGAGATCGTCGTCAGCGTCTGGAGGACGCCGCCGCCGTCCTTCGCAGTGGCCTCGAAGGCGGCCGCGTCGCGCACGGCGAGCTTGCGGTGCAGCTCCTCGAGCACGAACGGGTCCGACTCGTCGTGCTTGTTGTACTGGATCACCAGCGGGGTCTCGTCGAGGCTGCGTCCGTAGGCGCCCAGCGCCGTGCGCAGCTCCTCGAAGGCCGCCAGGTTCTCGTCGATGCGGTCGCGCCGCGCGTCGACCACGAAGACGACGCCGTCGACCTGGTCGAGCAGCTGCTTGCGGGCCGGGGCATGCTCCGGGGCCCCCGGCACCGTGGCGATCTGCAGGCACACGCGCAGCCCGCCGATCTGGCCGAGCTGGATCGGCAGGCGCAGCGTCGACACCGTCGGGTCGAGCCGCGTGGGCACCGCCTCGAGCTCTCCGCGGTGGTCGGGGCGCAGCTTCGCGTAGATGGTGCGCAGGTTGGTCGACTTGCCGCTGCCCTCGATGCCCCAGTAGACGATCCGCGCGTGGACCTCCCCGCGCTCCCGGTTGGTGGTCGCCATCAGATCTTCCCCTTGCGCTGGAGGAGGCGCCGTGCGTGGTTCGAGATCGCCGACGGGACGTCCTTGCTCTTCATCATCGCGCGCAGATCGCGATCCTGCAGGTAGTTCAGGAACTTGATCGCGGCCTGCTGGGGGGTCTTGGGGTTCGATGCGAGCGCCTGCTTCACCTGGTAGCTGCGCGTCCACTCGCGGCTCGAGGCGATGATGCGCAGCACCTCGTCGCAGACGTTGCGCGCCTTGGCGAAGCCGGCGATCTCGTTCTCGGTCACCTTGGGGCTGCGCACCGCGGCCGACGCCACCAGCTTGTTGCGGTCGCGCACCAGCAGCCCACGCGCCTCCTTGTTGCCGAGGCGCGCCAGCTTGATCTTGTCGAACACCGACATGTGCTGGACCAGCGCGTGGAGGCTCTTGGCCTCCTCTTCCGAGAGCTCGGCCCCGTCGTCCACGAGCTGGCGGGCGAAGCCGCCCACGTCCTCGCCCAGCACCGCGGCCAGCACCGCGCTCGCCTCGGCGTCGGTCACCGGGTCGGGCGGCGGCAGGGACGCGTCGTCGTCCTCGGGCGCCTCGGTGTCCGGGCGCTCCAGGCCGAGGAACGAGAGGATGCGGTCGATCACGGAGCGACCCGTGAGGGGGTTCGACCCGAGCGCCTCGACGATCTCCGGGCAGCGCAGCATCCGCTGCTGGTTGTTCGACACGATGTCGACGATGCGCTTGTGGGGCAGGCCGGCGAGGTAGGCGAAGGTCGTGTCGTCGGCGTTCGCGTTGAGCGCGATCGGCTCCAGACGTTCCGGACGTTCGGCGTAGAGCTGCGCGCAGAACGACAGGACGGCCGGATGGGCCGGACCCGAGAGCGCGGCCTCGGCGACGCGGTCGGGCAGGGCCTCGAGGCTGGCGCGCGCGCGCTCCTTGACCTCCTCGTTCGGGTCGTGGACGAGCACGAACAGCACCGTTGCGATCTCGACGGGCGGCAGCGGCAGGGCGCCGCCGGCGGCCATCCGGCGCACCTCCACCGGCGCGTCACGCCGGGCATAGCGTTCCGCCTCGGCGGACAGCGCCAGCCGGATCTTCTGCCTCTCGCTCACCTCACCCCCCGAGCGCGAGCGGCGCGTCCCTCAGTGGTCCCCTTCGGCGGCCGCCCGCGCCTCCTCGACGACCTTCTCGCGCAGCGCCGCGGGGATCTCCTCGTAGTGGGAGAACTCCATGTGGAAGGCGCCCTTGCCCCCGGTGAGGCTGGTCAGGACGCTCGCGTACTCCAGCATTTCGGCCATGGGCACCTGGGCCTTGATGACGGAGGTCGAGCCGCGCGACTCGGTCGACTGGACCCGGCCCCGGCGGCTGTTCAGGTCGCCGATCACGTCGCCCATGCTCTCGTCCGGGGCCGCCACCTCGGCATCCATCACGGGCTCCAGCACGGTGGCCCCGGCCTTCTCGGCGGCCGCCTTGAAACCGAACGATCCCGCCAGCTTGAAGGCCATCTCGTTGGAGTCGACGGAGTGGTGCTTGCCGTCGATGCAGCGCACGCGGACGTCGACCACGGGGAAGCCCGCCAGCGGGCCACGCTCGCAGGCCTCGACCACGCCCTTCTCGACTGCGGGGATCAGCCCACGCGGGATCGCCCCACCCACGATCTCGTCCACGAACTCGAAGCCGCCCCCTCGGGGCATGGGCTCGACCGTGAGGTAGCAGACCCCGAACATGCCCTTGCCCCCGGTCTGCTTCTTGAGCTTGCCCTCCACGTTCTCCGCCCTGCGGGTGACGGTCTCGCGGTAGGGGATCTTGGGGCGCTGCAGGTCGATCTCGACGCTGAACATGCGCTTGAGCTTGTCGACCACGCTGCGGATGTGGAGCTCGCCCATGCCGGTGAGCAGGAACTGGCCGGTGCGGGGATCGCGCTCGACGTTGAGAGTGGGATCCTCCTCGACGATGCGCGCCAGGGAGCCGAACACCTTGTCCTCGTCGCCCTTGGAGCGGGCCGAGATCGCATAGGACAGCACGCCGGTCGGGATCGGGATCTCCGGCAGTCGGACACCGGCCTTCTCGGCCGCGAGCACGTTGCCGGTGTGGACGTCCTTGAGCTTGGCCACGGCCACCACGTCGCCGGGTCCCGCCTCGGCCACCTCCTTGTGCTCGGCCCCCTGCATGATCAGGATCTTGCCGAGCCGCTGCTTGCTCTCGGTCGTCGCGTCGAGCACGCCCATGTCGGCCTTGACCGTCCCCGACACCACCCGGAACACCGAGAGCAGTCCGGCATAGCGGTCGATCACCGTCTTGAAGACGAGCCCCGCGAAGGGTGCGTCCGCGCTCGCCTCGATCTCGGTCTCCTCGCCGTCGGCGAGCTTCGTGCCCGACCAGCTGCGCGCCGCGTCGGGGGCGGGGAGCAGGTCGGCGATCGCGCGCAGCACCGGCTCGAGCCCGATCCCGCCCACCGCCGAGGCGGCCAGCACCGGCGTGAGCGTGCCGGCGCGCACGCCCTCCAGCAGGCCCTGGGTGACCTCCTCTTCGGACAGCTCGCCCTCCTCGAGGTACTTCTCGAGCAGCGTGTCGTCGCACTCGGCGACCGCCTCGACCAGGCGACCGCGCGCCGCCTCCACCTCGTCGGCCAGCGCGTCGGGCAGCGGCATCTCGCCGTCCGGGCCCCAGGCCGTGCCGTGCAGCAGGTCGACCACGCCCGAGAAGCCCGGCCCGGCCTCGATCGGGACCGAGACCACCGCCGGGCTGACCTCCATCTTCTGGAGTGACTCGACCGCGGCGGCGAAGTCGGCGCGCTCGCGGTCCATCCCGTTCACCACGGCCATCACCGGCATCCCCAGCTCGCGCGCCCCGCGCCACATGCGCTCGGTGCCGACCTTGGCGCCCTCCTGGGCGGAGACCACCAGCAGCGCCGCGTCGAGCGCGCGCAGCGCGATCAGCCCGTCGGCCTGGAAGTTCGGGTCGCCGGGCGTGTCGACCAGCGTCAGGTGCTTGCCGTCCCAGTCGAACGCGTACACCGCCGACGTGATGCTGCTGCCCTGGCGGTCCTTCTCCTCGGGCAGCGTGGTGAGCGCCGACTCGCCCTTCGCGACGTCGCCCAGTGCGTGCAGCACCCCGGCCTTGAACAGCAGCGCCTCGCCCAGCGACGTCTTGCCGTCGCCGGCGTGGCCGACGATCGCGAAGTTCCGGGTATCGGCGATCGGGACGTTCTTCATGTCGTTGGCTTCTCCTTGCGCGGGTTGTCGCCGCGCGGCGCTCGGTTCTTCTCGAAGAGGAGGCGCAGGCCCTCGAGCGTCAGGAAGGCCTCCACGCGCTCGATGGTCTGGCTCTCGCCGGCGATCCGGCCCGCCAGCCCGCCGGTCGCGATCACGCGCGCCCCCGGACCCAGCTCGCTGCGGATGCGCTCGACCATCGAGTCCACCATGCCGGCGTAGCCGTAGAGCAGGCCCGACTGCACCGCCTGGGTGGTGGTCTTGCCGATCACGGACTTGGGGCGCGCCAGCTCGACCCGGTGCAGCATGGCGGCGCGCTCGAACAGCGCCTCCATCGAGACGTGGATGCCGGGGAAGATCGCGCCGCCCAGGTACTCGCCGCGTTCGGACACGCAGTCGAAGGTGGTCGCCGTGCCGAAGTCGACCGCGATCACCGGGCCGCCCATCAGCTCGAAGGCCGCCACCGAGTTGACGATGCGGTCGGCGCCCACCTCGCGGGGATTCTCGTAGCGCACGGGCATGCCGGTGCGGACGCCGGGCCCGACCACCAGGGGCGGGCGGTCGAAGAGCTTGGTGCAGACGCGCTCCCAGATGGGGACGAGCGGCGGCACGACGCTCGAGATGATCACGTCGCTCACCTGCGACGGCTCGGTGCCGGCCTGCTCGAAGAGCGAACGCAGGGTGATGCCCACCTCGTCCGAGGTGTGGGCGCGGTGGGTGCCCAGGCGCCAGTGCTCGGCCAGGCTGGCCGTGTCGCCCTCGTAGGCGAACAGGCCGATCGAGACGTTGGTGTTGCCGATGTCGATCGCCAGCAGCACTAGCGCTCCGACCGTCCTTCCTGCACCCGTTCCGTCGCCGAGCTCTTTGCCAGGGTCACGTCGCCGGCCACCACCCGCTCGGTGGAGCCGTCGCGGCACTGCACCACGAGCGCCCCGTCGCCGTCGATGCCGGCGGCGTGCCCTCCGAAGGCACGTCCGTCCACCCCGAGCACCTCGACGGGCCGCCCGACCATCCGGAAGTAGGCCTCGAAGCGGGGTCTCACCGCGCCGAAGCCGCCCTCGGCGTGGCGGTCCAGCACCGCCTCGAGGGTATCGTAAAGGCGGGCCGCGAAGCCCACCCGATCGACGGGCCGCCCCAGCTCGGCCGCCAGGCTGGTGGCCCGGCCGCGGAACTCGTCCGGGAAGCGCTCGGGGTCGACGTTCAGGTTGACCCCCACGCCCAGCACCAGGAAGTGGACGCGGGTCGCCTCGGAGCCCATCTCCATCAGGATGCCGGTGGCCTTGCGGCCCCGCACCAGGACGTCGTTGGGCCACTTGATCTCGACCGGGTCGGCGCTGCCCAGCGCGTCGGACAGGGTGTCGGCCACCGCGATGGCGGCCGCCAGGATCGTGGTCGGCGCGGCGGCGGTGTCGAGCGCCGGGCGCAGCACGATCGAGGTGTAGAGATTCTGGAAGGGCGGGGAGAAGAAGGAGCGGCCCAGCCGGCCCCGGCCCGCCGTCTGGCCCTCGGCCACCACGGTGGCGCCGTGTGCCGCTCCCGCGCGCGCCAGCTCGCTGGCCACCCGGTTGGTGGAGTCGGTGGTCTCGTGCCAGTGGAACGAGCGGGCCAGCCAGCGGGTGTGGAGGCGGGGGGCGATCAGCTCCGGATACAGGCGGTCCGGGGGGGCGGCCAGCCGATAGCCTCCGCCGGGCTCCCCCGGGATCTCGTAGCCGCGGGCCCGCAGCGCCTCGACGTGCTTCCAGATCTGGGCGCGCGATACGCCGAGCGTCTCGGACAGCGACTCGCCGGAGCAGACCCGGTCGCGGGCGCGGAGCAAGGCGTCGAGCACCTGCGCCGCGCCCGGGTTCACGCCCGGGTCTCCGCGACTTCCAGAGCGACGTCACAGGCGGGAGCGGAGTGGGTGAGGGCGCCGATCGAGACGCGATGGACCCCCGTCTCGGCAACCTCGCGCACGTTCGCGAGGGTCACGCCGCCGGACGCCTCGAGCAGGGCGCGGTCGCGGAGCTGGCCGGCGACCCGTCGCAGCTCTTCGGGCGTCATGTTGTCGAGCAGCAGCCAGTCCGCGCCCGCCTCGACGGCCGCGATCGCCGAGGCCTCGTCCTCGACCTCGAGCTGGATGCGCAGGTGCGAGGGCGCCGCGGCGCGCGCCGCCTTCCAGGCCGCGACGGCACCGCCCGCGGCGGCCACGTGGTTGTCCTTGATCAGGAGCGCGTCGTACAGGCCCATGCGGTGGTTCTCGGCGCCCCCGATGGCGGTGGCGTACTTGTCGAGCACGCGCCATCCCGGCACCGTCTTGCGGGTGTCGACGATGCGGCAGCCGGTGCCCTCGACGGCGCGCGCGAAGCGGCGCGTCCAGGTCGCCACCCCACACAGGCGCTCGAGGAAGTTGAGCGCGGTGCGCTCGGCGGCCAGGATGCCGCGCATCGATCCCTCGACGCGCAGCAGCACGGCGTCGCGCTCGCAGGCCAGGCCCTCGCTCCCGGTCGTCTGGACGCGCAGCGCGGGGTCGACGGCCGAGAAGACCGCCGCGGCCACGGGCAGGCCGCAGGTCACCATCGGCTCGCGCGCCTCGACCACCGCCCGGCCGCGGGCGTCGGCGGGCACCACCGCCTGGCTCGTCACGTCGCCGGCGCCGAGGTCCTCCGCGAGCGCCAGCTCCAGCAGGGGCTGCCAGGACGCGCGCGGAGGCAGCGCCGGGCGGCTCACGCCCCGGCCCCGATCGCGCGGCGCAGCCGCTCCAGCCGGCTGCGGGCGGCCTCGGTCTCGTCCGCCAGGCGCGCGTGCTTGGCGCGCTCGGCGGCCACCACCTCGGGCTTGGCGCGCTCGACGAACTTCGGGTTCTCGAGCTTCTTCGACACGAAGCCCAGGTCCTTCTCGAGCTTGCCGAGGCTCTTCTCGAGCCGGCGCACCTCGTCGCGCAGCAGCTCGGGATCGTCCAGCTCGACGCGCACCGACCAGCCGGCCGCCTGGACCACCGAGGCGGTCTCGGCGGGCGGCTCGTCCGAGAAGGCGGGCTCGGCGCACCCGGTGAGCGAGCGGATCGCGGGCGTGTGCCGGTCGACCCGCTCGCGGGCCGCGTGCGGGAAGGTCACGCGCAGGGCGCTGCGGGGCGGCAGGCCGAGCTCGCCGCGCACCTGGCGGATGCGGCTCACGACCTCCACCACGGCGTCCATCTCCTCGGCCTCCGCGGCCTCGAGCGGTTCGACCGGCGCCGGGTAGCGGCCCTCGAGCAGGAAGCGGCCGTCCGCGCCGGGCAACGAGGCGGCGATCTCCTCGGTCACGAACGGCATGATCGGGTGCAGCGCCACCAGCGCGCCGCGCAGCACCTCGACCAGCGTCGCCTGGGCGGCGCGCCGCGCCTCCGGGTCGTCTCCCTGGAGCGGGAGCTTGGCCAGCTCGATGTACCAGTCGCACAGCTCGCCCCACACGAAGCGGTACAGGACGGAGGCGGCCTCGTTGAAGCGGTAGGCAGCCAGCGCGTCGGCGAAGCCCGCGATCGCGGCGTCCATGCGGTGGCGGATCCAGCGCTCGTACAGGCCCCCGGCGCCGGCCTCCGCGCTCGGATCGAAGTCCTCGAGGTTCATCAGCGCGAAGCGGGCGGCGTTCCACAGCTTGGTCACGAAGGCGCGCCCGCCCTCGAGCTGCGACTCGCCCAGCCTGATGTCGCGACCCTGGGCCGAGAGCGACACCAGCGTGTAGCGGAGCGCGTCGGTGCCGTGCTGCTCCATCAGCTCGAGCGGGTCGATCACGTTGCCGCGCGACTTCGACATCTTCTTGCCTTCCGCGTCGCGGATCAGCGGGTGGATGTAGACGTCGCGGAAGGGCACTTCGCCCATGAAGTGCAGGCCCATCATCATCATCCGGGCGACCCAGAAGAAGATGATGTCGTGCGCGGTCGACAGCACCGCGGTCGGGTAGAAGACCTCGAGCTCGCGGGTGGCCTCGGGCCAGCCGAAGGTCGAGAAGGGCCACAGGCCGCTCGAGAACCAGGTGTCGAGCACGTCCTCGTCCTGCTCGAGGGTGCCGCCCCCGCACGCGTCACACGCCGTCGGGTCCTCGACCGCCACCGTCCAGGCGTCGCAGTCGGCGCAGCGCCAGGCGGGAATGCGGTGCCCCCACCAGAGCTGCCGCGAGATCACCCAGGGCTGGATGTTCTCGAGCCAGTGGAAGTAGGTCTTCTCCCACTGGCGCGGATAGAACACCGTGCGGCCCTCGCGCACCGCCTCGACCGCGGGCCGCGCCAGCGGCTCCATCTTCATGAACCACTGCTCCGAGACCAGCGGCTCCACGACCGTGTCGCAGCGGTCGCAGTGGGGCACCTCGTGCGGGTGCTCCTCGGAGCCGCTCAGCAGGCCGTCGCGCTCGAGGTCGGCCACCACGCGCTGGCGTCCCTCGGCGACCGGGAGCTCCGCGTAGGGGCCGGCGTTCTCGTTGAGCCGACCGTCGGGGTGGAGGATGTTGATCGTCTCGAGCCCCAGGCGGCGGCCGCAGGCGAAGTCGTTGGGGTCGTGTCCGGGCGTGACCTTGACCGCGCCGGAGCCGAACTCGCGATCCACGAAGTCGTCGGCCACGATCGGGATCTCGCGACCGAGCAGCGGGAGCCGCACCTTGCGGCCCACCAATGCCGCGTAGCGCTCGTCCTCGGGGTGCACGGCCACCGCGGTGTCGCCGAGCATCGTCTCGGGCCGGGTCGTCGCCACCTCGATCTGGCCGTCCCCGTCCACCAGCGGGTAGCGGATGTGGTAGAGGCGGCCCTGCACCGACTGGTAGGGGCTCTCGAGATCCGAGAGCACGGTGACGCAGCGCGGGCACCAGTTCACCAGGAAGGCGTCGCGGTAGATCAGTCCCTCGCCGTGCAGTCGCACGAACACCTCGCGCACGGCGCGCGAGAGCCCGGGATCCATCGTGAAGCGCTCGCGCTCCCAGTCGCACGAGGAGCCCAGCGCCTGGAGCTGCTCGACGATGCGCGAGCCCGAGCGCGCCTTCCACTCCCAGACCTGGTCCACGAACGCCTCGCGGCCGAGGTCGTGCCGCGTCTTGCCCGTGCGGGCCAGCTCGCGCTCCACCACCACCTGGGTCGCGATCCCCGCGTGGTCGGTGCCGGGCATCCAGCACACGTTGCGGCCCCGCAGGCGCTCGTGGCGCGCCAGCACGTCCTGGAGCGTGTTGTTGAGCGCGTGGCCCAGGTGCAGCGAGCCCGTCACGTTGGGCGGCGGGATCACGATCGAGTAGGGCGGGCGCCCGTCGTCGGGGTCGGCGTGGAACACCCCGCGCTCGATCCAGGCGCGCGCCAGGCGCGCCTCGACCGGCCGCGGATCGAATCGCTTGGGCAGGGCGGTGCTCACGGAACCGCGGAATGTAGGCAGGTCTGGTGGACTTCGCTCGCCTGCGGCTCGCTGCGCGCGCCTTCGGGCGCTTGCGGGGGTGCCGGCGTAGGGGGGCGTTGCCGGCGCGGGCGCGTCTTGGGGGACTTCGCTCGCCTTCGGCTCGCTGCGCGCGCCTTCGGCGCTTGCGGGG
>JASJBO010000188.1 GCA_030066475.1 Myxococcota bacterium
TCGACGGCCACAACGACGTGATGAGCTGGGTGCTCCAGTTCGGCTACGACCTCGGCATGCGCGGCGATGCCCCCGGCGGTCGCAACGTGTTCCTCTGGTGGCTGGTGGATCGCTGGCTCCCCGTCCCGCGCGACGGCCGCTACGCCACGCAGACCGACCTGGAGCGGATCCGCCGCGGGGGGCTCGACGCCCAGTTCTTCTCGATCTGGCCGCCGGCCTACCTGGTGGAGCAGGGGTCCGGGGCCTCGCGCGAGCGCTGCCTGGCGATGATCGAGGTGCTGCGCGCGCAGGCCGCGAGGTACCCCGAGCACCTCGAGCTCGCGACCACCGCGGACGACGTGCGGCGCATCGCCGCCGCCGGCCGCCTGGCGGCGCTGATGGGCGTCGAGGGCGGGCACGGCATCGAGAACGACCTGGAGACGCTGCGCCGCTTCGGCGCGCTGGGCGTGCGCTACATGACGCTCACGCATCAGAACACCAACGACTGGGCCGACTCCTCGACCGACACGCCGCGCCACGGCGGGCTCACCGACTTCGGCCGCGAGGTGGTGCGCGAGATGAACCGCCTCGGCATGCTGGTGGACGTCTCGCACGTCTCCGACGACACGTTCTGGGACGCGCTCGCGGTGACGCAAGCGCCGGTGATCGCCTCGCACTCCTCGGCGCGGGCGCTGGTCGACCACCCGCGCAACATGCGCGACGAGATGCTGCGCGCGGTCGCCGAGAACGGCGGGGTCGTGATGGTCAACTTCTTCGACGGCTACATCGACCCGGCGATGAGCGGCGGCAACTGGGCGATCGGCTGGGCCTACGTGCGCCGCGGGGGGCTCGTGCCCGGCCCGCTCGAGCATCTGATCGACCACATCGAGCACGTGGCCCGGGTCGCCGGGCCCGACCACGTGGGGCTCGGGTCCGACTTCGACGGGGCACTCAGCATGCCGCTCGCCGGCGTGGACGAGCTGCCCGAGATCACCGTCGCGCTGGTGGAGCGCGGCTGGAGCGACGAGGACGTGCGCAAGCTGCTGGGGGGGAACGCGCTGCGCGTGCTGGAGGAGGCGGAGCGCGTCGCGCGCGCGTCAGCGGCGCCGGTTCCGTAACGCCAGGAGCGCCGCACCGACGGCCAGCAGCGCGGCGCTGCCGGGCTCCGGGACGAAGCTCACCCGGAGCGGGTAGAGCGCCTGCCCGAAGGCGCCCGCGTCGTCGGCCACCAGCAGCAGGCTCCAGTCGCCGGCCTGCAGCCGTGGACCGAGCGAGACCCCCTCGAAGTTCGAGTACACGATCGGCGCCTCCCAGAGCAGTGTCTTGCCGAGGGGCACGAAGGGGTCGACGTCGAGGCTCGCGAGCGCGCTGGTGTCGGTGGCCTCGGTGAAGTCCACCTGGTAGAGGCGCGAGCGGAACGCCTGCGAGCTCAGGCTGCGCTCGAGCACCAGCAGCTCGCCGCTCGGCAGCACCAGCAGGTCGACCACGCCGCTGGTCTCGTTGCCGGCGGCGGGATCGTGGGGGATCGGGTCGGTGCGATAGGCCCACTGCCCGGCGGCGGCGAGGCCCGTGTCGAAGCGCTGGATGCGCACGAGCGTTCCGTCGGCGAAGCTCGAGACCGGCCCGTCGGGCGCGAGCGCCTCCTCGTTCGCGGTCCACAGCTCCCCCGTCACGGGGTCGCGAGCGAGCGACTCGAGGCTGCGGTTCGCGCGCGCCTGCGCGTAGAGGGCGGGTACCGCCACGGCGTCGGTCTGCTCGCCCGTGGCGGGATCGTGGGCGCGGATGGCCGGGCCGACCTCGTCTGTGACCCACACCTCGGCGCGCTCGGCGTCGTAGGCAACGCCTTCGAGGTCGACGCCGCCGGCCAGGGCGACCGGTGCTGCCACGAGCGCTCCCAGGACCGCGCCCGAGTCCGGGTCGACCTCGATCGCGATGGGTGCGAGCTGGCCGCCGGAGTCGCTCACCGCCAGGTAGTCGTCGTCGCCCACGTGCGTCAGGCCCGAGAGCTCGCCGGGTCCGCCGGCGAAGGGGAAGGCGCCGAAGCCGGGGTCGGCGATCACGGCGGCGGCGGCGGGTCGCGCGGCGAGCGCAAGCTCGAGCGCGAAGGCGAGGCCGAGGAGCGCGCGGCGGTCCGTCACCGAACCGACTCCGAGGGCACGGCGACGGCCTCGCTCCCGAGCAGGGCCGCGAGCAGCGTGGCGTAGCGGACGATCGTGCGCCGCCGCGTCTCGATCCGCTCGAAGCCGCGCTGGAGGACCGAGCCCTCGAGCGCGCGCATGTGGATGGCGCCCCAGGGCACGACGACCCGTTCGTAGTCCTCGAGTGCGTCGTCGAGCTCGCCGACCAGGTGGCGGTCGCGGCGCGTGATCAGGTCCTCCCGGGCGGCGGCGAGCAGCGTCTCGGCGTCGCGCCGCGCGCCGAACGCCTGAAGGCGGGAGAGCGCCTGGTCGAGGTCGGCGCTGTCGTAGACGCGTGCGGCCTCTCGGAGCACCTCGAGCGTCTCCGGGGAGAAGTCGCTCAGGTCGAGATCCGCGCGGCGGATGTCGGGGACCCGGCTCTCCGGGATCTCTCCGTGGCGCTCGGCGAGGTAGCGCCCCAGCGAGGGCTGCACCCCCAGGCCGAGCGCGTCCGAGAGGGGGGTGTAGCTGAGCCGCTCCGAGAGGCGTTCCTCGCGGTCGCCGATGCCCTCCTCGAGCACGACGGTGGACGTCGTCTCGAAGTCGCCGAAGATGTCCTCGTAGGCCGCGCGCTCGCCGATGTGGACCATGCCCACCAGCTCGACGGCGCGATCGGCGCGCCGGTAGCGGCGCGCCTCCACCTCGATGCGGTCGGCGCCGAAGCGCACGAAGCCGGCCGTGGCGCGCTCGAGCTGCGCCAGCGACCAGGCGATCCCCACGCCCGCAGCCAGCAGCGGGACGACGACGGCACCGGTCAGGGCCACGGCGAGTGCGCGCGGCACCGCGTGGGGACGCGGCGGGAACGTGTCTCGACCGGCCCAGCACCGGTGGCCCGGGTCGTTCCGGCGCACGGTCGTGAAGCCGACCGCGGCGAGCGCGGCACCGAGCAGACCGCGGCACCAGTCGAAGGCCACGCCCTCGGGCCACCACAGCCACAGCGGGGGCGCACCGCCGGCCACCCAGCCGGTCGCCACGGCGAGCGGGAGGAACCAGCGGGCGGGCAGCCGGGCCGACGCCGCGAGCGTCGCCCACAGCAGGGCCGCCGCGATCAGGGCGGCGACGTCCAGCGCCGCCGGCAGTCCCCCGGTCGGCGCGCCCGCCCCGGCGGCGAGGCGGAAGCCGGCCCCGAGGGCCAGCACGGCCAGGAAGGCGTTGGCGACCGCCGCGCTCAGAAGCGCAGCACCTCGGGCTCGAGGGCCGCGAGGTCCACCACGCCCACCGCGTTGTGCCCTCGCATGTGGCCCGCGCACTCGCCGGGGTTGAACACCAGCCGGCCGCTCGTGCGCTCGATCACGCGCAGGTGGGTGTGGCCGTGCAGCAGCAGCGCGTGGCCGTCGTCGGCGTGCGGCTCGGCGTCGCGCGGATCGTGCACCACCAGGATGCGGCGCGCGCTCCACTCGAGCTCGAGCGGCGGATCGGAGAGCGCGAAGCCGTGCCGCTGCGCCGCCGTCTCGAGCTGGTCGCGCAGCACGTCGTTGTTCCCGTACACCCCGTGCAGCGGCGCCCCGAGCCCCGCGAACACGTCGAGCGTGCGCGCCTCGGTGATGTCGCCCGTGTGCACCACGCGCTCCACCCCCGCCGCATTGAACAGCTCCACGATCCGCCCGACGTTCCGGACGTGATCGTGCGTATCGCTGACGACGCCGATCCGCATACGGAGCATACGGAGCGGGGTCTCCCTAGTTGGCCTTTTCGAGGATGTGGATGCCGCAGGCGCTGCCGAGGCCGATGACGTGGGTCAGGCCGAGGCGGGCGCCTTCGACCTGGCGCTTGTCGGCCTCGCCGCGCAGGTGCGTCGACACCTCGTAGATGTTGGCGATGCCGGTGGCGCCGAGCGGGTGGCCCTTGGAGAGCAGGCCGCCCGAGACGTTCACCGGGACCCGGCCGCCGAGCGCCGTCTGGCCCTCGTCGATCAGCTTGCCGGCCTCGCCGTCGCCACACAGGCCGAGGTTCTCGTAGTGGAGGATCTCGGCGGTGGCGAAGCAGTCGTGCAGCTCGACCAGGTCGATGTCGTCCGGGCCGACCCCGGCCATCTCGTAGGCCGTCTTGGCTGCGGCCCGCGTACAGGTGTTGACGTCGGGCATGACCAGGTCGCGCTCCTGCCACGGATCGCTGGTCAGCGCCGAGGCCTTCACGCGCACCGCCCGGCTCATGCCGAGCTCCTTCGCCTTGCGCTCCGACGCCAGCACCGCCGCCGCCGAGCCGTCCACGTTCACCGAGCACATCAGCTTGGTGTTCGGGTAGGCGATCATCTCGGCGTTCATCACCGTCTCGAGCGGCGTCTCGATCTGGTACATCGCCTTCGGGTTGAGCGTCGAGTGGTGGTGGTTCTTGACCGACACCTTGGCGAACTGCTCGAAGCTGGTGCCGTACTTCTTGGCGTGCTCCATGCCCGCCTCGGCGAACACCGCCGGCATCAGGCCCGAGCCCAGCAGGCCCTCCTTGGGGATGCCCGAGCCGCCGCCGGCGCCGCCGAGCAGACCCTTGCCCATCTGCTCGACGCCGACCGCCAGCACCAGGTCGTAGACGCCGGCCTTCACCGCCATCCAGGCCTCGCGGAAGGCGGTGGCGCCGGTCGCGCACGCGTTCGCGGTGTTCACCACCGGGATGCCGGTCTGGCCGATCTCCTGCAGGATGCGCTGCCCCACCATGGCGCCGGCCTGGTAGAGGTTGCCGCAGTAGAGCGCCTGCATGTCCTGGATCTTCAGGCCCGCGTCGTCGAGGGCCAGCAGCGCGGCCTCTGCGCCGATGTTGGGGACGGTCCGGTCCGGGAAGCGCCCGAACTTGATCATGTCCACGCCGAGGATGTAGACGTCTTCGCTCATCGAGGGTCTCCCTGGTCGCGCGCGCTCAGCCGCGCGGCTCGAAGAAGTACGAGAGATACGAGTTGCCCTCGCGGTCCTTGCGACCGAGGGCGTCCTTGTAGACCACGCGCACCGGCATGCCGAGCGCGATCTTCTCGGGGTCGGGATCGATGCCGATCAGGTTGCCCTTGACCGTGCCGCCGCCCTCGAGGTCGACGATCGCCGACACGTAGGGCGTGTCGATGCCGGGGAACGAGCGGTGCACGATGCTGTACACGTACAGCGAGCCATCGTTCGAGAGCCGGGTCGCCTCCATCTGATCCCGCGTGCCGCACTTCGAGCAGACCGAGCGCTCGCCCAGGAACATCGCGCCGCAGCTCTGGCAGCGGTGGCCCTCCAGATAGGGCTCGCCGTCGGCGGGAATCTTCAAATAGGGAACCGCCGGGAGCGGCCCAGCGGTCGCCGTTTCCTCAGACATTTCGGGGGTTTCCTTTGCAGGTTCTCGAGTTGATCCGAGAGTCGACTGGGTCCCAGGAGCATGCCAGCGCCAAGGCCGCACTGCAAACGGACTGCCCGCTCGCGGCGAACCACGAGCCCCTTCGCCCGGCACGGCCCATCCCGACGGACCCCACCCCGGGTACCCTACGGCCCGCTGCCGGGGGGATGAGTGCGCATCGTCATGGGGATCCTGGTCGCGCTGGCGGCATCGCCGGCTCCCGCCGGCGAGCTGCTGGTCGGCGTGTCCTGGTCGAACTTCCAGGAGGAGCGCTGGAAGACCGACGAGCGCGCATTGCGCAGCGAGCTCGAGGCGCTCGGCGCGCGCTACCTGGCCGCCGACGCCCAGAGCTCGACCGAGAAGCAGCTCGCGGACGTCGAGAGCCTGCTCGCGCGCGGCGCCGAGGTGCTGGTGATCGTGGCGCACGACGCGGAGGCGCTGGTCCCCGCCGTCGTGCAGGCCGCCGCCGAGGGCGTGCCGGTGATCGCCTACGACCGCCTGATCGAGCGGTCCGGCGTGTTCTACCTGTCGTTCGACAACCGCGAGGTGGGCCGCCTGCAGGCGCGCGAGCTGCTGCGGGTGCGCGACCGCGGGCGCTTCGCCTTCATCAAGGGCGCGCCCACCGATCCCAACAGCGACTTCGTGCACGGCGGCCAGCTCGACGTGCTGCGCCCCGCGATCGCGGCGGGGCGCATCGAGGTGGTCGGCGACCAGTACGTCGAGGGCTGGCTGCCCGACGTGGCCCAGCGCACCATGGAGCAGATTCTCACCGCCAACCGGAACCGCGTGGACGTGGTGGTGTGCTCCAACGACGCGATGGCGGGCGGAGTGATCGCGGCGCTCGCCGAGCAGGGCCTGACGGGCGTTCCCGTCTCGGGGCAGGACGGCGACCACGCGGCGCTCAACCGCGTGGCGCGCGGGCTCCAGACCGTCAGCGTCTGGAAGGACGCGCGCGCGCTCGGGCGGGCCGCGGCGCGCGTCGCTGTGGCGCTGGGCCGCGGCGCCGAGCCCGCCTCTCTCGAGGGCGCGCGGCGCTACGACGCGGGACCGCGGCAGGTTCCCGTCGACGCCATCCTGCTGGCTCCGCAGCCGATCACCCGCGCCAACCTCGCGACGGTGGTCGCGGCGGGCTGGATCGAGCGCGACGCGCTGTGTCGCGGCGTGGAGCCCGACGACGCTCCGGATGCCTGTCGCTGACGGCCTGCGCGCTGCGCAGCTCGACGGGCGCCTGCTCGGCATGCTCGGCGCGCTCGCCGCGATCTGGCTGACGCTGCACGCCGCCACCGACGGCGTCTTCCTCACGCCGCGCAACCTCTACAACCTCGCGGTTCAGAGCAGCGTGGTCGCAGTGATGGCGGCCGGCATGGTGCTGGTGATCGTGTCGCGCCACATCGACCTCTCGGTGGGCTCGGTGCTGGGCTTCGTCGGCATGGCGATGGCGTGGCTCCAGGCCGAGGCGCTGGCGGGGGCGGCCTGGAGCGCGCCGCTCGCGCTCGGGGCGGGGCTCGCGCTGGGCGCCGCGATCGGCGCCTGGAACGGCTTCTGGGTGGCGTACCGCGGGCTGCCGGCCTTCGTCGTGACCCTGGCCGGGCTGCTGATGTTCCGCGGCGCGGCCTACCTCGTGACCGACGGACGCACGGTCTCGCCGCTCGCGCCGACCTGGCAGCTCCTGGGCGCCGGCTCGATCGGCGCGCGCTGGAGCTGGGTGCTGGGTGCGGGCGCCGTGGCGGTGCGGATCGCGCTGGCCCTGCGCTCGCGCGCGGTGCGCCGGGCGCACGACATCCCGGTGCGCCCGCTCGCCCTGGAGTGGCCGTTGCTGGCGCTCCAGGCCGCCGGCATCCTGGGCTTCGTCGCGATCGTCAACGCCTACACCTGGCCGCGCAGCGACGTGGCGCGCGGCATCCCGGTGCCGGTCCTGATCGCGGTCGGCGTCACGGTGGTGGTCGCCGCGCTGGCGCGCGTGACCCGCTTCGGGCGCGCCGTGCTCGCGATGGGGGGCGACCCCGAGGCCGCGAAGCTGGCCGGCATCGACACCCGGCGCGTCGCGCTCGGGGTCTTCGTCCTGATGGGCGCGCTCGCCGCCGTGGCGGCCGTCATCACCACGGCGCGGCTGGGCGCCGGCACCAGCTCGATGGGCACGCTCGCCGAGCTGTCGGTGATCGCCGCCGCCGTGCTCGGCGGCACGTCGCTGGCGGGCGGCGCCGGCAGCGTCGGCGGGGCGGTGCTGGGCGCCGTCATCATGCAGAGCCTCGAGAACGGGATGCTGCTGCTGGGCGTCTCGAGCCCGGTGCGCCAGATCGCGATCGGGCTGGTGCTGATCGCGGCGATCCAGGTCGACACGCTCCACCGGCGGAGGCGGCGATGAGCGCGCCGCTGGTGGCCCTGCGCGGCGTGTCCAAGCAGTTCGGCGGCCTCCGCGCCGTGGACGACGTGAGCCTCGAGCTGGACGCGGGCGAGGTGCTGGGACTGGTCGGTCACAATGGCGCCGGCAAGTCGACGCTGATGAAGGCGCTCTCGGGCGCCGAGCCGCCGGATGCGGGCGAGATCCGCGTGGCCGGCGAGCGGGTCGCGATCCGCACGCCGCGCGACGCGCGGCGGCTCGGCATCGAGATGATCTACCAGACGCTCGCGCTCGCCGAGAACCTCGACGCCGTGGCCAATTTGTTCCTGGGCCGCGAGCGGCTGACGCGCTGGCGCACGCTCGACGAGGAGGCGATGGAGCGCGACGCCCGCGACGTGATCGGGCGGCTCGCCCCGCGCTTTCCCAGCGTGCGCGTGCCGGTGCGCCAGCTCTCGGGCGGCGAGCGGCAGGCCGTCGCCATCGCCCGGGCGGTCCACTTCCGGGCGCGCGTGCTGATCATGGACGAGCCGACCGCGGCGCTCGGGCCCGAGGAGACGGGGCAGGTCGCGGCGCTGATCCGGCGGCTGAAGGAGCAGGGCCTCGGCATCCTGCTGGTGAGTCACGACCTGCACGACGTATTCGAGCTGTCCGACCGGATCGCCGTGCTGCGCGGCGGGCGGCTCGTCGGCGTCTGCCGGACGGCCGAGGTGACGACCGAGCAGGTGCTGGGCATGATCATCGCCGGGCGTGCGCCCCCGGGCTGACGGCGGGCGTGCCGGGCGCCGCGCTCGACCGGCGGCCCGCGTCGGTGCTACCAAGCTCGCGTGAACCACGCGCTCGTCTACCACGGTCCCGGCGATGTCCGCTACGAATCGACTCCCGATCCCAAGCCGCCCGACACACGGAGTGCGGTGCTGAGGGTGGAGCGCGCCGCGATCTGCGGCTCCGACCTGCACCTGCTCCACGGCGCGCTGCCCGTCGAGCGCCCCGGCTTCGCGATCGGCCACGAGTTCGTGGGCGAGGTGGTCGAGGTGGGCAGCGCCGTGCGCGACTTCGCCGTCGGCGACCGCGTGCTCACCTCGGGCGTGATCGGCTGCGGGCAGTGCGCGGAGTGCGTCTCGGGCCATCCGGTGCGCTGCGAGCAGTCGCTGGTGCGGGTGTTCGGCACGACGCCGCACCTGCCCGGCGGCCAGGCGCAGGCGGTGGCCGTGCCGGCGGCCGACCACGCGTTCCGCCGCATTCCCGACGGCGTGTCGGTGGAGCAGGCCGTGCTGCTCACCGACATCCTGCCCACCGGCTACTTCGGCGCCTGCAACGCCGAGATCCGACCGGGTCTCGACGTGGCCCTGATCGGGCTCGGCCCCGTCGGCCTGTGCGCGCTCGAGTGCGCCAAGCTGTTCGGCCCGGCCCGGGTGTTCGCGATCGACCGCGTGCCCGAGCGCCTCGCCGTCGCGGCCGCCCACGGCGCGATTCCGGTGGACGCGGCGCAGGTCGATCCCGTCGCCGCGGTGCGCGAGGCCACGGGCGGGCTCGGCCCCGACGCGGTGATCGAGGCCGTCGGGTCCGACGTTACGATCCGGAGCGCGCTCGAGCTGGTGCGCTCCGGGGGCGTCGTCTCGGTGGTCGGCGTCAATGCGAGCGACGCCTTCCCGTTCCCGATGATCCTGGCGCTCATGAAGGACCTGACCTTCCGCATCGGGCTGGTGCCCGTGCAGCGCCAGTGGCCGGCGCTGATCCCGCTGCTCCAGTCGGGGCGCCTGACGCCGGAGACCGTGTTCACCCACCGGATGCCGCTGTCGCGGGGCGCGGAGGCCTACGAGCTGTTCGACGAGCGCCGCGACGGCGTGGTCAAGGTGCTGCTCGATCCTGCGGAGTAGCTCGATGGACTTCGCTCGGCTCGATGGACTTCGCTCGGCTCGATGGACTTCGCTCGGCTTCGCCTCGCTGCGCGCTACGCCGCTGCGCGGCTTCGCTTGCGGGGGTGCCCGCGTCGGGCGTCGTTGCGGCGGCGCCGACGAACTGATCCTGGTGCCGACCCGCGCCGATCCGTCCCAGCGGGACCGCCCGCGCGACCTGGCCGGCTGAGCCAGGCGACCCGGCACGTCCAGAGGGCTACGCTTCCAGGGCGGTGACGACCTCTGCCGGCAAGCGCCCCCGCGGCCGCCCTCCGATTCCCCGCGACGTGCAGCGGCGGCGGCTCCTCCAGGGCGCCATCCGCGCCTTCGAGACCAACCAGTACGAGCACACCCGCGTGGCCGACATCGTGCGCGAGGCGGGCGTGTCGTCGCGCTCGTTCTACGAGGTCTTCGACTCGAAGGAGGACCTCGTCACCGAGCTGGTGCAGGCCGCCGGCCGCGCGCTGATTCGCGACCTCGAGAAGGTCTTCGAGGCCACCGGCGACCCGATCCAGCGCATCGACCGCGGCCTCCAGGCCTACCTGTCGCTGTTCACCGGCGCGCCGCTCGACCTCGACGGGCTCGGCGCGACGGCCGCGCGCCAGGTGCAGGCGGTGCGGCGCCAGCTCGTGCGCGAGATCAGCGCGCGCGTGGCGCGCGAGCTCGAGCAGGCGCACCGCTCCGGCCAGGTCTCGCGGGCGCCCGACCTCCCGAGCATCGAGCTGATCCTCACCGGGATCGAGGGGCTGTCGCTGCGCTACTTCGCCGAGGGCCGCGGCGCCGAGCTCCAGCGCCTGCAGCCGCGCTTCCTCGAGCTCCTGGTGCGCGCCTTCGTCTAGGTGCGCAACTCCCTGTCCTGGCTCGAGAATCCATTTTTGGACACAGGGTTTTATTTATTGCTTCCCATCTGCGCCGGATTCGCGTAGAAGAGGACCGGGTGCCAGCAGGGGGACGATGCCATGCGCCGATCCGGACTCTCGCGACGAATCCAGGCTCTCTGGATCGCGGCCGCCGCCGGCGGCTCGGTGGCCTGCGGGCAGATCGAGGTGCCGCTCGACCTCGCCCTCGTGGGCGACAGCGCCATCACCATCGACGTGCCGTTCTTCCAGCCGCCCTACAACCTGCTCACGACGAACGTGACGGGCGGCGTCGAGACGACGGTGGTGATCGACCTGAATCCGTTCCAGCTCATCACGCCCGAAGGGCTCGCGGCGGTGGTCCGGGTCGACGACATCCTGATCGCCGGCACCGAGATCCTGATCGGCGGCGGGCTCCCCACCGGCACGATCTGCGTGGTGCCCGACGACGAGGTCGCGAGCGGCGGCATGGCGCTGATCCAGCCCTTCCGCAGCCAGATCGCCTTTCAGCTGACCCTCGCCACCGGCATCGAGCTCACCGATCCGACGCTCGAGAACCTGCTCGGGGCACCGATCGATCTGCCCTTCGCGGCAGAGGTCGACACCGAGATCCCGATCACGCTCGCCGATGCGTTCGGGCTGCTGTTCGGCCTCCTGTTCGGCGGTGGCGGGCTCGGCGGGCTGGAGCTGAGCCAGTCGATCACGACGACGCTGCCACCCACGACGCCGATCCTGGGGCCCGCCGAGGTCACGGCCGACCTCACGCTGGCCTCCGTCGACCAGATCCCGGCGGACCCGCTGCTGGTGGACTGCGTCGAGTTCCTGTCGGGTCCCTAGGCGGCCGGCACGGACCCGGAGGTGTCCCCCCACCAGGTCGGGCAGCTCGTGGGCGCGTGCGCAGTCGCGCTCGCTCTCGCGGCGCCGGCGCTCGCGCAGAACCAGCCCTGGTTCAGCGGCGTGGGCGACCTCGCCGGCGGCGCCGTGGACAGCTTCGCGAACGCGGTCTCCGCCGACGGCAGCGTGGTCGTCGGTGGCAGCGAGGGCGCCTCGGGACCCGAGGCGTTCCGCTGGACGGCCGGCGGCGGGATCGTGGGCCTGGGCGACCTGCCGGGCGGGGTGTTCCACAGCGTTGCCTCGGGCGTCTCGGCCGACGGGAGCGTGATCGCGGGCACCGGCGTCGACTCGAGCGACGACTCGCGCGCCTTCCGCTGGACCCAGGGCGCGGGGCTCGTGGCACTCGGACAGTTCTTCTGCTCGCTGTGCCCCCCGTTCGCGTTCGGCGAGGGAGTCTCGGGCGACGGACTCGTCGTGGTCGGGGCGGGCACCGGCAAGCCGGTGTTCGGCGACATCACCGTCGAGGCGGCGCGCTGGACCGGGGGCGGCACCTCGATCGACGGGATCGGCCACCTGTCCGGCCCCGAGGAGGCGAGCGGTGCCGCCGGCGCCTCCCACGACGGCGCCGTGATCGTCGGCGACAGCGACAGCAGCGGCGGCATCCAGGGCTTCTACTGGGACGGCAGCATGCACGGCCTGGGCGGCTGGCCGGGCGCCCAGCTCAGCTCGAGCGCGGCCGCGATCTCGGCGGACGCCTCCACCATCGTCGGGTTCGCGAACACGAGTCCGAGCGGAACCAACGAGAAGCAGGCGGTGCGCTGGACGGGCGCCGGCTACGCCAGCGTCTCGCTGCTGGGATCGCTGCCCGGCTCGAGCTTCCCCGGCAGCAAGGGCTGCGCGGTCTCCGGAGACGGCGGCGTGATCGTCGGCACGGCGAACGACGAGAACGACGAGGACGCCGCCTTCCTCTGGGACGCGATCCACGGCATGCGCAAGCTCCAGACCGTCCTCGAACAGGACTACGGGCTCGACCTCACGGGCTGGACGCTCGGCGAGGCGAGCGGAGTCTCGGACGTGAACGGCGCCGGCGAGTTCACGGTGGTGGGCCACGGCACCAACCCGAGCGGCGATCCCGAGGGATGGGTCGCCTTCCTCTCGCCCACCGCCTGCAACGACGGGGTCGACAACGACGGCGATGGGCTCGTCGACTTCCCGGCCGACCCGGAGTGCACGCGGCGCGCCGACCGCTCCGAGACCGAGAGCTGCGCGGACGGGCTCGACAACGACGGCGATGGCCAGACCGACTTCCCGGCCGATGCGGGCTGCAGCGCGGCCGACGACCAGACCGAGCGCCACGACTGCGCCGACGCCTTCGACAACGACGGCGATGGGCACACCGACTTCCCCGCCGACCCCGGCTGCCGCAACGCGGCCGGCGAGATCGAGGACCCCGCCTGCGACGACGGCCTCGACAACGACTCCGACCTCGACACGGACTACCCGGCCGATGCGGGCTGTGTCGCCGCCGACGATCGGAGCGAGACGGCGGACTGCAGCGACGGGCTCGACAACGACGGCGACGGGCACACCGACTTCCCGGCCGATCCCGACTGCACGCTGGCCTCGGACCCGGCCGAGGACCCGCAGTGCGACGACCGCATCGACAACGACGTGGACGGTCGGATCGACTTCCCCGACGAGGTGCCCGAGTGCGTCTCGGCGGCCGACCCGATCGAGGCGCCCCAGTGCGACGACGGGGTGGACAACGACGGCGACGGGGCCACCGACTGGCCCGCCGACCCCGAGTGCGAGAGCGCGAGCTTCCCGAGCGAGTCGGTCGAGAGCCTCGCCCTGGGCGACCTGCTGGTGGTCGACCGCGAGGTGGGCCACCTGTTCCGCGTCGATCCCGCGACTGGCGCCCAGACGCTGCTCGCCGCCGGCGGCCTGCTCGGCGCGCCTCAGGGCGTCGCCGTGCGCGCCACCGGCGAGGTCGTGGTGGCCGACCCCGGCGGGCTGGTCCACGTGGTGCCCGACGTCGGCACCCAGCGCCGGCTGTCCGGCCCGCTCGAGGCCTTCGAGTCAGTCCAGGTCGTGTTCGACGCAAACGGCGACGCCGTCGCGTTGGTCTCGTCTGGACTCGACACGATCGGCTGGGTCGAGGCCGGGCAGGGCGCGCGCGCGCCGCTGCTCGCGCTGCCGTTCGGCGTGACCCTGCTGTTCTACCAGGGCGACTCGCTGGCGCGCGAGGCGAGCGGCGACCTGCTGGTCTCGGGCTTCGGCGCGCTGGGCGACGGGGTGTTCCGCGTCGCCCCGGACGCGTCCAGCGTCACCGGGGTCACACCCGGGTTCGCGACCGACATCTGGCGCGACCTCGCCGTCGAGGGCTCCGGAGCGATCGTGGCCGTGGGCGCCGACTTCGTCGACGGCGAGGGCGTCTACCGCATCGACCCCACCAGCGGCACGGTGAGCCTGCTGTCGAACGACCCGGCCTGGTCGACGCCGGTTGCCATCGCCGTGGGGGCGAGCGGCGACCTGTTCGTGGGCGACGCCGGGAGCTGCGACGCGAGCGGCTGCTCGGGCGGCAGCCTGGTCCGCGTCGATCCGGCCAGCGGGGCGCGCCTCGACGTGTGGAGCGGCGGCTCGATCACCGGCCGCATGGACCTCGCCCGGGTGAGCGCACTCCCGGCCTGCGCCGACGGCGCCGACAACGACGCGGATCTCGACACCGACTTCCCGGCCGATGCGGGCTGCGCGCTGCCCTGGGACGCCTCGGAGCTGCCCGCCTGCGCGGACGGCGTCGACAACGACGGCGACGGCCTCGTCGACTGGGGCGCCGACCCGGGCTGCCGCGACGCCGACTCGAACCTCGAGGACCCCGCCTGCGACGACGGCCTCGACAACGACAGCGACGGCCAGATCGACACTGCCGACCCGCACTGCCCCAACGCCTTCCGCAACAAGGAGACCCCGAAGTCGGGCTGCGGCCTGGGCGCGGAGCTCCTCCTCGTCCTTCCCCTGCTGCGCCTCGCCGGCCAGCCGAACGGTTCGAAGCGGAGCAGGTCGCCCGCGCAAGCGAAGCCGCCGCAGGCGGCGTAGCGCGCAGCGAGGCGTAGCCGAGCGAAGGCTGGCGCGGCCGCAGGCCGCGCTTCGCCAGCTACGTCCTCTCCCGGAGGAGGCGCTTCAGCACCTTGCCGGACGGGTTGCGCGGGATCTCGTCCAGGAAGTCGACCCGGCGCGGCACCTTGTAGCGCGCGAGGTGCGAGCGCACGTGCCCGCGCACGGCGTCCGAGCCGAGCGCGGAGCCGGGGCGCAGCACCACGAAGGCGCGCAGGGCCTGGCCGAACTCCTCGTCGGGCACGCCGATCACGGCGACGTCGGCGACCTCCGGGTGGTCGACCAGGAGGTTCTCGACCTCGCTCGGGAACACGTTCTCGCCGCCCGAGACGATCATGTCGTCGTCGCGGCCCCCGACGAACAGCCGGCCCTCGAGGTCGAAGTGGCCGAGGTCGCCGATCGACATCAGGCCGCTGATGCGTTCCTTGTCGCCGCCGCCCGTGTAGCCCTCGATCTGGCTGTCGTTGCCCACGAAGATGCGTCCCACGGTGCCGGTGGGGACCTCGCGGCCCTGGTCGTCGAGGATCTTCACGGTGCCGCCGCGCGGTACACGCCCGGCCGTGCCGGGTGCGGCACGCAGGTCGGCCGGGTCGGCGATCGAGGCGTAGGAGGCCTCGGTCGAGCCGTAGAAGTTGTAGAGGTGGTCGCCGAAGGTGTCCATCCAGCGCAGCGCCAGCTCGCCGGGCAGCGCCGAGCCGCTCGAGGCGACCATGCGCAGCGACGAGGTGTCGTAGCGGCCGATCACCTCGGGGCCGAGCTGGAGGATGCGCTGCATCATCACCGGCACCACCGCCAGCACCGTGGCGCCGTGCTCGGCGATCGTTCGCAGGGTGTCCTCGGGGTCGAAGCGCCGGGGCAGCAGCAGCGTCCAGCCGAAGACGCCGCCCATCGCCACCTGCGCGAAGCCCCAGCCGTGGAACGCGGGCGCCGGCACGGCCGCGACTTCGTCGACGCGCATCGGCAGCCGCTCGAGCAGTCCCAGCGCCGTGCCCCCCGACTCCGCGTCGCGCGGTGCGCCCTTCGGCGTGCCGGTGGTGCCCGAGGTGAGGATCACGAAGCGGCCGTTGCGCTCCGGCGGCTCGGGCCTCAGCCCGGCGTACTCGGCGGCGAGCTCCTCGAGCGTGGGCGTGGCGCTCGGACCCTCGTGCCAGGCGACCCAGCGCGCTCGGTCGCCCCCCGCCTTCTCGACCAGCGGCCCGAACTCCTGGTCGTGGATCACCGCGGAGGCGCCCTCGCGCTCGAGCACCTCGGCGAGCTGCGGGCCGGCGAAGCCGGTGTTGAGCAGCAGGATGTCGCCGCCCGCCTTGGCCACGCCCACCACCGCCTCGACGAAGCCCCGGTGGTTGCGGCACATCACCCCGACGCCGCTGCCCGGGCCGATGCCCGCCGCCACCAGGCCCTCCGCGACGGCGTCGCTGCGCGCGTCCAGCTCGGCGAAGCTGGTGCGCCCGGCGTCGTCGACGATCGCCGTCTGGTCGGGACGGCGCAGCGCCGCCCCGGTGAAGCCGGTGGCGATGGAGGTGCCCCACTGGAGGTAGGCGCGGCCCGTCGCGAGGCCGAAGCGCGGGTCGAGCAGACCGACCCGATACAGCGCGGCGGCGGTGCCGAAGGCGTCCTGGGCGCGCTGGCGAAGCGCGGAGAGCGAGGGGAGGGCGGGGGGCATGGGCTCACCTGCTGGCTGAGGTTGGCTTCCGATACGATACCGCTCCCGCCCCGGAGCGAGGAGGCCGGCCTGTCCGACGCAGTGGCGCTCGCGCGCCTCGACGAGATCCCCGACGGCGAGGCGCGCGGCTTCCGCCTGCACCGCGGCGAGCGCGAGTGGCGGCTGTTCGCGGTGCGGCGCGGGGACGCCGTCTACCTGTACGTGAACCGCTGTCCGCACGTCGGGACGCCGCTCGACTGGGCGCCCGACGCGTTCCTCGACCGGAAGGGGCGGCACGTCGTCTGCTCGACGCACGGCGCGCTGTTCCGCATCGAGGACGGCTACTGCCTCGCCGGACCCTGCGCCGGCGACGCGCTGGAGGCCGTGCCGTTCGCGCTGCGCGACGGCGTGGTGGTTGCCTGGCCCGACGGCGACGAGTGAATCCGGCCCGCGGTCGGCTACGCTCCGGCCTCCATCATCCCCAGTCAGGAGGCCCATCCGATGGCGATCCAGGTCGGCGAGAAGATCCCCAGCTGCACGGTCAAGACCGCGAAGGCGGACGGCTCGTTCGAGGACCAGAGCACCGAGGCGCTGTTCGGCGGCAAGAAGGTCGTGCTGTTCTCGGTGCCGGGCGCGTTCACGCCCACCTGCTCGCAGAAGCACCTGCCGGGCTTCGTCGAGAAGGCACAGGCGCTGCTCGACAAGGGGGCCGGCGCGATCCTGTGCCTGTCGGTGAACGACCCCTTCGTGATGGCGGCCTGGGCGAAGGACCAGGGCGTGGGCGACGCGATCACCATGGTGGCCGACGGCAGCGGCGAGCTGACGCGCGCCCTCGGGCTCGACTTCGACGCCTCGGACTTCGCGATGGGCGTGCGCGGCCAGCGCTTCGCGCTGATCGCCGACGACGGCGTGGTGACCCACCTGAACGTCGAGCAGCCGATGAAGTTCGAGGTGAGC
>JASJBO010000183.1 GCA_030066475.1 Myxococcota bacterium
CTCGCGCTCGACGACGGCACCCGGCGCCGCGGCTGGGCGGAGCTGGCCGACCGCACGCACCGCCTGGCGCACCTGCTGCGCGACGGCCTGGGGCTCGGGCCCGACGACCACGTCGCACTGCTGCTCGGCAACCGGGTCGAGGGCGTCGAGCTGGCGCTCGGGTCGATCGCAGCCGGCGTGTGGTTCACGCCCGTCAACCGCCACCTGACCCGCGACGAGGTCGCCTACGTGCTGCGCGACTCGGGCGCCCGCGCGGTGTTCGTCGACGCCGAGCACGCCGACGCGGCGCGCGCGGCGGCGGTGGGCGAGGTGATCGAGGTCGGTGCGGCGCTCGACGCGGCGCTGGCCGAATGCGCCGACGCGCCGCCCGACCCCGCCGGCCCCGCGGGCGGCCCGATGATCTACACCAGCGGCACCACGGGCCGCCCCAAGGGCGTGAAGCGGCGGCGGCCGCCTACGCTCGAGGCGGCCGTCGCGGGCATGCGCGCCTACGCCGACTCGATCCGCTGCGACGGCAGCGGTCCGCACCTGGTGACGGGTCCGCTCTACCACGCCGCGCCGCTGATGTTCGCGGTCTACGACATGACCAACGGCGCGCCGATCGTGGTGATGCCGCGCTGGGACGAGCGCGCCTTCTTCGAGACCGTGCGCGCGCACGGCGTCCACCACGCGCACCTGGTGCCCACCATGTTCGTGCGCCTGCTCAGGCTCTCCGACGCCGAGCGCGCCGCCTTCGAGCCCGGCTCGCTGCACCTGGTGCTGCACGGCGCGGCGCCGGTCTCGGTGCCGGTGAAGCAGCGCATGATCGAGTGGTGGGGCCCGCTGTTCCTGGAGTACTGGGGCGGCACCGAGGGCGGGGTGACCACGCTGGTCGACAGCGAGGAGTGGCTCGCGCGGCCCGGCACCGTGGGCCGCTGCGTGCCGCACTACGAGGTGTTCGCCGCGGACGCCGAGGGCCGCGTGCTGCCGCCCGGCGAGCGCGGCACGCTCTACAGCCGGCACCGCACCCTCGACCACTTCTTCGCCTACCACGGCGACGCCGAGAAGACGGCGAACGCCTTCCTCGACGACTCGGCCTTCACGCTGGGCGACGTGGGATCGGTGGACGCCGACGGCTGGGTGTTCCTGGCCGACCGCGACTCGCACACGATCATCTCGGGCGGGGTCAACATCTACCCGGCCGAGATCGAGCAGGCGCTGCATGAGCACCCCGCGATCGCCGACGTCGCCGTGTTCGGCGTGCCCGACGACGAGTGGGGCGAGAGCGTGAAGGCGGCCGTCGAGCTGCGTCCGGGCCACGAGGCCGGGCCCGCGCTCGAGGCCGAGATCCTCGCGTTCGCGCGCGAGCACCTGGCCGGCTACAAGGTGCCGCGCTCGGTCGACTTCGAGGCGGAGCTGCCGCGCCACGACACCGGCAAGCTCTACGTGCGGGCGCTGCGCGACCGCTACTGGCAGGGGCGCGAGCGGCGGATCTGAGCCCCGGCTGCTATCTCCTCGCTCGGGAGAACACGAGCCGATGTCGCAGACCAAGAACCGCGTGGCCGCCATCGAAGGCTGGTTCACGCTCGACGCGGACGCGCCGCGCCTGCTCGGCACGCGCTGCCGCGACTGCGGGACCTACTACTTCCCGCGCGAGAACGCCTTCTGCCGCAACCCCGGCTGCGGCGGCACCGATCTCGACGAGGTGCCGCTGTCGAACCGCGGCCGCGTGTGGTCGTTCACGAACAACTGCTACGCGCCGCCGGCGCCCTACGTGGCGACCGACCCCTTCGAGCCCTACGCGATCGCCGCGGTCGAGCTCGAGGAGGAGAAGATGGTGGTGCTCGGCCAGGTCGCCGGCGGAATCGGGGTCGATCGGCTCGAGGCGGGCATGGAGATGGAGCTCGCACTCGGCACCTTGTTCGAGGACGACGAGAACGAGTACCTGGTCTGGAAGTGGCAGCCGACGAAGGGAGCCGAAGCATGAGCGGTGACGTCGCGATCCTCGGCGTGGGCATGCACCCCTGGGGCAAGTGGGGGCGCAACTTCGTGGAGTACGGTGTCGCCGCCGCGCGCGACGCGCTGCGCGACGCCGGTCTCGAGTGGCAGCAGATCGAGTTCGTGGCCGGCGGCGACACCATGCGCAACGGCTACCCGGGCTACGTGGCCGGCGCCACCTTCGCGCAGGCGCTCGGCTGGTCGGGCGCCCAGGTCGCCAGCACCTACGGCGCGTGCGCCACCGGTGCCCAGGCGATCGACCTGGCGCGCGCGCGCATCCTGGCGGGTCTGTGCGACGTCGCGCTGGTGGTGGGCGCCGACGCCGCGCCCAAGGGCTTCTTCGCGCCCACCGGCGGCGACCGCCCCGACGACCCCGACTGGCTCCGCTTCCGGCTGCTGGGCGCCACGAACCCGGTGTACTTCGGGCTCTACGCGCGGCGCCGCATGGAGCTGTACGGCGCCACCGAGCTCGACTTCGCCAAGGTGAAGGTCAAGAACAGCCGCCACGGCTACACCAACCCGAACGCGCGCTACAAGAAGGCGTTCACGATCGAGCAGGTGCTCGAGTCGCCGATGGTGTCGGACCCGCTGCGGCTGCTCCAGATCTGCGCGACCAGCGACGGCGGCGCGGCGCTGGTGCTCGCCAGCGCCGAGTTTGCACGGCGGCACACGGCCCGGCCGATCGCGATCGCCGGCATCTCGACGGTGACCCCGCAGTACCCGAACACCGTGATCGAGATGCCGAACTTCTCGACCGACTCGGCCGCCGCAGTGGGCCTGCCCGACACGCCCTTCCGCGACTCGATCGCACAGCGCGCCTACGAGCAGGCGGGCCTCGGCCCCGAGGATCTCGACCTGGCCGAGGTCTACGACCTGTCGTCCGCGCTCGAGCTCGACTGGTACGAGAACATCGGGCTGTGCAAGGCGGGCGAGGCCGAGAGGCTGCTCAACGACGGCGTCACTACCCTGGGCGGGCGCGTGCCGGTGAACCCGAGCGGCGGTCTCGGCTGCTTCGGCGAAGCGGTCCCGGCCCAGGCGATCGCCCAGGTGTGCGAGCTCACCTGGCAGCTGCGCGGCCAGGCCGGCGAGCGGCAGGTCGAGGGCGCCAAGGTCGGCCTCACCGTCAACCAGGGTCTGTTCGGCCACGGCTCATCGGTGATCGTCAAGCGCTGAGCAGCCTGCGACGCGCACGGGCGCTGGACCGAGGAACACCAGCGTGGGCTCGATCCGACGCCGCATCCTGCTCGTCTTCACCTTGTCGGGCGCGTCGGCCCTGGTCTACCAGGTCATCTGGGCGCGACAGCTCGGCCTGGTGTTCGGGAACACGACCATCTCGGTGTCGGTCGTACTCGGAGCCTTCATGGCCGGGCTGGCCCTCGGCGCCTTCCTGGCCGGACGCAGCTGGGTCCTGCGCCGCGACCCGATGCGGCTGTACGCGATCCTGGAGGGCGCGATCGGGCTCTACGCGCTGGCGTTCCCGTGGCTGGTGCGGGGGCTCGAGTCGGCCTACCCCCTGCTCTTCTCCGTCGAGACGCCACTCGCCGTCCTGACGGCGTTCCGTTCGGTCGCTGCCTTCGGCCTGCTGCTGGTCCCCACCACGATGATGGGCGCCACGCTGCCGCTCACGACCGAGTACGTCCACCGGCTCGGCGTCGAGCCGCAGGACTGGAACGCGGGACGCCTGTACGGCGCCAACACGGCGGGCGCCGCGCTCGGATCGTTCCTGAGCGGCTTCGTCCTGATCGAGCTGATCGGGATCACCGGCACGCTGGTAGCCGCCGCCTGTCTGAACTTCGCGGTCGCCGCGCTGGGCCTGTGGCTGTCGGGCCTGGCGCCGACCGAGCGTCCGACCCCGGACGCGCGCCCCGGGAACGCCGGCATCCTGCTGCTGTACGCGGTGGTGGGCGCCCTCGCGCTGGCGGGCGAGGTGCTCTGGACCCGCTCGCTGACCCTGCTGCTCGGCAGCTCGACGTATGCGTTCTCGGCCATCCTGATCGTGCACCTGGTCGGGATCGCGCTGGGGAGCTGGACGCTGGCGGGCTTCGTCCGCACGCTGCGCAGCCCCGTCCTCGTGGTGCCGCTCGCGATCGCGGGGGCGGGCGCCTGGCACGGACTCGCGGTGCTCTGCTTCCCGGCGCTCTATCCCCTGCACGACCTGCTGCTCGGCGGGGAGCTGCTGCCGGGGCTGGAGGGCGCGGTGCGGACCTTCGGCTTCGTCCTGGCCGTCACGCTGCTGATCGCGCCGCCGGCCTTCCTGAGCGGCTCGCTGTTCCCGGCCATCACGCGACTCGTCGGCGGCGAGGACGGCGACCAGGGCACCCCGGTGGCGCGCGCGTACACCTGGAACACGCTCGGCGCCATTGGCGGATCTCTGGGCGCGGGCTTCGTCGTGGCCCCGCTGTTCCTGCACTTCCAGGCCATCTACCTGCTCGCCGCGCTGTACGCCGCGCTGGCGCTCGTGGCCCTCGCGCGGGTGGACTGGCGCTCGAACCGCGCGCTGTGCGGCGGCGTCGCGGCGGCGGCCCTGCTGTTGCTCGGCGCGTCCTCGTGGATGACGACGCGGCCCGACCTGTTCGCCCGGCTCGTTCCCGAGCGCCGTCCCGGCTTCGAGGTCGTCCACAACGCTTCGGACCGCCAGGGCATCACGACCGTGATCCAGGATCCCCGGCGGCCCGGACCGACGCAGGTGCTGATGGTGAACGGCGCCGGCATGACGACGAAGGTGTTCGCGACCAAGGCGATGGCCCACCTCCCGATCGCCGCGCACGGGAGGGCCGAGGAGACCCTGGTCGTGTGTTTCGGCATGGGCACGACCTTCCGGTCCGCGCTCGCCCACGGCGGTCGGGTCGACGTGGTCGAGCTGGTGCCGGGCGTGATCGACGCGTTCCCCCTGTTCTACGCGGACGCCGCCCGGATCGCCGCCGATCCCCGCGGTCGCAGACTCGTGAGCGACGGGCGCAACTTCCTGCTGCTGTCGCAGAAGCGCTACGACGTGATCACCGTCGATCCCCCCCCACCGATCGACAGCGCCGGCGTGAACAGCCTCTACTCGCGCGAGTTCGTCGAGCTGATGCGCGACCACCTCGCCCCCGGCGGAATCGCGGCGCACTGGATCCCCGCCATCCATGCGTCGAACGGGGTGCGCGACGCGGAGACGTTCCGGATGCTCATCGCCACCTTCGTGGACGTCTTTCCGCACGTCCGCGCAGTGCGCAGCCAGGGCGGTGTCGGTCTCCACCTGCTCGGCTCGCTCGAGCCGTTCGAGCTCGACCCGGTACGGATCGAAGCGGCCCTCGCCGCGCCGCCCATCGCGGCGGACCTGCGCGAGTACCCCTGGGACCGCGGCACCGCGAAGGCCCTGCTCGACGAGGTGCCACTCGACCGGCCGGGCCTCGCCGAGGTCGCCATCCTGACCGACGACCGCCCGCGCCTCGAGTTCAACCTGATCCGGAACCTGGCGCTGGGCCGCGCGCAGACGCTGCTCCGGGTCGCGCCCTAGCAGCGACTTCGTTCGGCCGAGCAAGCGGCTGCGGAGCGCGCACTCGAACGCGCGCTCGAGCGCGATGGCCCGTTCGACTCGCTCGTCCGCGACGAGCTCGCCGCCCTGCGAGCGCGCGGCGGCGGGTAGCAGCAGCCCCTGCGCTCTGCGAGACTAGGCGTCCGTTCGCGCCTCTCCGCGCGCCGAGCCGACGAGGAGAACCCTGGCATGGCCGCCCCCCGCGAGCTCTCGACCCGCGAGATCTCCGACCGCATCCGCATCAACGATCTGCTGATCCGCTACACGACGGCGATCGACACCAAGGACTACGCGCTGCTCGACACCTGCTTCACGCCCGACGCGGTCTGCGACTACACCAGCGCGGGCGGCATCAAGGGCCCCTACCCCGAGGTGCGGCAGTGGCTCGAGAAGGCGCTGGCGCCGTTCCCGGTGACGGTGCACTTCATCAGCAACTCGGTCGTCGAGATCGACGGCGACACCGCCCGGGCGCGTACCGCGGTGATCAACCCGATGGGCTTCGCCAATCCCGACGGGAGCATGCACATGTTCACCGTGGGCGCCTACTACAACGACCAGCTCGTCCACACCGACGACGGCTGGCGCATCCGCGAGCGCGTCGAGGAGACCGCCTACATGGACGGGACGCTGCCCGAGGCGCTCCAGATCCCGCAGTGAATGCGCGTCGGGGAGGTCCGCCACCCGGAACGCGCCCAGTGGGGCAAGCCGCTCGAGGGCGTGCGCGTGCTCGCGCTCGAGCAGATGCAGGCGCTCCCGTACGCGACCCAGCTGCTGGCGCACCTGGGCGCCGACGTCGTCAAGGTCGAGCACCCGGAGCACGGCGACTCGGGACGCGCCTCGCGGCCGGCGCTCACCGACCGCGACGGGCGCCAGGTGGGCGCGACCTACCTGCGCAACAACCTCTCGAAGCGCAGCGTCGGCATCGACTTGAAGCACCCCACCGGCCGCGACCTGGTGCTGCGCCTGATCCCCCACTTCGACGTCGTCGCCGAGAACTTCACGCCCGGCGCGATGAAGCGGCTGGGGCTCGACTACGAGCGCGTCGCCGCGCACGAGCCGCGCGCGATCTACCTCTCGGTCTCGGGCTTCGGCAACACCGGCGAGAGCCCCTACGCCACCTGGCCGGCCTACGCGCCGATCGCCGAGGCGATGGGCGGCCTGTACGAGCCGAACCGGAAGGGCGACGGGCCGCCCCCGGTCGTCGTCGCCGGCGCGCTCGGCGACATCGGGAGCGCCCTGTTCGGCGTGATCGGCGTGCTCTCGGCGCTGCGCCACCGCGAGCGCACCGGCCTCGGACAGTACGTGGACATCGCGATGTACGACGCCATGCTGGCCATCTCCGACATGCCGCCCTTCCTCTGGTCGATGGGCGCGCCGGTGGCGTGGGCAGCGGCGGGCTCGCTGGCGCTGTGCGCGGCGTTCCGGGCCCGCGACGGCTACTTCGTGGTGGCGGTGTTCCGCGAGCACCACTTCGAGCGGCTCGCGCAGGCGGTCGGTCATCCCGAGTGGGTCGAGGACGAGCGCTTCGCCACCCGCACGGGATGGGCCGAGCACACCGACGCGGTGATCCGGCCCGCCCTCGAGGCCTGGGCGCGCGACAAGACCAAGCTCGAGGCCGCCGCGGCGCTCTGCGAGCTGGGGATCGCGGCGGGTCCCAGCAACGCGGCGCCCGACCTCGCGGCCGACCCGCACGTCGACGCGCACGGGATGCTGCTCGAGGTGCCGCGGCCCGACGCTGGGGCCCCCCTGCGCGTGGTTGGCAATCCGATCAAGCTCTCGCGCGTGTCCGAGGGCCCGGTGCGGTCGTTCCCGAGCCTGGGCGAGCACACCGACGAGGTGCTGGGCGGGCTGCTCGACCTCCCCGCGAGAGAGCTCGCGGCGCTGCGCGAGCGGGGCGTGATCGCGTGACCGCCGAGAGCCCCTTCGACGTGGCGGGCCGAACGGCCGTCGTCACCGGCGCGGCCAGCGGGATCGGACGGGCCACGGCGCTGGCGCTGGCGAACGCGGGAGCCCGACTCGTGCTGGGCGACGTCGCCGAGGCCGGGCTCGCCGAGACCGCCGAGCAGGTCACCAAGGCGGGGGCCGATTGTGAGGCCCTTCGCACCGACGTGAGCGCGCGCGCCGACTGCGACGCGCTCGTGGGCCGCGCGCTCGAGCGCTTCGGACGCGTGGACGTGCTCGCCAACGTGGCGGGCATCCTGTGCGAGGCGCCGGTGGCGGAGCTGCAGGAGGCGGAGCTCGACCGCGTGCTGGCGGTGAACCTGAAGGGGGTGTTGTTCGGCTGCCAGGCGGCGCTGCCGGCCATGACCGCCCAGGGATCGGGCAGCATCGTGAACGTCGCCTCGAGCGCCGCCTTCGAGCCCTACCCCGGGCTCGCCGCCTACGCGATCTCGAAGAGCGGCGTGGTGACGCTGACCCGCGTGCTGGCGCTCGAGGCGGCGCGCGCGGGCGTGCGCGTCAACGCGGTGGCGCCGGGCATGATCGACACGCCGATGGCGATGCGCCGCGCGGTCGACGACCAGGGGCGGGTGGACGCCGCGAAGCGCGAGCGCGTGCTGGAGCGCACGCGCCAGCGCAACCCGCTGGGCATCGAGGGGCGGCCCGAAGACGTCGCCCACGCCGTCCTGTTCCTCGCGTCGGACGCGGCGCGCTACATCACCGGTCAGGTGCTGCACCCCAACGGCGGCAGCCCGCTGGTCTGAGGACTCCGATGCCGCTCGACCTCCGCGCCCTCGTCGATCCCGCCCACACCGCGCTCGTGACCCAGGAGTGCCAGCGCGGCGTGATGGGCGACCTGTCGCAGCTCCCCGAGCTGGCCGCTGCCGCGAGCGGTGTGATGACGGCGAACGTCGCGCGGCTGGTCCTGGCCGCGCGCTCGGCTGGCATCCCGGTGATCCACTGCGTGGCCGAGCGCCGAGCCGACGGCAGGGGCGCCAACGCCAACGCGCGCATCTTCCAGTACATGGCGCGCGCGCCGGTGAAGCTGCTGCCGGGCTCGGAGGCGGCGGCGATCGTGCCCGAGATCTCCGTGACCGAGGACGACCTGGTGATGGCGCGCCTGCACGGCCTGTCGCCGTTCCAGGGCACCGAGCTCGACTTCGTGCTGCGCAACCTGGGCGTGCGCACCATCGTCGGGGTCGGCGTGTCGGTCAACGTGGCGATGCAGAGCTTCGCGTTCGACGCGGTGAACGCGTCGTACCAGGTGGTGATCCCGCGCGACGCGGTCGCGGGCTTCCCGAAGGAGTACGTCGAGGCCGTGTTCGCGCACACCCTGGGCGCGGTCGCGACCCTGGTCGAGACCGAGGACGTGATCGGGGCGTGGCGATGAGCGAGGCCCCCAAGCCCTCCGCGACCCTGGTGCTGCTGCGCGACGCGGACGGCAGCCTCGAGGTGCTCCTGCTCGAGCGCTCGGGTCGCGGCGAGGAGGTGACGCCGTCGGTGTTCCCGGGCGGCAAGGTCGACGTGAGCGACCACGTCGACGCAGCGTCCGACGAGCTGGCCCCGGCCCGACGCGCCGCGGTGCGCGAGACGCGCGAGGAGGCCGGCCTCGAGATCGCCGAGGCCGGGCTGGTGCCGATCTCGCGCTGGATCACGCCGCCGATCGCGCCGAAACGCTTCGACACCTGGTTCTTCGCGGCGTCGGTCGAGAGCGCCCACGAGGTTCGGGTGGACGGCGCCGAGATCCGCCACCACCGCTGGCTGCGCCCGCACGACGCGCTGGCCGCGCACGCGCGCGGCGAGATCCGGCTGGCGCCGCCCACCTGGGTGACGGTCTCCTGGCTCACCGGGTACCCCGACACGCGCGCGGCGCTGGTCGACCTCGACCGCCAGACCACCATCACCTTCGAGCCGCGCATCTGTCGCGGCGAGGGCGGTATGCTGGCGCTCTACCCGGGTGACGCCGGCTACGCGGACGGCGATCCCGAGCGGCCGGGGTCGCGCCACCGGCTGTCGATGCAGCGCGGCGGCTGGGTGTACGAACGAAGCGACGACTGAGGAGGAGCCCGGTGGCCGAGATCGACGGCGGACGCATCGCTGCGCGGCAGCTCGTGGCGGCTGGCATCGACACGATCTTCGGCGTGGTGGCGGGCCCGATGATCGAGCTGTTCGCCGGCGCGCAGGCGGAGGGCCTCACGGTCGTGAGCTGCCGGCACGAGGAGTCGGCTGCGTTCATGGCCTCGGCCTGGGGCTGGGCGAAGCGCCGGCCCGGTGTGGTGGTGGCGGGCTCGGGGCCCGGCATGACCAACTGCGTGACCTCGATGCACGTCGCCACGGCCAGCGGCATGCCGCTCGTGGTGCTGGGCGGCTCCACCTACGCGGCGACGCGCGGCGTGGGCGGCTTCCAGGAGGCCGACCAGGTCGCCTTCGCGGCACCGGGCTGCAAGTGGACCGGCACGGTGGACTCGACCGAGCGCATCCCCGAGTGGCTGCACCTGGCCTGCGGCCGCGCGACGAGCGGCCGGCCGGGCGCCGTCTACCTCGACTTCCCGGGCCAGGTCGTGGCCAGGCGCATGCCCGAGGAGCAGGTGGCGCTGCGCGAGCGCGCGCCCGAGGTCACCGCGCCGCACCCCGCACCCGACGCGGTGGAGCGCGTGGCCGAGCTGCTGGCGAACGCGCGCCAGCCGCTGCTGCTCGTCGGCAAGGGCGCCGGCTGGGCCGACGCGGGTCCGGCGCTGGCGCGGATCGCCGACCTCGGGATCCCGTACGTGACCTCGCCGATGGGCCGCGGGGTCGTGCCCGACGACCACCCGATGTTCCTGAACCCGGCGCGCTCGGCCGCGCTGGCGGGCGCGGACGTGATCGTGGCCTTCGGCGCGCGCTTCAACTGGATCTTCGGCTTCGGCCGGGCGCCCCGCTACCGCGCGGACGCGCGCATCGTCCAGGTAGACGTCGAGCCGGAGGAGCTGTTCGGCTCGGCGCCGGTCGAGCTGGGCGTGGTCGCGGACGCGGCGGTCACCGCCGACGCCGTCGCCGACGCGCTCGCGGGCCGCCGGCTCGCGGAGGCCCACTCGGGCTGGACCGCGGCGCTCCGACAGGCGCGCGAGCGCAACGAGGGGGTGATCGCCGCGGCCCTCGCCAGCGACGCCGTGCCGATCGACCCCTACCGGCTGGTGCGCGAGGTGCGCGACGCGCTGCCGCGCGACGCCTCGCTGGCCGAGGACGGCGAGACCATCATGGGCGTGGGCCGCGTCGTGCTCCCCAGCTACTGCCCCCGCGCGCGCTTCAACGCCGGCACCACCGGCTGCATGGGCACGGGCGTGCCCTACGCGATCGGCGCCAAGCTCGCGCGACCCGACGCCGCGTCGGTCGCCCTGGTCGGCGACTACGCCTTCGGCGCGGCCGCGATGGAGGTGGAGACCGCCGCCCGCGTCGGCATCCCGGTGGTGTTCGTGGTGGCCAACAACGAGGGCATCGCCGGCCACCTGATCCAGGACCACATGCTGCCGCCCGGCTCGCCGCGCATCGCGAGCCTGCTGCCCGCGGACTACGAGAAGATGATCGAGATGGTCGACGGCCACGCCGAGCGGGTGGAGCGCCCGGAGGCGCTGCGGCCCGCGCTCGAGCGCGCGCTCGCCGCCGACCGCCCGGCCCTGGTGCACGTGCGAGTCGACCCGAAGGCGCGCCGCCTGGGCGGGGGCAACTACCTCAAGTAGGGGAGGACCGACATGCCGATGCCGCTCGAGGGAATCCGGGTGATCGACTGGACGATCTGGCAGCAGGGCCCGGTGTGCTCGGCGATGCTGGGCGACCTGGGTGCCGACGTGATCAAGATCGAGGCGCGCGAGAGCGGCGACCCGGGCCGCGGCATCATCCAGGCGAGCGGCGTCGACCTGGGCGAGCGCCCGAACTTCTACTTCGAGGCCAACAACCGGAACAAGCGCTCGATCACGCTCGACCTGAAGAAGCCCGAGGCGCGCGAGATCGTCCACGCGCTGGCGCGGGAGTCGGACGTGTTCGTGCAGAACTACCGCCAGGGCGTGGCCGCGCGGCTCGGCCTCGACGCCGCCACGCTGCGCGGTCTCAACCCGCAGCTCATCTACGCCAGCGCCTCCGGCTACGGCCCGGAGGGACCCGACAGCGGCGAGCCCTCGTTCGACCAGCTCGGGCTGGCCCGCTCGGGCATCATGCTGGCGGCGGGCGAGCCCGAGATGCCGCCGCTCGGCGTGGCCGGCGGCGTGGCCGACCAGATGGGCGCCATCATGCTCGCCTACGGCGTGCTCGGCGCGCTGTTCGCGCGCGAGCGCTTCGGCGTGGGCCAGGAGGTCGACGCCTCGCACCTCGGCAGCATGATGATGCTCCAGGGCCTGTCGGTGTCGGCCGTGCTGATGATGGGCTTCGCGCTGCCGCGCCAGGCGCGCGCTACGGCGGGCAATCCGCTCTGGAACCACTACCGCTGCGCCGACGACCAGTGGCTGGCGCTCGGCATGCTGCAGCCCGACCGCTACTGGGCCGACCTGTGCCGCGCCCTCGGGCGTCCCGAGCTGGCGGGCGACGAGCGCTTCGCCGATCTGCGCGTGCGCGCCCAGAACGCCGCGGCGTGCGTCGCGGAGCTCGATGCCGTGTTCGCCACACGACCCCGCGCCGAGTGGCTCGAGATCCTGAAGCGCGAGCCGGGCGACTTCATCTTCACGGTGGTCAACGCCGTGGACGACCTGCCCGACGACCCGCAGGTGCGCGCCAACGGCTACGTGGTGGACTTCGACCACCCCCAGTTCGGCCCGACCCCGATGCTGGGCCTGCCGGTGCGCCTGTCGGAGACGCCGGGCTCGATCCGCGCACCCGCGCCCGAGTTCGGCCAGCACACCGAAGAGGTGCTGCTCGACGTGCTCGGCTACGACTGGGACCGCATCGCAGCGCTGCGGAAGGCCGAGGTGATCTAGCTGGTGGACTTCGCTCGCCTGCGGCTCGCTGCGCGCGCCCTACGGGCGCTTGCAGGGGGCTTCTGCCGAGCAGACTCCTAGCCCTCGGAGGCCGCCCGGCTCCTCCCCACGGCCCGGGCGAAGCCGAAGAGCGCCACGGCCGCCAGCGTCAAGGTGCTCGGCTCCGGGACGACGTTGATCGTGTAGGTCCCCGCGGAGAGGACCGGGTTGTCCGTGATGTCGTAGGTGCCGTCCCGGTTCATGTCCAGGGCGTAGCCGGTCGCGCCGGGCGCGTTGCTGTCGAACATCAGCACGTCGAGCTCCTGGATCACGCCGTCGTCGTCCGTGTAGGCGAAGATGAGCTCGAAGATGTCGTCGAGGTTGAAAAGGGCGTCCTCGAACGTGATCTCGAATTCGAGGCACTCGCCCGAGCCGCAGCTGATCTGCGTATTCGGAATCAGCTCGGAGTCGTCGACGACGAGGGTTCCCTCGACGGCGGATCCCGAATCCGGCGAGAACACGATCTCGTGGGTCACGGGGGTCGCCGAGGCGACGGCGGGAAGGAGCAGGCTCAGCAGGGGCAGGCCGGCGAGGACCCAGGCGGGCCGGTCGGTGTCGGTGCACGGGGGGTCCTCCTACGACGCATCGAGGGCATCTGGCGCGAACAAAAAAGGGGAAGGGGACGCCCCGCCAGGGGCATCCCCTTCCCAGCCGAAGACGGTAGCAAGCTCCGTGCCCGAGCGCGCCCTGCTGTGATTCCGAAGGGTTGCGGGAACGGGCCCACACCGGGAGGGAAGACGAGTTGCCCTTCTGGGCAAGACTCTTCCAACCCCCCGCCGAGCGCGACGGCCGCTGCGGGCGTGCTATCTCCCCGGGCGCGTCGGGGGCGGGCCCGCGAGACACCACTGCGGAAGCGTGATGTCCTCCGTCAGGCGCTCGAAGGCCACGCGCACCGCCGCACCGATCTCGGCCGTGGCCGGATCGGCCGGGTTGATCGCGGCACCGGAGCCGGCGACCAGGCAGCCGGCCAGGCGCACGCGCGGGTCGTCGTCGAGCGCGACCAGCACCACCGCGTAGGGCGCGCGCTCCGCGAAGTACGGGAGCAGCGGCGGGTGCGGGACGGCGAACGACCAGATCGTGCCGCGTCCCGAGACGGGCACCCAGTGCGGCGCGGCGCGCGGTGCCCACGGGCTGCGCGTCCGGGGCGGGAACAGCAGCCGCCCCGTCTCGGGGCACTGCTGCACGACCAGCTCTCCGCGGCGCGCCGCCTCGAAGAACGGCGCAGCGACGGCGTCGACGACGGGCAGCAGCGGATCGGCGCTCACCGGCTCACCTCCGCAGCAGCAGCGCGCTGGTCGGCACACCCTCGCCACCGGTCACCAGGCAGGTCTCGGCGCCGGGCACCTGGCTGGTCGACGTGCCGCGCAGCTGGCGCACGCCCTCGAGGATCAGGTTGAAGCCGTGCACGTAGGCCTCCGAGAGACCGCCGCCCGAGGTGTTGATCGGCAGCCCACCGCCGAGGCCGAGGGCGCCGTCCTCGGTGAACGCGGCGCCCTCGCCGCGCCCGCAGAAGCCGTACGCCTCGAGCGAGAACCACACCAGCGGCGTGAAGGCGTCGTAGAGCTGGGCCACGCGGACGTCCTGCGGGCCGAGGTCCGAGCCGCGGTAGAGCTGCTCCGCGCAGGTCCAGCCCGGACCGCGCAGCGGATCGTCGCACCAGTAGTTCACCATGGTGTGCGACTGGCTCGGCAGGCCCTGCGCGAAGGCGTGCACGTAGGCGGGCGGCTGGCGCGCGTCGCGCGCGCGGTCGGCAGCGACCAGCACGCAGGCCAGCGCGCCGTCGGTCTCGAGGCAGTTGTCGAACAGGCACAGCGGCTCCGAGATCCAGCGCGCCGCGTGGTACTGCTCGCGGCTCAGCGTGCGCTCGTGCATCTGGGCGCGGGGGTTGCGGTTCGCCATCTCGCGCACGGCCAGCGCCACGTTCGCGAGCTGGTCGCGCGTGGCGCCGGTCTCGTGCATGTAGCGTCGCGTGAGCACGGCGATCTCGTCGACCGGGCGCAGCAGACCGAACGGGCGGGTCCAGGTGGCCGGGACGCTCGGCGGGGGCGCGGCTCCGGCCCAGGGCCGTCCCCCCGAGCCGCGCTTGCGCGCGCGCCAGGCCACGCCCACCCGGCACTGGCCGGCCGCGATCGCCAGCGCGAGCTGCCCCACGCAGGCGGGGCCCGCGCCGCCGCCGTAGCCGACCTGGGTGAACCAGGTGACGTCGCCGGCGCCCAGGTTGCGCGCGATCTCGACCTCGTCGCTGGTCTCGAGGGTGTAGGAGGCGAGGCCGTCGACCTCGGCGGGCGCGATGCCCGCGTCGTCGAGCGCGGCGAGGATGGCGTCGAGAGCGAGCTCGGTCTCGGACGCCTCGAGCCGCTTCGCGAACCGGGTCTCCCCGATCCCCACCACGGCGGCGGCGTCCTTCAGCACGCCCGCGCTCGGATCAGGGGAGCTCGCGCGGCGCGGGCGGATGGGTCAGGCCGGCCAGGAAGAAGTCGGTGGTGGCGTGCGCGATGTCCTGGACGGCGTGCTCCGCCATCATCCGGCTCAGCACCTTGGGCGCCACCAGGGCGAACCACACGCCTACCGCGTGCCGCACGTCGAGGTCCTTGCGGAAGTGGCCCTGGTGGATGCCGCGCTCGATCAGCGCCGCGAAGAAGGCCTCGAGCGCCTCGCGGTCGAACAGGTCGCTGTACTGCTTGGGCTCGGCACCGCTGAACATCTGGATCGCCAGGTGGCCGTACTGCTCGACGTTCTCGAAGCCGAGCTTCATGGTGAGCGCGATGCAATCGATGGCATCGCGGTGGTTCACTGCGATGTCCAGGAATTGGAGACGGGTCTTGTCGACCATCTCCTGCGTGACGGCGCGGAACAGCGCTTCCTTGTTGGGGAAATGCCGATAGACCGTGCTGACGCCCACCCCGGCTCGCTCGATCACCTCGTGGATGTCCGACTCGAAGCCACGCTCGGACATCACCTCCCGGGCGGCGTCCAGGATTCGGGTGCGATAGTCGGGATTGGCTTTCGGCACGCACCGTGACGATAGCCTAGATGACCGTCAGTCCGCAGCAACGCCCGACTCGGACGCCGCCGCCCGGAAGCGCGCGAGCAGCTCCGCCTGGCGTTCGTTCGCCAGCTCGAGCTGTCGCTCCTTGACGAGATCGAAGCCGCGCACCTGCTCGGGCAGACCCGCGATCTCGACCGCGAGCCCGTGGCGCGCCGCGTCGAGGCCGTCGAGCAGCTCGTCGAGCAGCTGCTCGTAGTCGCGGATCAGGCGCCGCTCGAGGCGGCGGTGCGCGGCGTGCCCGAACGGATCGAGCGGCGTGCCGCGCAGCACCTTCCCGCGCGCGAGCCAGCGCAGCGCGCGGAACGCCCAGGGGCCGGCACTCCACTTGCCCGCCCGCCCGGTGTCGGGATCACGCCGGTTCACGAAGCGGTCGATCAGCGGGATGTGAGGTGGCGCCAGCTGCCAGCGCACGGTGTAGTCGCCCTCGAACTCGCGCGCGAGCTGGCGCTGGAAGCTCCCGTCGCTGAACAGGCGCGCCACCTCGTACTCGTCCTTGTAGGCGAGCAGCCTGGAGTAGGCGCGCGCCACCGTCTCGGCGAGCGGCGTGTCGGCCAGACCGAGCTCGCGCTCACGCGATGCCACCCGCTCGACGCGCGCGCGGTAGCGCCGGGCGTAGCGCGCACTCTGGTAGTCGGTGAGGAACGCCACGCGGCGCTCGACCAGCGCCTCGAGCGAGTCGTCGGCGTCGCCACCGGCCTGCGCCCGCAGCGTCGGCCGGGCGGCGCGCTCCACCGCGGCGGGGTCGTGGGCGGCGAGCCGGCCCCAGGAGAGCGCGCGCTTGTTCAGCTCGACGGCGCGGCCATTCAGCTCGATGGCGCGCTCGAGGGCCGGCAGTCCGACGGGAATCCAGCCGCGCTGCAGCGCGTAGCCCACCAGGAACAGGTTGGTGCCGATGGCGTCGCCGAGCAGCGCGGTGGCCAGCGCGTTCGCCGCGGGGAACTCCACCGCCTCGTCCCCGACCGCGGTGGACAGCGCCGCCTCCATCGCGCGCGACGACAGGTCGAGGTCGGGGTTGGTGGCGAAGTCCGAGGTGGGCGCCACGTGGGCGTTCACCACGGCGTGGGTGCGCCCCTTCGCGAGCCGCAGCAGGCTGTCCGCGCCGCTGGCCACGACGATGTCGCAGCCCAGCAGCAGGTCGGCCGCGCCCGCCGCGATGCGCGAGGCGTGCAGCGCGGCGGGATCGTCCGCAACGCGCACGTGGCTGGTGACGGGGCCGTTCTTCTGGGCCAGCCCGGTGACGTCGAGCACCGAGACGCCACGGCCCTCGAGGTGCGCCGCCATGCCGATCAGCGCGCCCACGGTCACCACGCCGCTGCCGCCGATGCCGGTGACGAGCACGTTCCAGGGCCGCTCGGTGTCGGCGACCGGCGGCGCCGGCAGCGCGCCGAACAGCGCGTCGCCCGCCTCGTCCGCGACGCCGCGCTCCGCGCGCCGCAGGCGGGCGCCGTGCACCGTGACGAAGCTCGGGCAGTAGCCCTTGAGGCACGAGTAGTCCTTGTTGCACGACGACTGGTTGACGCGTCGCTTGCGCCCGAAGTCGGTCTCGACCGGCTCGATCGAGATGCAGTTCGACTGCACCGAGCAGTCGCCGCAGCCCTCGCACACCAGCTCGTTGATCACGACGCGCTGGTCGGGGTCGGGGAACTCGCCGCGCTTGCGCAGCCGCCGCGCCTCGGCGGCGCAGGTCTGGTCGTAGATCAGGGCCGATACGCCCTTCACCCCGCGCAGCGCGCGCTGCACGCGGTCGATCTCGTCGCGGTGGTGGAAGCTCACGCCGTCGGGGAAACGCGCCGTCTTCGGGTACTTGTCGGGCGCGTCGCTCACCACCGCGATGCGCCCGACGCCCTCGGCGTCGAGCTGCCGGG
>JASJBO010000017.1 GCA_030066475.1 Myxococcota bacterium
CTCTTTGCTGGGCGTTGGCGGCCTTATTGACTTCGCTCGCCTTCGGCTCGCTGCGCGCGCCGCGTGGGGCAGGGGCGCGCTGCTCGGGCTTCGGTGGGCGGCGCTTGCGCGGGCAGCCGTCGCGGCTTCGCTCGGGGCGGGCAGGCCGGCGGGACGGCCTCACGAGCGGAGCTCCCGTCGCCATCTCCGCCAAGATCGCAGGGGGAAGCCGCAAGCGGAGGCGAAGCCGAAGCGCGCAGCGAGGCAAAGCCGAGCGGAGTCCACCAAGACCGGCCGCAAGCGAAGGCGAAGCCGAAGCGCGCAGCGAGCCGCAGGCGAGCGGAGTCCACCAAGACGCCTCCGCGCCGGCATCGAGCCGGCCCGCAGGGGGAAACCGCAAGCGGAGGCGAAGCCGAAGCGCGCAGCGAGCCGCAGGCGAGCGGAGTCCACCAAGACGCCTCCGCGCCAGCATCGAGCCGGCCCGCAGGAGGAAGCCGCAAGCGCAGGCGAAGCCGAAGCGCGCAGCGAGGCGAAGCCGAGCGGAGTCCACCAAGACGCCTCCGCGCCAGCATCGAGCCGGCCCGCAGGGGGAAACCGCAAGCGGAGGCGAAGCCGAAGCGCGCAGCGAGGCGAAGCCGAGCGGAGTCCACCAAGACCGGCCGCAAGCGAAGGCGAAGCCGGAGCGCGCAGCGAGGCGAAGCCGAGCGGAGTCCACCAAGCCGGCCTAGCGGCGGCGGGAGGTCGCGGCCCAGACCGAGAGGAGCATCTTGTAGGCGTAGTAGATCGGCTTCCAGCCCGAGTGGAGCGTCGATTCGCGGGGGGCCTCGAGCATGCGGACCGGGCGCTCGGCGATGCGCAGGCCGGCGCGTCGGGCATACAGCAGGACGTCGATGTCCGGGTAGTCGCTGGGGAACCAGTCCTCGGCGAACAGCGCCAGCGCGCGCGGGCCGAGGGCCTGGAAGCCCGAGGTGGGATCGCTCACCTCGAGCCCGTACCAGCGCGCCAGGGCGCGCAGCATGCGACTCCCGAACGCGCGCACGGTCCCCATGCGGTAGCTCCCGGGCTCGAGGAAGCGCGATCCCAGCGCCAGGTCGCAGTCCCCGCGCAGGACCGGCTCGAGCAGGGCCGGGATCTCCTCGGGCCGGTGCTGGCCATCCGCGTCCAGCTGGGCCGCCGCCGGGGCGCCGCGGCGCAACGCCCACTTGTAGCCGGTCTGCACCGCGGCGCCGTAGCCGAGGTTCTGCGGGTGCCGGACGACGTGCGCTCCACCACGGGCGGCGAGAGCGGCCGTGCCGTCGCTCGAGCCGTCGTCGATCACCACCACGGGCAGCTCGGGCAGGTGCCGCGCGAGCTCGTCGAGCAGGCCCGGCAGCGTGTCCGCCTCGTTGTAGGCGGGAACGATCAGGACGGGCGTGTCCGCCACGGCTCAGGTCCCGCGGCGCCAGGCGAGGGTGAGGTAGTGGTTGGCGAGGCCGTGTCGCAGCGTCGCGCCCAGGCGGCGCGCCAGCGCCGCGGGATGCGCGAGGTAGTAGCCGGCCAGATTCGGACGCAGCTGCTCGCGCCGGAAGCGCCGCCCGCGCCAGGCGCTCGACAGCTCGATCCGCTGCACCTGTGCCAGCCGGTCGAGCTCGTCCAGTCCCTGCGCGGCGCCCAGCGCCTCGAACGAGCGTTCCGTCCAGTCGCTCCGGTGGTGCGGGTTCAGGTCGACCGAGGGCGTCGTCGGCACCGAGCCCACCAGCACGCCGCCCGGCCGCAGCAGTCCCACGAGATGCCGGATCAGGGCGACGGGATCCTCGACGTGCTCGATCGTCTCGAGACTCACGATGGTGTCGAAGCCGCGCTCGTCCTGGAACCGCAGCGCGTCGCTGCACGCGAAGCGGGTGCGCGGGCAGGCGTAGTGCGAGCGGGCGTAGGCGATGGCCTCTTCCGCGACGTCGATGCCCACCGCCTCCTCGAGTCCCGGGGCCGCGTCCAGCAGCAGGCGCGTGCCGTAGCCGACGCCGCAGGCCAGGTCGAGCAGGCGCCCGCGCTGTGCGAAGCGGGCGGCAAATCGGTAGCGAGCGAGGTGTAGCTCGAGGGTCTCGCGGGCCGCCGCGTCGGCGTCGTCGAGCGCCGGCGGAACCAGGCGCTCGAGGCTGTCGGGGTCGACCTGCATCGCGCGGAGCCTATCGGCATGCCCCGCGCACTGCCATGAGCGGCGTGGCATGATCAGGGTCCGCCGGAGCGGAGGATGGAGCAGCGGATGCAACGCGAGGGACGTCTGGGGTGGGGGCTGGTGCTCGCGCTCGCCGCGAGCGTTGCGGCGGGCGAGGCGCGCGCGGCGTTCCAGGACGTGACCCTCGCGCGCGGTCTCGCCTACACGCAGCACACGCCGAACGAGTCGCCCGGCTGCCTGCTCTTCGACGGCCAGTTCTGTGAGCCGGAGCGCATGACCGGTGGCGCCGCGGTGGGCGACGTCGACGGCGACGGCGACCTCGACCTGTTCGCCACCCGGCTCGAGCAGCCCGACCTGCTGTTCTGCAACCGGCTGGCGGAGTCGGGCGCGGCGACCTTCGAGGACTGCACCGAGGAGGCCGGCCTCGCCGGCTTCGACCTCGCCTCCAACGGGGCCGCCTTCGGCGACATCGACCGCGACGGCGATCTCGACCTGTACGTCACCACGGTCGGCGACACCCGCTTCTACCTGTTCGTGAACGATGGAGACGGCCGCTTCACCGAGGAGGCGCTCGCGCGCGGCGACGCCGCCCTCCAGGACCCGTCGCCGCACGTCGGCTACAGCGTGACCTTTGGCGACTACGACCGGGACGGCTGGCTCGACATCCACGTCACCGAGTGGCGCCCGCTGTTCATCGGGGGCGCTTCGGCGCGCACGCACACGCGCCTGCTGCGCAACCGCGGCGGGCTCGAGGGCGGCTGCTTCGACGACGTCACCGACACCGCGCAGGTGGCGATCCCCAACGACGACCAGTACGCGTTCGCCTCGACCTTCACCGATCTCGACGGGGACGGCTGGCCCGACCTGGCGCTGGCGGCGGACTTCGGCACCACCCGCCTGTTCTGGAACGACGGCGACGGCACCTTCACCGACGGCACCGCGGCGGCCCGGGTCGGCACCGACGAGAACGGCATGGGCTCGACCTTCGGCGACTACGACGGCGACGGCGACCTGGACTGGTTCGTGACGTCGATCTTCGACCCCGACGACACCTGCGAGACGGCGGGCTGCAACTGGGGCATCACCGGCAACCGGCTCTACCGCAACGAGGGCGGTCGCTCCTTCCTCGACCGCACCGGGGACGAGGTCGCGGGGGTCCGGGACGGGCGCTGGGGCTGGGGCGCCGCGTTCTTCGACTACGACAACGACGGCGATCTCGACCTGGTCATGACCAACGGTGTGGACTTCCCCGGCGTCGACTTCGACGCGCCCTTCGTCGCCGACCCGATCCGGCTGTGGCGCAACGACGGGCCCGATCGGTGGACCGAGGTGGCGGCGCTCGAGGGCGTGGCGGACACCGGCTCCGGCAAGGGCCTGCTGGTGTTCGACTACGACGCCGACGGCGACCTCGACCTGTTCGTGGTCGACAACGGCGGCGCGGGGCGGCTCTACGAGAACCTCGACGGCAACGCGAACCATCACCTGCGGGTCCAGCTGCAGGGCCTCGAGTCGAACGCCCACGGGCTCGGCGCCCGGGTCTCGCTGCAGCGCTTCGTCGGCGGCACCGTGCAGGTGCGCGAGGTGGGCACCTCGACCCACTTCCTGGGCTGGAGCGAGACGGTCGCGCACTTCGGGCTGGGATCCGAGCCGGGCGTGTACCGGGTGGCGGTGCGCTGGCCGTCCGGTCGACTTCAGCAGCGGGTGGTGGCCGGCGCCGATCGCACGCTGGTCCTGAGCGAGCCGCTCCCGCCCCCCTGCGGCCTGCTCGGCATCGAGGCGCTGCTCGTCCTGGCGCCCTGGCTGTGGCGCCACCGCGGCAGCACCGTTCCGCGCTGAGGGAAGAGCACTTCCCTGCCCGCGCACCGCCCGAAACCGACCCGCGTGCGCAACTCGCCGGAATCTCGTCTCTTTGGATCGCCTGGCGAGCGGTGGTTGGGTGGCTCGCAGCTTGCAACAGGTTCGAGTCGGTCGCGCCTCGTGCGGGGCCTCCTCAGGGGAAGGGGATCAGTGCTGTCAGGGCGCCTCGCGCGCCCGGACTCGGGGCCCACGGACCGACCGCCCGTGGGCCCCTCTTCCATGCGGCCTCGGCCGGGCCGGCGCCGCCCCTCCGTCGCGTCCCCGGATTGCTAGCTTCGGCTTCCGGCCCTCGCCCGGGGCCCAGTGGAGGGGTGGCATGGACAGCTTCGGGGCCCGGCGCACGCTGCGCGTCGGGAATCGCGACTACGAGATCTTCGCGCTGGACGCGCTCGAGAAGGCGGGCCTTCCGGTCGGCCGCCTCCCGTACTGCCTGCGCGTGCTGCTCGAGAACCTGGTGCGCAACGAGGACGGCCGCGACGTCACGGCCGACGACGTGGAGCAGCTCGCGCGCTGGGACCCGGCCGCGGAGCCCGAGCGCGAGATCGCCTTCCTGCCGGCGCGGGTGGTGCTCCAGGACTTCACCGGCGTGCCGGCCATCGTCGATCTGGCCGCGATGCGCGATGCGATGGCCGAGCTGGGCGCCGACCCCGGCCAGATCAACCCGCTCCAGCCCGTCGAGCTGGTGATCGACCACTCGGTGCAGGTGGACGAGTTCGGCAGCCCGGTCGCCTTCCAGCGCAACGTCGAGCGCGAGTTCGAGCGCAACCGCGAGCGCTACGTGTTCCTGCGCTGGGGCCAGTCGGCCTTCGAGAACTTCCGCGTCGTCCCGCCGGGCACCGGCATCGTGCACCAGGTGAACCTCGAGCACCTGGGGCGCGTGGTGTTCCCCGCCGAGGGTCCCGACGGCACCCTGCGCGCCTATCCCGACACGCTGGTCGGCACCGACTCCCACACGACCATGATCAACGGCCTGGGCGTGCTGGGCTGGGGCGTCGGCGGCATCGAGGCCGAGGCCGCGATGCTCGGTCAGCCGATCTCGATGCTGGTGCCGCGCGTGGTGGGCGTGCGGCTCGCGGGCACCCTGCGCGAGGGCGCCACCGCGACCGACCTGGTGCTGCGCGTGACGGAGCTGCTGCGCGAGCACGGCGTGGTGGGCAAGTTCGTCGAGTTCTTCGGCTCGGGTCTCGACGCGCTGTCGCTCGCGGACCGCGCGACCATCGCCAACATGTGTCCCGAGTACGGCGCGACCTGCGGCATCTTCCCGGTAGACGAGGAGACGCTGCGCTACCTGCGCCTGTCGGGCCGCAGCGAGGAGCAGGTGGCGCTGGTCGAGGCCTACCTGCGCGAGCAGGGGATGTTCCACGAGCCCGGCGCGCCGGAGGCGTCCTACTCCGAGACGGTCGCGCTCGACCTCGGGACGATCGAGCCGGCCATCGCCGGCCCCAAGCGCCCCCAGGACCGCGTGCTGCTCTCAAACGCCAAGCGCTCGTTCCAGCGGGTCGTGGCCGAGATGGCGGGCGACGAGGTGGCGGCCGCCCCCGACCTGGCCCGACACGACTCCGCCGTCGAGATCGAGATCGACGGCGAGACCGCCGCGCTGCACCACGGCTCGGTGGTGATCGCCGCGATCACGAGCTGCACCAACACCTCGAACCCGAGCGTGATGGTGGCGGCCGGCCTGCTCGCCAAGAAGGCGGCCGAGCGCGGCCTCGAGACGCGCCCCTGGGTGAAGACCTCGCTGGCGCCGGGCTCGCTGGTCGTGACTCAGTACCTGAAGAGCGCCGGGCTGCTGCCCTACCTCGAGCAGCTCCGCTTCCACGTCGTCGGCTACGGCTGCACCACCTGCATCGGGAACTCGGGCCCGCTGCCCGAGCCGGTGGCGGGCGGCATCGACGCCGGCGGCCTGGTCGCCTGCTCGGTGCTCTCGGGCAACCGCAACTTCGAGGCGCGCGTGCACCCCGCCGTGCGCGCCAACTACCTGATGTCCCCGCCGCTGGTGGTGGCCTACGCGCTGGCCGGTCGCATGGACATCGACCTCGCGAGCGAGCCGCTCGGCGTCGACCGCGACGGCGAGCCGGTCTACCTGCGCGACGTCTGGCCCGCGCCGGAGGAGGTCCGCGAGACGGTGGCCGGCTGCGTCGACGCGTCGATGTTCGCGGAGACCTACGCCGAGGTGTTCCGCGGCGATCCGCAGTGGAACGAGCTGCCGGTGCCCGAGGGCCAGCGCTTCGCCTGGGACCCGGACTCGACCTACGTGCGGCAGCCGCCGTACTTCGCGGGCATGTCGCGCGAGGCGCCCGAGCAGGTCGAGGAGATCACCGGGGCGCGCGTGCTGGCCGTGCTGGGTGACAGCGTGACGACCGACCACATCTCGCCGGCCGGCAGCATCGCCGCCGCGTCGCCGGCGGCGGACTACCTGCGCAGCCACGGCATCGAGCGCAGCGAGTTCAACTCCTACGGCTCGCGGCGCGGCAACCACGAGGTGATGATGCGCGGCACCTTCGCCAACGTGCGGCTGCGCAACCAGCTCGCGCCGGGCACCGAGGGCGGCTTCACCGTGCACCTGCCCGACGGCGAGGAGAGCACGATCTTCGCCGCGGTGGAGCGCTATCGCGAGGCGGGGACCCCGCTGATCGTCCTGGCGGGGGCCGAGTACGGCACGGGCTCGAGCCGCGACTGGGCCGCCAAGGGGCCGATGCTGCTCGGCGTGCGCGCGGTGATCGCGGTCGGCTACGAGCGCATCCACCGCTCGAACCTGGTGGGCATGGGCATCCTGCCGCTGCAGTTCGAGGATGGCGACAGCCCGGCCTCGCTGGGCCTGACCGGGCGCGAGAGCTTCGACCTGGTCGGCCTGCGCGAGGGCGTCGCGAGCGGGTTCGCGGCGGGCAACACGCTGCGCGTACGCGCCACGGCCGACGACGGCGGCACGACCGAGTTCGCCGTGCGCGTGCGGCTCGATACCCCGACCGAGGTCGACTACTACCGCCACGGCGGCATCCTGCAGTACGTGCTGCGGCAGCTGCTGGACTGAGCCGGCGCCTCGGCCGCGCTACTCGTCGAGGTAGCCGAGCGCACGGAGCGCGTCGCGATCGCGGGCGTCCAGCTCGGCGGCGGGCGGGCGCGGGTCGCGCCGGCCAAGCGGCGCGGGTCGCCGTAGGGCGCGCGCCGCCTCGACGGGCTCGCGCACGAGCCGGCGCCGCTCGCCGGGGTCGCGCTCCAGGTCGTACAGCGCGCGGTCTCCCCCGCGACCGACGAGCGCCTTCCAGCGCCCGGCCCGGATCGCGCGGCGCTCGGGATCCTCGCCGGGCCAGTAGAGATTGCGGCTGTGGTAGGGCCGGGCCTCCACGCTGCCCAGGAGGTCCTGGCCCGGAAGCGACGCGATGGGGAGGCCGCCGAGCTTGAGCAGGGTGGGCGCCACGTCGAGGTGACCGACGGGCGTCGTCACCTGGCGCGCCGGCCCGTCTGCGCCACCGAGGCGCGCCAGCGCCAGCGCCAGCCCCACGATCTCCTCGTGGAAGCTGTGCCCGTGACCCACGCTGCCGCGCTCGAACAGCTCCTCTCCGTGGTCGGAGAGCAGGAGCACGACGCGATCGCGCGGCCGGGTCTCGAGCTGCTCGAGCAGCCCGAGGATCGCGCGGTCGACGTGCTCGACCTCGTTCCGGTAGGCCCTGCGCAGCTGCTCGGTCCCGGCCGACGTGGCCCAGTGCGGGTCCCGGAGGATCTCCGCGCGCGCCGAGCGCTCGAGCGTGCGCATGCGCGCAGCGGGCAGGTCGGTCGCGTCGGCGTGGCGGTAGGGGAGGTGGCAGTCGAAGAAGTGGACCCACAGCAGCAGCGGGCGGTCGCGTCGGCGCGCCAGGATCGCTTCGGCGCGCGCGACGAGCTGATCGGCGCTGCCCACCGGGTGGAGCTGATCGATCCCTGCGGCGAACAGCAGCTGGAGCACCGTCGGCCGCGCCGACGTCGGATCCCAGCGACCGCGCGGCAGGGCGAACTCGCCCCAGGCCCGCGCGGAGTCGAAGACGGCGAAGCCCCGATCGAAGCCGAAGCGGGGGCCGACGAAGGGATTGGTGGGCACCACGGCCGCCGTGTCGTACCCGTGCTGGGCGAGTCGCTCGGCCACGGTGGCGCGATGGCGCGCGATCGGCACGAAGGCACCGGTCTCCGGAGCGCGCACGGCACCGTGGTCGAGGGGATCGAGTCCCGTGAAGACCGTGGCCATCGCCGGCAGCGTCCAGGGGGACGCCGCGAGCATCGCGGGGAACTCGAGCCCTCGCGCCGCGAGCCAGCGGTGGCTCGCCATCTCGCGCGCCGCGTCCGCGCGGAGCGTGTCGACGCTGAGCACGATCAGGTCCGGGCCGGCGGGAGGCGTTCCGGCCGCGGCCCACTCCACCTCCGGCGGCGCCAGTGGCCAACGCGCGACCACCACGGCGGCGGCGGCGGCCAGCGGAAGCGCGCGCGGAACACTGCCGAGCAGCGCAATGCCGAGCCAGACCACCGCCAGCGTCGCGAGTCGGGGCGCGGGGGGGAGTCCGGCCGCCTGCAGGGCCCAGGCGCCCAACGCCGCGGCCGCAAGGCTCGCGGGAATCACGACCGGCCCGGGCAGCGTCGCGCCGCCGGCCGCGCCCCGCAGGCCCCCGGCGAGGCCACCCAGGACCAGGCCGGCCAGCACCCACGCGCTCGCCGAGACGGGCAGGGCGGGCAGGACGGGAAGCAGGATCACCAGGCAGACCCCGCCTAGCGGGGCGTGTCCGAGCGCGCCGACCGCCGCGTCCCGGAGGCGGCGCGGCAGCGGCAGTCGCGCCGCCAGGGGCGCCGCGACCGCACCGACGGCCAGCAGCCCGAGCGCCGACTTCACGACGTCCGGCCACGGGACCGGCATCGAGCTGATCCGCACCAGGGCCAGCTCGCAGGCCCAGAGCAGCACCGTTGCGCGCAGCGCCAGCGCGTCGACCCCGGGCCGAGGCCGCGTCACGGCTGGCCCCGGACGCCGGCCAGGCGGCAATGCTGGACGTCGAGATCGAGATAGTGCACACGGGCTCCGCGCTGTGCGATCACGCGCTCGCAGCGCGCGCCCGGAACGCGCAATCCCGCACCAGCGCCGGGCGGCACGACCAGGGCGAACTCGACGGCTCCGGCGCTGCGCAGGCGCGGCGGCATCGCTGCGAGCGCCCCGGCGTCACTCGCCAGCAGCGTCGGCACGCGGTGCCAGAGCCCGGCGAGCTGCTGGGCGAGCAGCGGATGGGTGGTGACGAGCACGGGCGGAGCGAGCTCGAGCAGGGCCTGCTGGAGCCGGAGGCCTTCGCGCTTCTGCGCGTCGAGCAGCGTCACCGCCCAGGCGTTGCCCGCGAGACCGGCGGCGGCCACCAGCCCGAGCGCCAGCGTCCCCGCCCGCCCGGCCTCGTGACACGCAATCCAGGCCAGGGCGACCAGCGCGGGGACCGCGGGCAGCAGCGTGCGCGGCCCCCAGTGCACTCCGTACGAGTACGGCACGGTCGCGCCGAGCGCGAGCGCGAGCGCCAGGAACACGCCGCTCGCGAGCAGGCCCGTGCGCATGGTCTCCCAGCGCGGCTCGTCGAGCACCCGGCGCAGCCCCACGCCCGCGAGGGCTGCGAGCGGCAGATGCACGAACAGGCCGTTGTGGCGGGGCAGCAGCGAGAGCGGCGCCTCGGCGCGTCCGAGGCGCCAGGCCGCCAGCGCCCAGGCGCAGAGCCCGACGGCCGCCAGGACCGCTGCCAGGGGGCGCCGGGTCGAGGCGCGCCCGCCCAGCCAGAGGCCGAGCCCGAGCGACACCGACAGGGCGGCGCTCAGGAGCAGTGCCTCGCCGCGGCCGCCCGCGAGCGCGCCCAGGTGGCCGGCGAGTCCGCGCAGCCATTCGATCGGCCCGGCGACCGTGCCCCCGTCCGGACCGGTCCCCGGCTCCGTGCCCCACACGCCCGCGACGTGGGGCCCGAGCAGCGCGCCGTAGACGCTCGCGTTGAACGCCAGCCAGGCGATCACCGCGGGCGCCGCCCCCGCGGCCAGCGCGAGCACGGCGCCCGGGCTGCGAGTCCGCCACGCCACGGCCACGGCGAGCCCGGCACCCAGCAAAGCGAGGTCCTCGCGAAAGCAGAAGGCCACGCCGATGCAGAGCCCGGCAGCTGCCAGGCGCACACGGCTGGCGCCCGATGCCGCCAGCAGGCCGCCGAGCCCAAGGGCGACCGTGACTGCGTGCTCCCATACCGTCACCCCGTAGAACAGGAGCGGCGTGGCGACCGCCAGCATCAGCCCGGCGGCGAACGCGCGGCGCGTCCCCAGCACCGGCAGCAGCCACGCAGTCAGCAATGCCGCGCAGGCCGCCACCGCCAGCGCCGCCGGCACGCGCAGGCCGCGCGGGCCGAACGCCGCGAGGAACGGCGCCGCCAGCGCCGCGTAGCTCGGCGGCCAGACCGAGACGCGGCTTCCGTCCGCACGCGTCACGGCGTACGGCGGCGGAATCGGGAAGTGCGCCCCCTCCGGATCGAACGCCGCGGCGGGCGCGTCGAAGTCGAGGCGCGCGAAGCCGGATTCGAGCAGCCGCCCGGCCTGGAGCGCCTTGTTGCCGCAGTCGGCGATCCAGTAGGTCTCGCCCGGTGTCGCGACCACCACGGCCAGGCAGACCGCGAGCGTCGCGAGCCCGGCGCCTGCGGTGGCGCACACGCGCGAGTCGGTCACCGCTCCCCCACCGCGGTGGCGTACGGGAAGCGACGCTTGAGCCGCAGGATCGGCTGCTCGAACGCCTGCCACGAGATCGCCGCGAGCAGGATGCTCAGCGGCACCGCGGCGGCTCGGCTGGTGAGCGGGTGCGCGGCCGGGTCGATGGCGCTGCCCGGAGCGAACCGATGGATGAAGGTCGGCACGAACATGTGGAGCAGGTACAGGCCGTAGCTGATGCGGCCCAGGTAGACCAACGGCCGGAACGCCAGGAGCCGGCCCGTCCAGCCTCCGAAGCCGACGGCTGCGCGGTCGACGAGCCAGGTGAAGAGCAGGCCGAAGGCGAGGGGAGTCAGCGAGAGCGTCAGCGGGTGCCTGCGGTAGTCCGCGTGCGCGAGACACGCCGCGATCGCCAGCGGGAGGCCGAGCCACAGACCCCAGTGCGTGAGGCGCGCCCGCAGCTCGCCGTTCCCGGAGTGCCAGGCCCACGCCAGCAGCGCCCCGAGGGCGAGGTTGTCGATGCGGCCGGGCAGCAGCCACTGCACGGCGATCGTGTTCACCCCGGCCGCGAGGGCGCCGGCGCGCCAGATCAGCCCGAGCGCGACCGCGCCGGCGATCCACGGCCCGAGGCGGTTGCGCGGCGCGAGCAGCACGAGCCATGGCCACAGCAGGTAGAACTGCTCCTCCAGGGCCAGCGTCCAGAAGTGCGTCACCGGACCGTGGGTGGCGCCGCGCAGCGAGAAGTACAGGTTCGAGAGATAGGTCGCGTGCCAGACCGCCGTCTCGCGCGCGGGCTCGACGTCGAGCCAGACGATCAGCGCCAACGTCGCGTAGAAGACCGGGAAGATCCGCAGCGCACGCCGGGCGTAGAAGCGGAGCAGCGCGCTGTTGCGCGAGAAGTGACGTGCGTCGACCTCGTCGCGGAGCCGCAACAGGATGCCCGTGATCAGGAAGCCGCTCAGCACGAAGAAGAGCTGGACCCCGAGCTGACCCCAGGGCAGGGCGCGGTGCACGGCCGGGAGCACGCCGTTGGCGTAGTGGGCGACCATCACGGCGCTCACCGCGAAGGCGCGCAGGGCATCGAGCTGGACCCGATGGCTGGCGCTCGGCGCGGCGACCGCGCTGCTCATGCGGCGCGGCCGCTGGGCGGCCGCCCGTTCACGACGGCCCCTCGTGCAGTCCCTTGCGCAGCGCGGCGGGCGGCGACGCCTCGTCGGGGAGTGTCGGCGCCGGGCCCGGCAGCGGGGGCTGCGCCGCCGCGCCCTCGGGCCAGACCAGGCCGCCCGACATCACCAGCTTGAAGGCGTCCTCGACCGTGATGTCGAGCTCGCGCAGCTCGTCCTCGGGCACCAGCAGGTAGAAGCCCGAGGTCGGGTTCGGCGTGGTCGGCACGAAGCAGTTCACCATCGTGCCCGGCGTGAGGTCCTGCACGATGCCGCGCGCCGTGCCCGTGGTGAAGGCGACCGCCCAGATCCCCTTGCGCGGGTACTCGATCAGCACGACGCGGCGAAACGCGCTCGGCCCGCTGGCCTTGAAGATCGCCTCGACCAGCTGCTTGACGCCGGCGTAGATGCTGCGCGCGACCGGCACCCGCTCGAGCACGCGCTCGCTCAGCCGCACCGCCTCCGCCCCGAAGAAGTGGCGCGCGATCACGCCCAGCAGCAGGATGACCACCAGCGTGAAGAGCGCGCCCACGAACGGCAGCCGCGGGGGCTCCTCCAGGCCGGGCAAGGCGAGCTTGAGCAGCGGGGGCAGGATCGCGTTGTCGAGCCGCTGCACGATCCACGCGATCGCCCAGACCGTGATCCCGATCGGCGCGAAGACCAGGATGCCGGTGACGAAGTAGCGCCCCAGCGTCTCGCGGACCGCGTGCGTGAAGCGCCGCGCGCGCGACGGGTTCGCCTGGCGCGAGCTCATGCGGCAGCCTCCGGGCGGGAGGCTTCGCGATGATCAAGCTCAGCTTCTGCCTGCACCGCCTGCCGCACCTCGACCGGGAGGCGTTCCAGCGCTACTGGCGCGACACGCACGGGCCGCTGGTGCGCGAGCGCGCCCGGGCGCTCGCGATCGAGCGCTACGTGCAGGTGCACGCCGTCGAGGACCCGCTCCAGGCGCTGCTGCGCGAGAGCCGCGGGGCGCCCGAGGCCTACGACGGGATCGCCGAGCTGTGGTGGCAGGACCGGGAGACGCTGGCTGCCGCGATGGCGTCGCCCGAGGGCCAGCGCGCCGCGGCCGAGCTGCTCGAGGACGAGCGCCGCTTCATCGACCTGGCGCGGTCGCCCCTGTGGATCTCGGAGGAGCATCCGATCCTCGCGGGCGAGGCGGATCAGAACAGCGGCGTGTCGTCGTCGGGCGCGTAGGCGCTGATCTCGCAGGCGAGGCAGATCACTTCGAATTCGGGGCTCCACCCCCGCCGAGGCTCCCGGGGCTCGTCCGTGGCGGCCCCCGTCTTCGCGTGCGATTGCATCCATGACCTCCGTGGCCGCCGACGCTAGCGCAGCGGCACGTCGCCGGCGAAGCGGACGCGCTTCACCGGACTGCCGATGGCATCGGGGTGGATGTTGCCGCGCAGGCGCACCAGGGCCGGATCCTCTGCAGAGAGCGCGAGAGCCGTTCAGGATAGGCTCTTCGGCAGGCGGCTCCTAGGTCTCCAGCGCGTTCTCGCGCGCCACCGCGCCGTACCAGCGGCCCGACTCCTTCAGCACGCGCTGCCCGGTCGCGAAGTCGACCCAGACCAGCCCGAAGCGCTGCGCGTAGCCCTCGGCCCACTCGAAGTTGTCGAGCAGGCTCCAGGCGTGGTAGCCGCGCACGTCCGCCCCCGCGGCGATGGCCCGATGCAGGGCCTCCAGGAAGCCCCGGTAGAACTCGATGCGGCGGGCGTCGTGCACGACCCCGTCCGCGTCGGGCCCGTCGCCGTAGGCGCAGCCGTTCTCGGTCACCTCGATCGCGGGCCGGTCGTAGTCGCGCGTGATCCGTTCCAGCATCACCCGCAGCGCGTCGGGCCAGACCTCCCAGCCGAAGTCGGTGCGCGGCCCGTCCTCGCCGCCGAACTCGCTGGCGGGCGCCGCGCCGATCGCCAGCGGGTGGTCGCCGGTCGGCACCGCCCGGACGAGGGTGCGCGTGTAGAGATTCACCCCGACGAAGTCGAGCGGGGCGCGCATGCGCTCGAAGTCGCCGTCCTGCACGCCGAGTGCCGCGGCCGGAACGCCGGCGGGGTGGGCCTCCGGATACTCGCCGCGCAGCGCCGGCCGCAGGAACCACTCGTTCGCGAAGCGATGCCAGCGCTCGGCCGCCTCGGCGTCGGCCTCGTCGCCGCCGGCCGGCTCGCAGGGCGACAGGTGGAAGGCGGTGCCGATGCGCGTCTCCGGCTTCGACTGCGAGGCGCGCATCGCCCGCAGCGCCTCGCCTTGAGCGAGGTTCACGGTGTGCGTCGCGCGCAGGAACGCGTCGGGCTCGCGGCGCCCCGGCGCGTGGACGCCGAGCAGGTAGCCGAACGCGGTGAACACGTTCGGCTCGTTGAAGATCATCCAGTCGGCCACGCGGTCGCCCAGCGCCCGCATCGCCAGCTCGGCGTAGTCGGCGAAGCGGCCGGCCAGGTCGCGCACCGGCCAGCCGCCGGCGTCCTCGAGCGCCTGCGGCAGGTCCCAGTGGTAGAGCGTCGGGAAGGGGCGGATGCCCGCCTCCAGCAGCCCGTCGACCAGCGCGCGGTAGTAGTCGAGGCCGGCGGGGTTGGCGCGGCCGCGGCCGTCGGGCTGGATGCGCGGCCAGGCCAGCGAGAAGCGGTAGCTGCCGAGCCGCATCTCGCGCAGCAGCGCCACGTCCTCGCGCCAGCGCCGGTAGGAGTCGCAGGCCACGTCGCCGGTGTCGCCCCCGCGCACCCGCCCCTCGGCGTGCGCGAACCGGTCCCAGATCGACTCCCCCTTGCCGTCCGCCCGCCAGCCGCCCTCGACCTGGTACGACGCCGTCGCCGCCCCCCACCAGAACCCCTCCGGAAACGCCAGCCGCCCCATGCCGCGCGAGCCTAGAGGGAAGGGGGACGTTCGTTAAGTAAGTGAAGCAACTCCCAGCGGGGAACCAATTGGCCTCCTGCAGGAACGTCCCCACCTCCGGAGGGCTGGATTATGGTTCGGCGTCATGGAGTTGGGGCGCTCGGGGTGAGGTGATGTCCAAGGGCTGGGAGGGGGACTGGGAGGGGCGGCTGAAGGCGCTGGCGCTGGCGCTGGGGTTCGACCGCGCGGGCATCGCGCCGCTCGGCCCGACGCCGGAGTCGGAGGCGCTGCGCGACTGGATCGCCCGCGGTCGCCACGGCGAGATGGGCTACCTGGCGCGCCGGGTCGAGGAGCGGGTCGACCCGAGGCGGCTGCTCGAGGGCGCGCGCAGCGCGCTGGTGGTCGGTCTGGTCTACGACCGCCCGGCACCGCCCGACGCACGGCCCACGACCGCCGGTGCGAGTCCGCGCGGCCGGATCGCGCGCTACGCGGGTGGCGACGACTACCACGATCTGATGCTCGAGCGCCTGCGGCAGGTGGGCGACGCGCTCGAGCCCCTGGCGCGCCGCGCCGTCCGCTGGCGCGCCTACGTCGACACCGGCCCCGTGCTCGAGCGCGTGCTGGCCGCCTACGCCGGGCTCGGCTGGATCGGCCGCAACACCTGCCTGATCGACCCGCAGCTCGGCTCGTACCTGTTCCTGGGCGTGCTGCTGTGCGACCTCGAGCTGACCCCCGACGCGCGCGAGCCCGATCACTGCGGCAGCTGCCGCGCCTGTCTCGACGCCTGTCCCACCGACGCGTTTCCCGAGCCCTACGTGCTCGATGCGAGCCGCTGCCTCTCGTACACGACGATCGAGCTGCGCGGGCCGATCCCCGCGGAGCTGCGCGCGGGGCAGGGCGACTGGGTCTTCGGCTGCGACGTCTGCCAGGAGGTGTGTCCGTGGAACCAGCGGCGACTGCGTGAGGTGCCGCCCGACCGCGCGGGCCTGCGCGAGCGCCTGACGCCTCGCCGCGACTGGGTGCGTCCGGCGCTCGCCTGGCTGCTGGGCCTGGACGAGGACGACTGGCGCGCGAGCACCCGACGCAGCCCGCTACGGCGGGCCAGGTACCGCGGCCTGATGCGCAACGCGCTGGTCGCCGCCGGCAACTCGGGCGACGCCGCCCTGCGCCCGCTGGTGGCGCGCCACGCCGCGGGCGACGATGCGCTGCTGGCCGAGCACGCGCGCTGGGCGCTGGCGAGGCTCGACGCGAGGTGATTCGCAAGGAGGCCGATCGTCGGCCTCCGCGCAGTGAGGCGAAGCCGAACGAAGTCCATCGGCTAGCGCCGGCGAGCCACGAGCGTTGCGAGCCAGGCGGGGCGATCGCCGGACGACAGCCCCTCGTGCGACTCCAGCACCTCGAGCTCCGGGAACAGGCCAGGCAGCTCGCCGGCTGCCAGCAGGAAGTCGGGGTTGCGCGGGCCCCAGCCCAGCTCGGTCTGGCGCCGCAGGAAGGTCTCGTACAGCAGCAGGCCGCCCGCGGCCAGCAGGCCGCTGATGCCGGGCGCGAGCGGGCGGTGGAGGTAGCGCGACACGATCACGGCGCCGAAGCGGGCCGCTGCCAAGGGAGGCGGCAGGCCGCCCTCGAGGTCGGCTCGCACCGGGGCGATCGGGAGCTGCTCCAACCGCGCGCGCCGGCTCAGCTCCACGAGCGCCTCGCGGCTGCGGTCGAGGGCGACCACCGGCAGGCCCCAGCGCGCCAGGAGCAGCGCGTGGCGGCCGCGCCCGCAGGCGAGGTCGAGCAGCGGTCCGAGCCGTGCCGCGTCGCGCAGGGCCTCCTCGTGCGCGGCGAAGAAGGGGGAGGGCGGCGGCAGCTCAGTCCCGGTCAAGCCGCTCCGCCGCCACCTGGGCCACGCGGCCCGGGAAGTCGGAGATGATCCCGTCCACGCCCAGGTCGAGCAGGCGGTGCATCTCCGCGGGCTCGTTCACGGTCCAGACGTGCACCGCCACGTCGTAGGCGTGCGCGTGCTCGACCAGCTCGCGGGTCACGAGCGGGCGGCCGCCGAAGCCCGGCGGGATCTGCAGCGCGTCGGGGCCGGGCGGAGCCGGCTTGCCGTCGAGCGCGGCGCGCACGAAGCCCAGCACGTCGCCCGCCGAGGCGCCGACCGCGACGCCCACGCGCGTCTCGGCCAGCTGGGCCCGCAGGTCCGCCATCAGCCCGTCGTCGGCTGCGGCCAGCAGCACGGTCTCCTCGCGTCCCAGCCGCTGCACCAGGTCGATGGCGCCGTGCACCAGGGCGGGAATGCGCTCCTTCAGCTCGATGTTGAAGCGCGCGTCGGGGAAGGTCTGCAGAGCCTCCTCGAGGGTCGGGATGCGGAGTCCGCGTCCGCGAAAGGGAAACCGGTCGTGGCCGGCGGGCGAGAAGCGATCGCCGGCGTCCAGACGGCGGAGCTCCGAGAGCTCGATGTCCGCCACCCGACCGACGCCGTTCGTGGTGCGCTCCAGCACGTCGTCGTGGATCAGCACCAGGGCGCCGTCGCGCGTGACGTGGGCGTCGGTCTCGAGGATGTGCGCGCCGCGCGCGAGCGCTCGCTCGAAGCTGGTGAGGGTGTTCTCGGGCAGCTCGCCGGCGGCGCCGCGGTGGCCGATCACGGTGGGAACCGGGACGTCGAGAAACGGGTGGCGCATGGGGCGAAGACGGTACCATGCCGCGCCCGATGGCCGTTCTGACGCGCACCGCGATCCTCGCCGAGCTGGACGCCGGCCGTCTGGCGATCGATCCGCTCGATCGTGCCGCCCAGGTGGGACCGGCCTCGATCGACCTCACGCTCGGCGATCAGATCCGCGTGATCCAGCCGGGCGCCGAGGCGATCCCCATCCGCGACGAGTCGGACTTCCGCGAGCACACCGAGGAGCGCAGCCTCGACCGTCCCTACGTCCTCGCACCGGGAGGGACGATCCACGGGATCACCGTCGAACGCATCACGCTGCCCCAGGACCTGTGCGGATTTCTCGAGGGGCGCAGCCGGTTTGCACGCCTGGGCCTGATGATCCACGTGACCTCTGCGTTCGTGCAGCCGGGCGTGTCGAACCGTCAGGTGCTCGAGATGAGCAACGTCGCCGGGCACCCGCTCGAGATCCACGCGGGCGTCCGGCTGTGCCAGATCGTGCTGATGCGGACCGAGGGTGCCGCGGCCTACCGGGGCCGCTTCGCCCACCAGGAGCGTCCGTAGGGCGGTGCGGGCCGTCGCCCAGCGCGTGCGTCGCGCCCGCGTCTCGGTCGACGGCGAGACGGTCGGCGAGATGGGCGTCGGGCTGCTCGCCCTGGTCGGCGTGGGTCGCGAGGACGATGCGGCCGCCGCGCGGGAGCTGGCCCGCAAGCTGGTGCACCTGCGGGTCTTCCCGGACCCCGATGGGCGCATGAACGCCTCGCTGCTCGACGCCGGCGCGACGCTGGGCGTCGTCTCGCAGTTCACGCTGTTCGGGGATGCGCGCAAGGGGCGGCGCCCGTCCTACGTCGCAGCCGCACCGCCCGAGCAGGCCGAGCCGCTCGTCGAGGCCCTCTGCGCCGAGGCCCGCTCCCTGGGCGCCGCCGTCGTGACCGGCCGCTTCCGCGCCATGATGGACGTCGAACTCCTCAACGACGGCCCCGTCACCATCCTCCTCGACACCACCGGCACCTTCTGAGCAGGGACGGGGACGTTGGTTGAGAAAGTGAAGTAACTCCCCGCAGGGCGTTTCTTGACTTTCTTAACCAACGTCCCCCTCCAGGCGGTGTGGCTTGCGGAGGCTGTGGGGGGGGGCACACTCCCGGGCGGGGGACAGGTGGGCTTCGGCCTGCCGCAACGCGAGAGGTGAATCCGTGAAGATCCGATCCGCATCGTTGCAGCGCCGGCTCCGCGGCGTGGCCGTGGCCGCCGTGGTGGCCCTCGCTCTGACCCAGGCCGCTCCCGCGCGAGCCAACACGGCTTCCGAGGCGGGGCTCGGCGCCGGCTCGGCGATCTTCAGCCTGGTCTACGGGCCCGTGAAGATCGTCTACGCGGTGGTGGGCTCGACCGTGGCCGGGCTGTCCTGGGTGCTCTCCGGGGGCGACGGAGACGTGGCCGGGCCGATCCTGAACGCGGCCGTGCGCGGCGACTACGTGATCACGCCGAGCCATCTGCGGGGCGAGCAGTCGCTCGAATTCGTCGGGCGGCCGCCGGAGGACCAGGCGCTGCGCCAGACGGCGGCAGACTGGTAGGCGGACCGGGGCTGGCAGCGGGCCGGCCGGGCCGGGCCTTGGAGCGGAGATGGGCGATCCGGGAGCAGCCAGCACGCTGGTGACGGCCTTCGCGGCGGGCCTGCTGTCTGTGCTGTCGCCCTGCGTCCTGCCGCTGATGCCCGCCTACCTGTCGCTGGTCTCCGGGGTCTCCGTCGAGGACATGAGGGAGCGCGCCGGCGAGGTCGCCCTGCGCCGCAAGGTCATGCTGGCTTCGCTCGGCTTCGTGCTGGGCTTCTCGGCCGTCTTCATCGTGCTGGGTGCCTCGGCGACCGCGCTCGGGCGGGTGCTGCGCACCTGGCGCATCGAGCTGGGCGGGTTCGAGATCGGCGTCACCCAGCTCGCCGGACTCGTGATCGTGGTGATGGGTCTCCACGTCGCCGGCCTGCTGCGCATTCCGCTGCTGTACCGGGAGAAGCGCTTCGAGATCGGCCAGCACCCGACCGGGCCACTGGGGACGGCCCTGGTGGGGGCCGCCTTCGCCTTCGGCTGGACGCCGTGCGTGGGACCGATCCTGGGCGGCATCCTGACCCTGGCCGGCGGCCACGACACCCTGCTCCAGGGGGTGGGCCTGCTGTCGGTCTACTCGCTCGGCCTGGCGATCCCGTTCCTGCTCGCCGCCTGGAGCCTCGAGCGCTTCCTGCGCACGCTGGGCCGGCTGCGCCAGCACTTCGGGAAGATCGAGCTGGCGACCGGCCTGCTGCTGGTCGGCGTCGGCCTGCTCGTCCTCACCGACCAGCTCACGCGGCTCAACTCGTACTTCGGCTTCCTGGAAGAGCTGGTGGTGAGCCTCGAGGAGGCGCTCCTGTGAGGTGCGCGGGCGCGCGGCTCCTGGCGGCCCTCGTGCTGCTGGCGGCGATCGGCTGCGGTCCGGCGGCCGAGGTGGACGGTGGCGGGGAGCCGGCGCCGGGCTTCAGCCTGCCCGACCTCGAGGGCAACACGGTGTCGCTCTCCGATCTGGCCGGCCGCACCGTGGTGATCGACTTCTGGGCGACCTGGTGCCACCCCTGCATCCGCCAGATCCCGGTGCTCAACGCGTTCCACGCCGCGCACGCGGACGATGGGGTGACCGTGCTGGGGGTCTCGGTCGACGCGGAGGGGCTCGAGGTGGTCGAGCCCTTCGCGCGCGAGCACGAGATCGCCTACCCGGTGCTGCTCGGAGACGAGGCGCTGGCGCGGCGCTACGGCGCGCCCGGCTTCCCGGCTCTGGCCGTGGTGACGCCTGCGGGCGAGCTCGACGCCATCCACGTGGGCGTGATCAGCCCCGAGGAGCTCGAGCAGGTGGTCGCGGTGGCCTCGGGCCGCGTGCCCGGGGCCGCGGCCGCGCGCTGAGCCGGCGGCGGCTCAAGGTCCGTCTCCCGCCGGTCGAAACGGCGAGCGTGGGGAAGCAGCCGAAGCAGGGCCAGGGCGACGAGGCCGAGCTGCGCCGCGCGTTCGAGCGGCAGCTGGTCGCGGGCGAGGTGCTGTTCGAGACCGGCGATGCGAGCGACTCGTTCTTCGTCGTGCGCCGCGGCGAAGTGGTCGTGGCGCAGCCCGACGGGGGCGCGCGTCGCGCCAGCGACGTGGGGCGCCTGGTGGCGCGGCTGGGGCCGGGCGATCCGGTGGGCGAGGCCGACGCGCTGGCCGGGCGTCCGCGCACGGCGCGCGCCCTGGCGGCCAGCGACGCGGTCGTCGTGGAGGTGGACCGCGCGAGCTTCGAGGAGATGTTTCTCGCGTGTCCGCAGATCACGGTGTGCATCGTCGAACGGCTCGCCGCGCGTGTCGCCGATCTGGAGCGGCGCCTGGGCGTCCTGGGCATGGACGATCTGGTGCGCCCGCTGGTGCGCAGCCTGCTGCGCGAAGCCGAGCCGGCCAGCGAGGGGGCCCGCGCGCTCACCTCGCTGCGGGCGCTCGCGGCCGGCTCCGGCCTCACGCTGCGGGAGGCCCACAGCGGCCTCCAGGTGTTGTTCGACCGCAAGCTGATCCGCCTGGTCGACGACGCCCTGCTGTTGCCCGATCCCGAGGCCCTCTCGGGCTGCCTGAGCGGCGCCGAGGACGCGCGCCGCGCCGCCGCCGCTCGTCGTTGACCGCCCCATCCCCCACCGGTAGCCTCGCTCGCGCCCATGCCGGGCAGGGGGGAATCGGCCATTCGGCGCGCGATCCGGCGTCCGCACCGCGCGACGCGCCGCCGTGGCTGCGCCCCCGGCGCCGCGACGGCCCTGTCGCTGTGGCTGCTCGCCGCAGCGGCTCCCGCCGCCGCGCAGTCCTCGCCCGACGCCGCCGTCGAGGAGCCGCTGCGCATCCGCGGGGCGTTCCGGGTGACGGCGGACGAGATGGAGTTCGAGTCCGCGCGCGAGGTCTACATCGGGCGCGGCAACGTGGTGATCACGCAGCCCGACCGCGTCCTGACCGCCGATCGCGTGCTGTTCTCCAACCGCACGCGCCTGGGCGTGGCCAGCGGCAACGTCGAGGTGGTGGACGAGGGCGACGTGATGCGCGCCGACTTCGTCCAGTTCCAGGTCGACACGAATCTCGGCGTGGCCTTCGACGGCACGCTGGAGTCGGGCGACAGCGCCTACCTCCTCACCGGCGGCGAGGTGCGCCGGACCGGCGAGAGGACCTACGAGATCGAGGACGGGAGCTTCACCAGCTGCCGCTGTCCCGATCCCGACGATCGCGACCCGTGGCGGCTCGAGGCCGACCATACCGACGTCGAGGTCGAGGGCTACGCGAAGGCGAAGAACGCCAGCCTCCACGTTCTGGACACCCCGGTGCTGTGGAGCCCGCGCGCGATCCTGCCGCTCAAGACCGAGCGCTCGACCGGCTTCCTGTTCCCGACCTTCTCGCGCTCGAGCCGCAGCGGCTTCGAGGTGGGCCTGCCGTTCTTCTGGGCCGCGCGCGACAACGTGAACGTGCTGACGAAGATGGAATGGCTGGAGAAGCGCGGCTGGAAGCCCGCGACGGACATCGAGTACGTCTTCGGCGAGACCGGTCGCGGCGAGCTCTACGGCTCCTTCATCCGCGACCGGGACTTCGACCGCTACGACAACGACCGCTGGGCGGGGAGCGCGCGGCACTTCCACGACGCGCCCTGGGACGTCCACCTGCGCGTCGACGCGGCTGCCACCTCGGACAACGAGTATGCGTTCGACTTCAGCGACTTCTCGCGCTACCGGCGCGACCGCTACATCGTCTCGAACGGCTTCGCCTGGCGTCACTTCGGCGAGGGCGGGCGGGTGGCGGTGACGCCCGGCGTTCAGTTCCGCGACGACATCTCGAATCCGCAGGACAACGACCGCGACGACGTCATCTCGCAGCGCACGCCCGACATCCACGTCAACGCGCTGCCCGGGGCCCTGCCGTTCACCGAAGAGGTGCCGGTCCTCGGCGGCCTGATGGCCAGCACCCTGTTCCGCTACGCGTACTTCGAGCCCCTCAAGGACCAGGAGGGCGAGATCTCCGCGTCCTTCAACGTCGGGAACCGCTTCTTCGACGTGGGCGCCGACGGGGTCGAGAACGCCCGCGAGCGCATCTCGAACAAGCAACGCGTCGGCGATCTCGACACCGACCCGCACAAGGACAACCTCGACACCGAGGGCGACGGCCGCTACCAGGAGGGCGAGCCACTCGCCGATCGCGGGCATCGCATCCTGGTGAACCCGCGCCTGTCCTATCCCCTGCGCCTGTTCGACCGGATCGAGTTCTTTCCGGAGGCCGGCTACTCGGGCACCTACTACGACACGAAGTACGGCAACCACGAGACCCGGAGCCTGTTCACGGGCCGGGCCGAGCTGCGCACGGAGTTCGCCGGCACGTCCGATCTGCCGTTCGGCATTGGCGAGACGACTCACCTGATGGAGCCGTTCTTCGGCTGGGTGGTGATCTCGCAGGCGGGCCAGAACGAGAATCCCCTGCTGGTGCCCGAGACGGCGGTGCCGCAGAAGCGCCTGCGGCTCCTCGACCTCGACAACCGCACGCTCGACCCCTCCGACCGGATCCCGAAGACGAGCTCGCTGGTCTTCGGACTCAAGAATCGCTTCCTGCGCGGCGCACTCGGATTGCTCGCCGGCGAGGTCGAGTTGATCAGCGAGTACGACATGCTCGACAACGAGTTCGGCCTGGTGCTGCTCCAGGGGCGCTTGAGCCCGCTGCCGGCGATCCAGGCTCGCTTCCACGCCGCCTACGACGTCGGCCGCAGTCAGTTCTCCGACGGACTGTTCAACTTCGGCTGGTCTCACGAGCAGGGGCACCTGTTCGGCGTGCGCTACCGCTTCATCCGCGACCTGCCCCGGGTGTTCGAGAAGTTCAGCTTCGGCCCCAGGCGCCTCAACGGCGTTCGCGAGGGCTTCGACCGGGTCAACCAGCTCTCGGCCGTGGTGCGCATGCAGCTGACGAAGAGCTGGGCGTTCACCTACAACGGGAGCTTCAGCTTCAAGGAGACGCTGGCCCTGGTGAACGAGTGGGGCGTCGAGTACGTCTCGCAGTGCGACTGCTGGGCGGTGCGCCTCGCGGTCTCGGACGACCGCAACCGCGGCACCAATGTCACCTTCTCGTACACCCTGCTCGGCCTGGGCAACGACGACACGCGACCGTTCGGCACCCCGCGCGGCTTCGGCGCGCTCGTTGACGTTCTCTGAGTGCTTTGATAACAACACGAATTCGTTGAAGAAATCAGCCGCCCGCCGGGACCCGTCGTGTCCGTTCCCGTGCTCGTGCTCGACAACTACGACTCCTTCACCTGGAACCTCGTCCAGCTGCTGGGCCAGCTCGGGGCCGAGGCGGCGGTGGTGCGGAACGACGCGGCGCCGCTGGCCGCGCTGCTGGCGCGCCGGCCGGCCGGCGTGGTCGTCTCGCCCGGGCCCGGCGCGCCGGAGAGCGCCGGGGTGAGCGTTGCGGCGGTCGCCGCGTTCGCCCGCGCCGGCGTCCCGGTGTGGGGGGTGTGTCTGGGGCACCAGGCGATCGCGGCCGCGTTCGGGGGGCGCGTGCGGCGCGCGCCGCGGCTGCGGCACGGGCGCACGGCGGCGATCGAGCACGGCGGGGCCGGTCTGCTCGTCGGGCTGCCGTCGCCGTTCGAGGCCACCGTCTACCACTCGCTGGTGGTGGACGAGGCGCGCTGGCCGGCCGCCCTCGAGGTCACCGCGCGCGGCCCGGACGGCGAGGTGATGGCCCTGCGCCATCGCACCCTGCCGGCCGAAGGCGTGCAGTTCCATCCCGAGTCGGTGCTGTCGGAGCACGGGGCGGCGATCGCGGCGCGCTTCCTGGCGCGCTGTCGCAGCCGGGCCGCGGCATGAGTCTGCGCGAGGCGCTCGAGACCGCCGTCCGCGGCGACGAGGTGCCGGCCGCGCTGCTCGAGGCGGCCTTCGGCGAGATCATGGACGGCGCCGCGGAGCCCGCCGCGATCGCGGGCCTGCTGGTGGCCCTGCGCGCGAAGGGCGAGAGCGTGGGCGAGATCGTGGCGGCCGCGCGCGCGTTGCGCGCCCGCGCCACCACCGTGCCGCTCACCGATCCCCGCGCGGTGGATACCTGCGGCACGGGCGGCGACGGGGCCGGGACCTTCAACGTCTCCACCGCCGCCGCCTTCGTCGTGGCGGGAGCGGGGGTGCCGGTTGCGAAGCACGGCAACCGGGCCGCCTCGAGCCGCACCGGGAGCTACGACGTGCTCGAGGCGCTCGGGGTGTGCGCCGACCTCCCGGTCGAGCGGGCCGCCGCCCTGGTGCAGGAGGTCGGGATCGGCTTCCTGTACGCCCGGCGCGCGCACCCCGCCATGCGCTACGTGGCGCCCGTACGCCAGGCGCTCGGCATCCGGACCATGATGAACTGCCTGGGCCCGCTGCTGAACCCGACCGGCGTGCGGCGGCAGCTCGTCGGGGTCTACGACCGGGCGCTGGTGGAGCCGCTGGCCCGCGCGCTGGGCGAGCTGGGCGGCGAGGCGGCCCTGGTGGTCCACGGCCGCGACGGCCTGGACGAGCTGACCACCACGGCGCCGAGCGACGCCGCCCGGCTGGTGGAGGGCCGGATCGAGCCGCTCACCGTCGAGCCCCGCGACCTCGGCATCCCGCGCGCGGAGCCGGCCGACCTGGCCGGCGGCGACGCCGCCCGGAACGCCGAGATCGTGGCGGCGGTGCTGAAGGGCGAGACCGGGCCCTGCCGCGATATCGTCTCGCTCAACGCCGCCGCGGCGCTCTGGGTGGCCGGCGCGGTGTCGGATCTCGAGGCGGGGCTCGCGCGCGCGTGCGAGAGCCTCGACTCGGGCGCGGCGCTGGACCGGCTCGAGGCGCTGCGAGCCGCCAGCCGGGCCGCCGGCGAGTCGGAGAATCGGAGACCCGAGCGGTGAGCATCCTCGCCGAGATCCTGGAGAACACGCGGCGCGAGGTGGAGGCGGCCAAGGCGCTGGTTCCGCCCGCCGAGATGCGGGCGCGCGCCGAGTCGACCGACTCGTCGCCGCGCGGCTTCCTGGCCGCGCTCGCCGCCGGCCCGCGTCCGCGCGTGATCGCCGAGCTCAAGCGCCGCTCGCCCAGCCGCGGCGAGATCCGGCCCGACCTCGACCCGCTCGCCTGCGCGCGCGCCTACCAGGAGGGCGGCGCCGCCGCCCTCTCCGTGCTGACGGACTCGCGCTACTTCGGCGGCGAGCTGGCGCTGCTCGAGAAGGTGCGTGCCGCCGTGACGCTGCCGCTGCTGCGCAAGGACTTCGTCGTCGACCCGTACCAGGTGGACGAGTCGCGGGCCCACGGTGCCGACGCGATCCTGCTGATCGTGCGCGCCCTCGAGCCGGCGCAGCTCCGCGCGCTGCGCGAGCAGGCGGCGTGGCTGGGCCTGGACGTGCTGGTGGAGGTGCACGACGAGGCGGAGCTCGAGATCGCCATCGGCTGCGGCGCGGATCTGGTCGGCATCAACAACCGCGACCTCGCCAGCTTCGAGACCGA
>JASJBO010000213.1 GCA_030066475.1 Myxococcota bacterium
GCCGCTCGGGGCGGCGGAGCGCGCAGCGAGCCGTAGGCGAGCGAAGTCCACGCAAGCGGAGCCGCCGCTCGGGGCGGCGGAGCGCGCAGCGAGCCGTAGGCGAGCGAAGTCCACCTACTGGACTCGCGTCTTCGGGATCTCGCGCGCGGCGGCCATCAGCACCTGGTAGAAGCGCACCATCTCGACCGTCAAGAAGGGCTTGCCGCTCGCGATCAGCGCGCCGGACAGCTCGCGCTCGGGGTCGGCCCACGAGGCGATGTTGGTGAAGCCGAAGTGGCCGTAGGCGTGCGGCGCGTCCGGCCCGAACAGCGGCAGGAAGGTCGCCCCGAGCATGAAGCCCAGCCCGTAGCGGATCGGCGCGCCGAGCGTGAGGTCGGCCTCCCAGTAGCTCTGCTCGGCGGTGGCGCGGTGCACCGTGCGCGGCTCGAACACGCGCACGCCGTCCAGCTCACCCTCGCGGAGCAGACACTCGTAGAAGCTGCACAGGTCGTGCGCCGTCGTGACCACGTTCGCGGCCGGGATCACCCCGGTCAGGAAGCGCGGGTCCATGGCGAGATCGACCACCTCGTCGGCCGGCACCCCGAGGATGCGCCCGAACAGCTGCGCGATCGGCGGGAACGGCGGCAGGCCCGTGAGGGCGTCGCGACCCACGGCGGGAAGGTCATCCGCCGCCACGCCGTAGTTCATCCAGCGCAGCCCGAGCGGCTCGCGGATCTCCTTGGTCAGCACCTCGCGGATCGACTGCCCCGTGGCCTTCCGCACCACCTCGGCGAGCACGAAGCCACCGGTCACGGCGTGATAGGCGAGCCGGCGCCCAGGCCGACTGAGCAGCGGCGCCTCGGCCAGCAGCCCGACGATCTCGCTGGGGCGCTCGAGCAGGTCGAGGTCCATCGCGCCGCGCGGGATCGACGGGATGCCGGCGCGGTGGCACAGCACGTGCGCGATGGTGATCTGGTCCTTGCCGGGACGGCGGAACTCGGGCAGGTAGTCGCAGACCAGATCGTCCACGTGCAGCGCCCCGCGGTCGTCGAGCAGGTGGACGACCATCGCGGTGACCGCCTTCGAGGCCGAGTAGATCAGGAACGGCGTGGCGGTGGTCGCGGGCACTGGAGCGACGCTGCGCTCACCCGGCGCGTTGCCCGAGGCGTGGCCCAGCGCGCGGTCGATGACGATCGCCCCGCGGTGCCGGATCTGGAGCTGCACCGCGGGGTGCAGGCCGGTCTGGTAGAGCACCTCGGCGGCGCGCCAGATGCGCTCGACGGCGTCGCGTCCCAGGCCGACGTCGCGGGGCGCCACCTCCTCGCCCCGGTCGGTGACGCCCTCGAGCCGCTGGGGAACGCGGCAGAGCTGCTTGAAGGGGAGCGTGGGCCAGGTGAGGAGGGTGAGGCGGTCCATGACCGGGAGAAGGTAACGGGAGGCTCGGCGCAGCGCGATGCGGCGGGCGCGTCAGCAGCACCACCAGCGGCAGCAAGACGGCAACGCCGGCCAGAGGGGCGGGCGCGTGGCCGCGCAGCCAGTGGCGGGCGTCGTCCATCGGACAGCTCGCCCGCCACCCCGAGCGCGCCGGCCAGCCGCGGACTGCGCGGCGCCGACCACAGCGCGAAGCCGACCAAGGCGAGCCCCGGCAGCAGACCGACCCCGAACGCCCCGCTGAAGCGGCGAGGTTTCGCCGCCTGTACCCTCCGTTAGTATGCGGCCATGGGGGTGGAGTTCGAGCCCAGCGCACTCTCGCTGCTGCCCGCGGTGGTGGCGATCGTGCTCGCGTTCGCCACGCGCCAGGTGATCGCTGCGCTGTTCGCGGGCATCCTCACCGGTGCGGTCGTCCTCGCGCTCCAGAGTGGTGAGTGGGCCGACCTGAACGTGGTCGAGCGGCTGCTGCTCCCGGCCGTGGGCACCAAGGGCTTCGCCCAGATCCTGCTGATCTACCTGTGGTGCCTGGGCGGCCTGGTCGGCCTGTGGGAGAAGACCGGCGGCGCGCGCCACTTCGCGGAGACGGTGGGCGGCCGGCTGGCCCGGGGTCCGCGCTCGGCGATGTTCTTCAGCTGGCTGATCGGCATCGTCTTCCACCAGGGCGGCACGGTCAGCACCGTGCTCACCGGCACCACGGTGAAGCCCGTCAACGACGCACACCGGGTGAGCCACGAGGAGCTCTCCTACGTGGTCGACTCGACCGCCTCGCCCGTCGCGACCGTGATCCCGTTCAACGCCTGGCCCGCCTTCGTGGCGGGACTCGTGGCCGGCACCATCCCGATCCTGCCGGACGAGGCGACCGCGCTGAGCTTCTTCCTGGCGTCGGTGCCGTTCAACTTCTACGCGCTCTTCGCGCTGCTCGGCACCCTGCTCTTCGGGCTCGGCGCCCTGCCCTGGGTGGGCGGCCAGATGGCCCGCGCCCGCGCCCGCGCGCGGGAGACGGGCGCCCTCGACGGCCCGAACGCGCAGCCGCTGCTGCTCCAGGACATCCCCGGCAGCTCCGAGAGCCACAGCTACCAGCCGAGCCTGGCGGACTTCCTGCTGCCGCTCGGGGTGCTGCTGGGGGTCGCCATCGGGCCCTTCGTGCTGTTCGGCAGCTACAAGATCAACGAGGCCTTCCTCTCCGCCACGCTCACGGGGATGGTGCTGGCGCGCGTTCGGGGCATGCCGCTGTCCGAGGTGCTCGACGGGTTCGTGTCGGGCTGCCGCGGCATGACGATCGGCGCCATCGTCCTGGGCCTCGCGGTGACCCTGGGCAGCGTCGCCCGCGAGCTGCACACGGCGGCCTACGTGGTCACGCTGCTCGGCGATCAGCTTCCGGTGGTGGCGCTCCCCGCCCTGCTCTCGCTGTTGTGCATGGGCATCGCGTTCTCCACGGGCACCTCGTGGGGCACCTACGCCGTGGTGTTCCCGGTGGCGATGCCGCTGGCCTGGGCGCTCAACCCCGACCCGTTCTTCGTGCACGTCTGCTTCGGTGCGGTGCTCGGTGGCGCGGTATTCGGCGACCAGTGCTCGCCGATCTCCGACACCACGATCCTGTCGAGCATGTTCACCGGCTGCGACCTGATGGATCACGTGAAGACCCAGCTCCCGCTGGCGCTCAGCGCGGCGGGCCTCGGCGCCGGCGTCTCCACGCTGCTGGCCGCGATGAGCTGAGTCAATTCCTGGACTTCGCTCGCCTGCGGCTCGCTGCGCGCGCCCTTCGGGCGCTTGCCGGGGTGCCGGCAGCGGGACGCGTTGCCGGCGCGGCGGCGTCTTGATGGACTTCGCTCGCCTGCGGCTCGCTGCGCGCGCCCTTCGGGCGCTTGCGGGGTGCCGTCCAGGGGCTCGTTGCTGGGCGACGACGGCCTGATGGACTTCGCTCGCCTACGGCTCGCTGCGCGCGCCTTCGGCGCTTGCGGGGGAGCTTCGGGCGCTGTTCGAGTGCTAGCCGAGCACCGCGAGCAGCTCGTCCGCGAGCGCGCGGAAGGCGTGGCCGCGGTGCGAGATCGCGTGCTTGGCGGCCGCCGGGAGCTCGGCCATGGTGCAGCCGTGCGCCTCGATCTGGAAGACGGGGTCGTAGCCGAAGCCGCCCGCACCGCTGGGCGCCTCGGCGATGCGTCCGACGCACTCGCCGCGCGCCACCGCGACGCGGCCGTCCGGCGCGGCGAGCGCGGCCACGCACACGAAGCGGGCGCCGCGCTGCGCCGTGGGCACCCCCTCGAGCTCGGCGAGCAGGCGCGCCGTGCGGCCCGCGTCGTCGAGACCGGGCCCGCCGTAGCGCGCCGAGCGCGGCCCGGGCGCACCGCCGAGCGCGTCGACCTCGAGCCCCGAGTCGTCGCCGAGCGCCACGCGCCCCGAGGTCTGCGCCGCGGTGCGCGCCTTGGCCACGGCGTTCGCCTCGTAGTCGTCTCCCTCTTCGGGCATCACCACGCCGGGGCACGCCTCGAGCCCGACCAGTCGGATCGGCAGCGCCGCGAGGATGGCGCGCACCTCGCGCAGCTTGCCGGGATTGCCGCTGGCGAGGACGACCTCCGGCCGCTCCGCGCTCACGGCTCCGTGCCGGCCCGCGCCACGGCCTCGCGCTGCTGCTTCGAGAGCTCCGCGATGCCGGCCAGGGCGATCCGCGTCATCTCGCCGAGCTGGTCGGCGCCGAAGGTGCCGTTCTCGGCGGTGCCCTGGACCTCGACGAAGCGCCCGCGCCCGGTGGCGACGATGTTCATGTCGACCTCGGCGCGCGAGTCCTCCTCGTAGGGCAGGTCGAGCACGATGCAGCCGTCGACGAGTCCGACCGATACGGCCGCCACCGAGTCGAGCAGCGGCACGCGCTCGAGCGCGCCGCGCGCGCACAGGCGCTCGAGGCCGATCGCCAGCGCGGTGTAGGCCCCCGTGATCGAGGCAGTGCGCGTGCCGCCGTCGGCCTGGAGCACGTCGCAGTCGACCCAGAGCGTGCGCTCGCCGAGCCCGTCGAGCCCGACCACGGCGCGCAGGCTGCGGCCGATCAGCCGCTGGATCTCCTGGGTGCGCCCCGACGGGCGGCCGCGCGACGACTCGCGCTCGGTACGCCGGTCGGTGGAGGCCGGCAGCATCGAGTACTCGGCGGTGACCCAGCCGCGTCCGGTGCCCTGCAGGAAGCGCGGCACCGAGAGGTCCTCGCTCACCGTGCACAGCACGCGCGTGCGCCCCATCTCGCACAGCACCGAGGCCAGCGGGTTCTCGGTGAAGTCCACCCGCAGGCTCAGGGGACGCAGATCTTCGGGACCGCGACCGTCGCTCCGCCGCACCGTCACCTCCCCGGGGCGCTCAGCGCTCGGCCACGCCCCGCCGCGCATCGTAGCGGCGCCCGAACTCGAGCACCGCCCGGGCGATGGCCCCGGCCACCCGGTCGCGGTGCGCGTTCTTGCGCAGCCGGCGCTCCTCGTCGGAGTTGGTGATGAAGCCCACCTCCACCAGCGAGGCGGGCATCTGGAGCCCCATCAGCACCACGAAGGGCGCCTGCTTGACGCCGCGCGAGGTGTCGGGGTGGAGCGACGCCAGCTCGCCCTGCACCAGGCGGGCGAACTCGGCCGACTCGTGCATCTGCTCGGAGGCCATCAGGTCGCCCAGGATCGAGGCGAGCGGATCGTCGCCGCGCGCCACCCGGGCGGCGGCCGCGCCGAAGGCGGCGTTCTCGAGCTGTGCGACCTGCCGCGCCGCCTCGTCGCTCGCCTCGAGCGACAGGAAGTAGGTCTCCACGCCGCGGGCGCTGCGGGCCCGCGCCGCGTTCGCGTGGATCGAGACGAACAGATCGGCGCGCGCGTCGTTGGCGATCGCGGTGCGGCGCTCGAGCGGCACGAACTCGTCGCTGGTACGGGTCTGCACCACGCGCAGGTCGGCCGCCTCGAGCTTCTCCTGCACGCGCCGCACGAGGTCGAGCACGAGCTTCTTCTCGAGCAGGCCGCCCGGCCCGCGCGCGCCGTGGTCCTCGCCGCCGTGGCCGGCGTCGAGCACCACGGTCGCGAAGCGCTCCGGCTGTCCGACCGCAGGCGCGCGTCCCGCGCCGGCCAGCGCCAGACCGAGCACGAGCGCCACGACGATCGAGCGCCGCTGCCGTCCCCCCATGACGGGGAGGGTACCAAAGCGCGGGCGGCGGCCAGCCGCCACCGCGCTCAGCCCATCTTCATGTCGAAGAAGCAGAGCTTGTTGCCGTCGAGGTCGCGCACGTACGCGCCGTAGAAGACCGGCATGCGCTCTCCGGGCTCGCCCTCGTCGGTCGCGCCCAGCTCGCGCGCCTTCGCGTAGAGCTTGTCGACGCCTTCCCGCGAGCCACCGGGGATCGCCACCATCTGCCCGTTGCCGACCTCGTGCGGCTTCTCGTCGTAGGGGATGCACACAGCCAGCATCGCCTGGTCCATCGCCGTGCCGTAGAACTTGATGCGGTCCATGCCGAAGAGCTGGCGCGCGCCGATCTCGGCGAGCAGCGCGTCGTAGAAGGCGACGGCGCGGTCCATGTCGCTGGTGCCGATCGTGGCGTAGCCGAGCATGCTGTCCTCCTGACGGGTGGGACGACGGCGGTCCCGAGAGCGTCCACGGGGAGGATACCAGTCCGTCCGCCGCGCGCAGGCTACCCTGGGCGCGTGGCGCAGACGGAAGCGGGCGCGAGGGTGCTGATCAGCGACTTCGACGGGACCATCACGCGCCACGACTTCTACTCGCGACTCGTGGAGATGCTGCTCTCCCCTGCCGACCTGGAGCCGTGGCACCGCTACACGGCCGGCGAGATCTCGCACTTCGAGGCGCTGCGCCGCATCTTCGGGCGCATCCGGGCCGACGAGGCGGCGCTCGACGCCGTGATGCAGGCCATGGCCATCGACCCCGCGCTGGGGACGGCGGTCGGGCGCCTGCGCGCCGCGGGCTGGGAGGTGGTCGTCGTCTCGAACGGCTGTCGTTGGTACATCGATCGGCTGCTGGCCCGCGCCGGGGTCGCCGTGACGGTCTTCAGCAACCCGGGCCACTTCGATCCCGCTCGCGGGCTGACCCTGGAGCCGCCGTCGGACTCCCCCTACTTCGACCCCGAGACGGGCATCAGCAAGCGCGCGGTCGTCGAGGACCGGCTGCGCCACGGAGCGACCGTGGCCTTCGCCGGGGACGGCCGGCCGGACGTCGCGCCGGCGCTGCAGGTTCCCGCGGAGCGGCGCTTCGCCCGGGGCTGGCTGGCCGACCACCTCGAGGCGGGGGGCCACGCCTTCGTGCGCTACGAGGCCTGGTCCGAGATCGCCCACCAGCTGGTCTCGCGGGCCGGCGGGGTCCGCCCGTGAACGGGCTCCGCACGCTCGACATCCCCTCCCTGGTGCGCATCAAGCCGGGCGCCCTCGACCGGATCGGCACCTACCTGGCGCGCAGCGGGTTCCGGCGCGCCGCGCTCCTCCACAGCGAGGGCCTGCCCGACGCGCTGGTCGAGCGCGCCTTCCGCAGCCTGGAGGACGAGCGCATCCAGCTCGTCGACGCGCTCGAGGTCCGGCACAACAGCTTCGAGGAGGCGCAGCGGATCTTCACCGCGGCCACGGGCCGCGTGGACGCCTTGCTGGGCCTGGGCGGCGGCAAGGCGCTCGACGTCGCCAAGTACGTCGGCTTCCTGCTCCAGAAGCCGTACTTCTCGCTGCCGGCCTCGCTCTCGAACGACGGATTCTGCAGTCCGCAGGCGAGCCTCACCGTGGCGGGGGAGCGCCGTTCCCTGCCCTCGCGCATGCCGTACGGCGTCGTGGTCGATACCGAGGTGTGCCTTCGCGCGCCGGCGCTGCTCTGGTGGTCGGGCGTGGGAGACCTCGCTTCCAAGATCACGGCGGTGGAGGACTGGAAGCTCGCCTTCCACGCCCGCGGCACCCCTGTGGACGACTTCGCCGCGCTGCTCTCCGACTCGACGGTGTTCCAGTTCATGGCGCGGCCCGAGCGCGACGCGCCCGGGATGCAGCTGCTCGCGACCGCGCTGATGCTCAACGGCATCGCCATGGCGGTGTGCGGCTCTTCGCGGCCGGCGAGCGGCAGCGAGCACCTGATCTCGCACGCGCTCGACGCCCACAGCCGCCGGCCGCGCCTCCACGGACTCCAGGTCGGCACCGCCACCTACCTGGTCGCCCATCTGCAGGAGCGCACCGACCCCGAGCGGATCGGCCGCCTGTTCGACCGCACCGGGTTCTGGGAGGCTCTGGCGCGCGACCCCTTCGAGCGCGCCGAGTGGATCGAGGCGATCCGGATCGCGCCCACGGTCAAGCGCGACTTCTACACGGTGCTGTCGGAAGGAGACGGCCTGGAGGCGCTGCTCTCCGTCATCGACGGGGACCGACGGCTCGAGGGCTGCTTCACCTGACCACGGCCCCGCAGCCCGGGGCGGGCGGCGCGGGGTCAGGCGAAGACGGCCACCAGCAGCGCGGCCGCGAGTCCGAGCCCCACGCCCACGGCGAGCGCGATCAGCATGGTCACGAGCGCGATCACGAGCGACTTCCCGAAGCTGTCGCAGAGCATGGCGCGCAGCACGGCGGCGTTGGCGAGGAACCCCACCCCGAAGTTCAGCGCCTGCATCTGGAGCGCGCGGCCGGGATCGGCCGGGCCGACGCCGAGCAGGAGTGCCAGCACGATCCCGATCAGGAAGCCTGCGACCATCTGCACGGCGCAGATGCCCATCGCCTTGCCCAGCGCGGGCGGGTCCTGGCCGCACACGCGACAGCCGAGCTTGAGGAACGCGGCCAGCAGCAGCAGCGAGATCGCGAACACCACCACCGCGCCGATCAGCAGCGCCGCGATCCCCGCGCTCGAGACGGCGCCGACCGCGGAGAGCAGCGCCCCGAAGTCGGGCTCGCCGCCCTGGAGCGCGGCCAGCGGCTGCGTCGCAGCCCCACCCGCCGGCGCCGCCGCAGCGCCCGGCATCGGTGCAGCGGGGGCCGGGCGCGGGTGGAGTCCGGCGACCACGTTGAGGCTGCCGCGCGACGGTGTCGCGTCGGCGGCGTCGCCGGTGCGCGGCCGGTGCTCGGGGGGCACTTCCTCGATCTGGTCGGTGAAGTGGGGGGTGCCGTTCTCGTCGACCCACCGGTAGATCTCGGCCGACGCGTCCGCGGCCCCGAACGCCAGGAGCAGCATCACGAGCCCGATCCGGCGCGCGAGCCAGCTTCGCATCCGCTCTTCCCCCGAGCCGCAGTCGCGGCCTTCGTCCCTTCCTTCGGAGCCCCGGGCCCCGCCCTTGAGCCGGCTCTCGGCCGAGTTGTCCCGCCCCAGCGGCTCCGCCAGACTCGGCGCCTTGGCGCTCTTCGGGGAAACCGCCTACCTGCTGCTCCCGCTGCTCGGCGGCGCCGTGTTCCACGGTCTGTGCCTCAAGTACGACTGGCTCGCGTCCCTGGCCCGGCCCATCGATCGCGGTGCGACCTGGCGCGGGCGCCCGCTGCTCGGGCGCAACAAGACCTGGCGCGGGATCGTCGCGGTCGGCCTGGGCGGCGCCGCCGTCGGGGCGCTGCAGGCCACCGTGATCGAGCTTCCGATGATCCCTCTCGGTGTCGCAGGCGGCGTCCTCTTCGGGCTCGCGGTGGGCAGCGCGGCGATGCTGGGCGAGCTGCCCAACAGCCTGTGGAAGCGCCGGCTCGGCGTCGCACCGGGGGCGCCGGTGTGCGGCCCCGCGGCGCCCCTCTTCTGGGCGTTCGACCAGATCGACCTGCTGCTCGGCGCCTGGCCGGTCTGGTGGCTGTGCGCCGACGTCCGCGCGGCCCACCTGGCGCTCTCGGCAGCCATCGTGCTGATCGTGCACCAGCTCGTGACCAGCGCCGGACACGCGCTCGGCATGCGCGCCACGGCCCGCTGATGCGCGAGGCGGTGAGCGCAGCGCCGTCGCGACGGTGGCGGCCAGCTGGTGGACTTCGTTCGGCTGCGCCTCACTGCGCGCGCCCTCCGGGCGCTTGCAGGGGGCTTCTGCCGCGCAGACCGTTCCCCCGGTAGCCGTCGCCGACGGACCTAACGTTCCTCGAGATAGCCCAGCGCCTCGAGCGCCCGACGCGTCTCGTCGTCCAGAACGGGCGGCCGGTCGGGCGCTGCGCCGGCCGTCGCCACGACCTCGCGCAGCGGCTCGGGCGGGTCGGGCTCGAGTTCGCCCTCGGCCTCGCGCGGGTCCGCGTCGAGCGAGAAGCGGACGCCGCGACCGTCGGGCGACCCGATCCACTTGTCGGGATGGCGGCGCTGGTAGAAGAGCGCGGGCCGGCCCTGGTAGGCCTTGCGGCGCCCCAGCACGGCGGCGCGGGGCGAGCGCTCCGCGCCGCCGCGCAGCCAGGGGCCGAGGTCGTGGCCGTCGAGGGCATCGGGGACCGGCAGGCCGAGCAGCGCGAGCGCCGTCGGCATCAGATCCTCGAGCTGCGCGGGGCCGGCCAGGCGCCGGCCCGCGGGCAGGCCGGGCGCTCGGACGATCAGCGGCACCCGGACCAGCTCGTCGTAGAGGTGCTGGCCGTGCTCGAGCACGCCGTGGTCGCCGAGGCCCTCGCCGTGGTCGGAGGTCAGGACCACCGCGGTCTCGTCGAGCAGCCCGAGCGCGCGCACGCCCTCGAGCAGCTGCCCGATCTGCGCGTCCACGTACGCCACCTCGCCGCGGTAGGCGCGGATCTCGTCGGCGAGCCGCGCGAAGCTGCCGATTCCGCGCGGCAGCGTCTTCCGGGCGACCGGCACCGGCTCGGTGGGCGGGCGCTCGAACCCCGCGGGCGGCGCGTACGGGGAGTGCGGGTCGAAGTAGTGGACCCAGGCCACGAACGAGCGCTCGCGCTGCGCGGCGATCCAGACGAGCGCCGCGTCGGTCGTGGCGGCGCCGCGGGTCCAGAACGCGCGCCGCCACTTGCCGCGCCAGAAGTAGGGCTCGCCCGGCTCGAAGTGGTAGTGCTCGAAGCCGCGATCGAGCCCGAAGCGGCGGTGCAGGACGTAGCTGGAGACGAAGGCACCGGTGGAGAAGCCGGCGTCGCGCGCGATCTGCGCCAGCGAGACCGGCCCGGGCTCGAGCGGGACCGCGTTGTCGAGGACGCCATGGCGCCAGGGGTGGAGTCCGGTGAGGAGCGAGGCGTGGGCGGGACCCGTGGTCGGGGTCGGGGTGCAGGCGCCCTCCAGCCAGACACCGCTGTGCGCGAGCCAGTCGATCGCGGGGGTGGGGACTGGACCGCCGTAGACCCCGACGTGGTCCGCCCGCAGCGTGTCGACCGTGATCAGGAGCAGCCGCGGCGCCTCGGCGAACGGAGCGGGGGTGGCCGGCATCGACGCCCCTTCCCCGCAGGCGAAGCTCGAGAGCAGCAGGCCGACCAGCATGCAGCGGGGGGGAGACACGCCGGCGCAAGCTAGCACGGGCGCCTGGCGGCCCCGCTCCTCCGCGGGTGGATGGGAACGTGTGTTCCCTCACATGGGAAGCACTTTTCTCCGGCGAGACCGGGCGGCCCCCGGGGGCGTATTGGAACTCTCCCAACTGACTGGAAACAAAGGAGTTCGTCTCGACGAAGGAATTTCGCAGCTAGGAACGCGACTTGCAGCTGCTTCAGCACCGGGAAGGGAGGCCGGGATTGCCCGGCGCTCGGGGCCTGCTTCCTCCCGAGGAGAGCAGGCTCTCGTATGTGCTGAGGGTCGTCGCGTCCGGGAAGCGCAGGCGACTGCTCCAGGGGGAAGGGGAAGTGATGCTCGAGGGGATCCGACGGCGCCAGCTGGCCTTGTTGCTCGGCGCGGCGCTGTTGCTGCCGACGGTCGCACTGGCCGCTCCGATTACGTACTTCTTCACGTCCGGAACGGTGACGGTCACTGCCACGACGGGCGCGACCGTGTTGGCGACCGTGCCCAACATCCCGCTCGACGGGGACGAGATCACGTTCGACGCGGCTCTCGCCAATCCGGGCCCGGGCGACGCCCTGCTCGACATCGTGCTGACCATGCCGACCTCGGGCCTCGTGAGCCTGTCCAGCTCGTACGACGGCTACGACCAGGTGCAGATCGACAACGCCACGCTGCGGCCCGCCAACGTGGGCTACTCGAGCAGCGTGGTGCTGGACCTGGCGGGCCCCCCCGTGGACAACTACACGTTCTCGACCACGACGCTCAACGTGTTCGGCCTGATCAGCGCGACCAACTCCTCGGGCCCGCCGCCCGTGCCGCTCGTCACCAATTTCTTCCAGTTCAACACCAACACCTCCAGCGGCAAGATCTTCATCAACAGCGCGACCGGGAACATCGCGCTCATCGGCGTCACGATCGGCGTCATCCCGCCGGGCCCGAACTCGTCCGAGCCGTTCCCCCTCGTGGTCAAGGGGGACTTCTTCTTCAATGGCCAGGTTCCCGAGCCGGGGACCGCGCTGCTCGTGGGCGGAGGACTGGTCGGACTGATGGCGGCTGCGCGACGCTCTCGCCGCAGCTAGGGCTAGGGCGCGAGGCACTGCCTACCATGGGGGCGAGCCCGACGGATTCCGCGTGTCGAGGAGAGGGGAGATGGGAATGAAGCTGCTGAGCCGGTTGGCGTTGCTGCTGGGCATCGCGGCGTTGCCCCTGGGCGCGAGCGCGACCGTCTTCACGGTCACGGACGGTGGCCTCGACGGCCAGGCGATCTGCGAGCTCGGCTTCCAGTGCGCCGGCGCGACACCGGACTTCCTGTACGACCCGCCGGCGCCGCCGCCGAACGCGTTCGATGCGGCCTCGGGCACGATCACGCTGAATCCCGACACCACCGTGGACATCAGCCTGACCATCACCACCGCGACCTTCCTGGACGTGCTCGGCCCGGTGAACGGTGTGGACGAGGTGGTCTTCACGAACGTCACGTACACGGCCACGGGCCTCTCGTCGAACGCCACGGCCAACGGCTTCGACATCCCGTCGCAGACCGGCGGCAGCGTGAGCGGCACCTACGAGCAGAAGCTGGGCGGCGCCACGGTCGTGGCTCCCACGGCCTTCAACAGCAACGCGAGGGTCTTCGGGTCGTGCGTCGTGGTCGCGGGGAACGCGACCTGTGGCATCGAGTTCGGTCCCGGCCAGACCAGCCTGGACATCAACGGCGGCACCAAGAGGTTCCTGCACGTCTTCAACGTGGTCGCCGTCCCCGAGCCCACCCCGCTCCTGCTGGTGGCCCTGGGCGTCGCGGGGCTCGCGCTCGGAGGCCGCCGCCAGAGCTGACCGCCGACGGACGTCGCTGGGAGGGGGCGCCGCTGACCGCGAGGTGGGCGGCGCCTTCTACATGGGGAGCAGAGCGAAATCGGGATTCCTGACCTTGCGTTCAGCAAAGTGGGGGACGAGTTGCCGGTCTTGCGGGATATCAGAGCCGTTTGCTGACGAGGAGCCCACGCGACATGGGTTGCAGCACCCCCGCCCGCCACCGCCTCGCGTGCGCCCTGCTCGCGACGCCGCTCGTTGCGCTGCTGCTCGGGAGCAGCTGCTACCCGGGGGCGGGCCAGGAGCGCCAGGCGCTGGTCGTCTACAACGCCAACGCCGGCCCCGACGCCCTCGCCATTGCGCAGTACTACGCCAGCCAGCGCCAGGTGCCGGCCGCGAACCTGTGCCCGGTCGAGCTCCCCACCGGCCACTACGCGACGCCCGAGCACCTGCTGGGCGCGCGCCGGACGATCGTCGAGGACTGCATCTGCGCCACCATCAACGAGTCGGTGCGCCCCGACCCCTGCAACACCTCCAACATCGATGCGGTCCGCGCCGAGTCCGAGATCACCCACCTGGCGCTGATCCGGGGCATTCCCGCGCGGCTCCACGGCACGCCCTGGCCCTCCGACTTCGAGGAGCCGTCCTTCGACCACTACCTGGCCAACCTGGTCTACCGCGACATCGACCTGTTCGGCGGCGGCTCGATGGGGATCACGACCACCACCTATCTGACTCCCGACCTGATCGACCAGGCCAACTCGGTGATGATCCTGTCGGCGCCGGCGCTCGACCCGGCGATCCACGCCGACCTGGCCTACGGGCGGATCGAGGCGATCGACACCGCGCGCACGCTGGACCTGATCGACCGCACGCTGGCCGCGGAGTCCCAGGGCTTCCAGGGCAACCTGCTCGAGGAGCGCAACGGCAAGCAGTTCACCTTCCTGCGCGACGTGAGCGGGAGTCGCGCGAGCGAGTGCATCGACTACATCACCTACGAGCCCTTCCTGTTCGGCGCACCCGAGTCCTCGTGGCCCTTCGACACCTGCCGGGCGGGCACGACCTGGGTCCTCGCCAAAGGCCCCGACCCGGGCTCGAGCAGCGACGATCCGATCCGCGCCGGTCTGCCGGGCGGCCCGATGACCACGATCCCCCTCGCGGTGGACGTGGGCCTCATGCTCGGCTCGATGGCCGGTCCCAACGCGCACTCGGGCTTCAACGACTTCAGCACCCTGACGAACTGGCGCAAGGGAGGCGCCGCCTGCGAGCCGCTGTGCTCGATGCTGCCGACGCAGCCCGAGCGCGACGCCTGTGCCGCCGCCTCGACGGACTACTTCCGGGAGCTCAACACCGACTGCGTGGGCGCCGCGCCGGGCTTCCTGGGCCACCAGGTGCGCTCGTATCCGGTCCAGTACTACGGCTTCATGCCGCCCGGCTGGAACGGCGACAGCAACGGCAGCGTCGAGAAGACCCCGCCCGTGGTGGCGACTGGCGGCGCCTGGCAGGACGCCCGCTTCACCGACGACCTCTACCTCCACGTCGGACACCACGACGTCGCGAACCCGGACACGAGCCAGTGCACGCTGGAGGGCGGCAGCACGGTCGCCTGCCCGGAGCACCTGGCGATCGACCTGGTGCGCGCCGAGACGCAGGCCCCGGCACTCGCCGTGAGCGGGTCGCGCGACTTCACCATCACGCTGCGGCACCGCAACCAGGCGAGCCCGGGCGGCTCCCTGCGCGTGCTGCTGCGGCTGCACGACGGCGCCACGCTGGTGGAGAAGGAGGCGCTGGTCGCCCTGGATACGGCGAACCTCACGTGGACCACCGCGCAGCTCCCGTTCCAGGTCCTCGACAGCGAGGTGGCGCAGATCGACCGGATCGACGTGGCCTTCGCCACGCGTCTCCAGGACGGGGCCCACGGCTTCATCGACCTCGACGGCGTCGAGCTGGTCGACGAGCAGACCGGCGATCAGCTGGTCGACGCCGTGAACGGCAGCTTCGCCGACCCCGACCACGGATTCACCGCCTGGGGCGACTGGGCCGCGAACGCGATCGACCGACTCGGCGCAGTGGCCTGGTGGGGCAGCTCCTCGCACCACATCAACAACGGCTTCGCGTTCTCGGAGGCCCGCCGCTTCTACGGCGCGTTCTTCCAGGGCCGCACCCTGGGCGAGAGCCTGCTGCTCACGGCGAGCGGCCACTCGGGCATCATCTACGGCGACCCGCTCTACCGGCCCATCGCGGTGCGCCTGCACATCCCGGGCGTCGACGGCTATGGGAAGACGCCGGGGCTCGCCGTGAACGCAGCCACGCTGCCGCTCTACGGCACGGTGCTCGTGAACGCCTACCTGGGCGGGAGCGGCGCCGCCAAGCTGCTCTGGGCCATCGGCCGCTGCCCGACCCTCGACATCGACGCCTGCGATGCGGGCGGGATGTGGCAGGAGCAGCTCACCGGGCTCGGCGCCATCGAGGATCTCGCCGTGGACTGGGGCGCGCAGATCGACCCCGGTGTCGCCCAGGACGTCCTGCTGCGCTTGCGCGTCTGGAGGCCCGGCGAGGAGGCCGACGCCTTCTACCACTTCGCCTACTTCACCTATAGCCCGTAGGACTCCGCTGAAGTCCTAGAGACTCGGCTCGCCGAGGCGGGCGAGGCGGGAGCGGGCGGCGACCGCGGTCGGATGGGACGGGCTCGGGGCGGTGGTCAGGATGCGCGCGTAGTGGTACGCGGCGGTCTCCGGGTCGCCGTCGGCCTCGGCGAGCAGGCCCAGGCGCAGCAGCGCGTAGGCGTTGTTGGGCTCGAGGTCGAGGGCGCGCTCGTACATGGCGCGGGCCGCCTCGGGGTCGCCGGCCTCCTGGCGCAGGTCGCCGACCTGCGTGAGCAGCTTGGGGTCGTCGGGGCGTCGCTCCAGCTCGCGGCGCAGCAGCGCCTCGGCCGCCGCTGGGAAGCCGGTCTGCTGGAGCAGGTGGGCGTGGATCACCGGTCCCTGGGGCAGGTCGGGGTAGCGCTCGAGCGTCTCCTCCCACAGCGCCAGCGCAGCCTCGTAGCGGCGCAGCGAAGCGTAGAAGTTCACCCGCGCCTGGCGCCGCACCCGGTCGCCCGGACCGGGCCCGTCGCCGAGGGGCGGGAACAGCTCCGGGTCGTCGAGGTCGACCTCGGGCCAGCGCCGCTCGTCGCTCTGGCGCACGAACAGGGCGGCGGTGTCGTCCACGTGCACCATGCGCCAGTTGGGGTTGTAGTAGAGCCAGTAGAGGAAGTCGCGCGACTCGAGCAGGCTGTAGTGGACGACGACGACGCCGAACTGGTGCTCGGCGTCGAGCTCGCGGAAGCGGTCGGTGCTCGCGACCTGGAGCCCGGCGAAGGTCTCGGGGCCGAAGACCTCGAGGCGGCCGTCGACCATCACCGGGTAGTCGGGCCACAGCTCGTGGATCAGGTAGCCACCGTCCGCCATGTGGTGACAGATCGGACCGGGTGGGCGCTCGCGCTCGATCCAGGCGGTCGCGCCGACCGGGTAGTAGAAGTCGAAGGGACCGAGTCCCGCCTCGCGGAACGAGCCGATCCGGAAGAAGAAGCGGTCGCTGGCCACGTCCCAGGCGCCGAGCGAGAGCCCGGCGGCAACGAGCCCGGTCGCGGCCACGTGCGCCCCGGACGGCAGCGGGTTGCGCTCGAGGAAGGCGTTCAGGTTCCGCATCGCGACCGCGGCGGCGACGATCGCGAACAACGCGATGTTGCGCTGGGCGCCGAGCGCCAGGTACAGGAAGGCCACCCAGGCCAGCGGGTCGAACGAGCTGGCGTGCCGCCAGTTCAGCACGATCGAGCCGAACGAGAGCACGGCGAGCGAGCCGACCAGGGTCATCGCGACGGGGTTGAGGGCGCGTTCGCTGGAGAGCGGCGGGATCAGCTCCGCGATCAGCGAGCCGAACAGTCCCCGCTCGTCCGCGGGACCCACCATCTGGAGCTGCTGGATCGGATAGAGCAGCCCGTCGATCCCGTTCGGATTGATCGCCGTCGCGGCGACCGAGAGCGCAGTGACGAGCGACAGGTGCAGCACCCGATCGCGCCGGAGCTCCGCTCCCGGCATCACCAACGGGCGCAGCACTTCCGCCGCGACCGCCATCGCGCACACGGCGATGCCGAGCGCGAACAAGCCGTGGACGTTGGCCCACAGGAGCTGGAGCGCCACGATCGCGTAGACCCCGCGTCCGCCCTTGCGCTCGTAGCGGTCGAGCAGCGCCAGGACGCCCGCCAGCAGCAGGAACGATGGCAGCTCGGGGCGCGGCATGAAGCGGTCGCCCGCCACCAGCAGCATCAGCCCGAGTGGCAGCGCGCACACCCAGGGGCGCTCGCGCCGGAACCCGATCGTGGCGAGGATCGCGATCAGGCCCCACACGGCCAGCACCTTGGCCACCACCACCCCGTCGTGTCCGGCCACGCGTTGGAGTCCGTGCAGACCCAGCTGGAACAGCCAGTGGATGTCGATCCAGCGCGCGCCGGGCACCGTGTAGGTGTAGGGATCGGCGCTCGGCACGCTGCCGGTCTCGACGATCAGCTGGCCGGTGCGCAGGTGCCACCAGTAGTCGAAGGTGCGGATCTTCTGGAACCCGAGGGCGGCGCCCAGCGCGAGCAGGGCGAGCGCGGCGAGGAGCGGCAGCAGGACGCGGCGGGAGCTCATGGGCGCGGAGGATACGCCGGCGCGTCGCCCCGCACCCGCGCCAGCTGCTCCTCGAGATCGCGCGTCTCGCGCTCCCAGTAGGTGTCCGTCCCGAAGTGGGGGAAGGTCGAGCGGAACTGCGGCTCGTCCCAGCGCCGCGCGATCCAGCTGGTGATCTTCAGGAAGCGCTCGGCCCGCAGCGGCTCGACCAGCTGGAGCCAGCGCGGGTCGAAGTCGCGGAACTGCCGGTAGGCGTCGAGCAGCACGCCGCGCTGGCGCCCGCCCTCGGCGTCGCGGCCGGG
>JASJBO010000205.1 GCA_030066475.1 Myxococcota bacterium
CCGGCGGCGCAGCTCGAGCTGGCGCAGCGCATGGGAATCCGCGTCCAACGGGGCGATCCCCGCGACAGCCGGCCCGGCGCCTCGATCGTGATCCCCGAGCGGCCCGAGCAGATCCGCGCCGAGGAGGTGGACCTCGAGCGGCTGCGGCGCTCGTACGTCGAGCGCGCGCTGTCTGCCGCGACGCGGCCGCTCGAGGACGTGGACGTCGAGTTCCTGGCCGCCGAGACGCGCTCCGACACCGACACCGTGAGGAGATGGATCGATGCGCTGCGCGCCGAGACCCGATGACTTCGCCACCCGGCGCGCGGCGCTGCGCCCGCTGTCGGACGAGGAGCTGCACGCGCGCTTCTGGGGCCTGGTGGAGCGGATCGTCGCGCCACTGGTCGAGGAGGCGCGCACTCACACGAGCGTCGCGATCGAGCGCTCGGTGCTGCTGCGCATGGGCTTCTCGAGCGCCGAGGCGGCGGCGCTGGCCACGCGGATGGGCGCGGCGGGCCTGCTGGGCCGCGGCGCCGGCCGCCTGGTGCTGGAGCTCGCCAGGCGGCGCGACCTGGCGGTCCGCGAGGCGGGCCTGGCCCTGCTCGAGGGTCGCTACTGGGAGGAGCTCGCGCCGTGAGGCTCTCGCCCGACGAGCGGCTCGACGTGCGCGAGGTGCTGCGCGACCTCGAGCACTACCGGCCCCGGCGCAAGGGTTGGAGCTGGCGGCGGCCCGCGCCCGAACACCGGGCGGGGCCGTTCGTGCTGCGCGACGCCACGGCCGACCTGGCGCGCTCGGTGCCGCTGCCGGCGGCCCACGCGTTCGGCGACATCGACCCGCAGTGCGACGCCGTCGTCACCACCGAGATCGCGTCGGGTCGCTTCGAGGACGACCTGCGCCGCATGCGGATGGCCGCCTGGCACGGGGCCGACCACATCATGGTGATCCGCACGACGGGCCAGTCCCACATCGATGGGCTGCTCGAAGGCACGCCGGAGGGGATCGGCGGCATCCCGATCACTCGCAAGCAGATCCGGGCGACGCGCAAGGCGCTCGACGCGATCGAGGACGAGGTGGGCCGGCCGATCAACTTCCACTCCTACGTGAGCGGCCTGGCGGGACCCGAGATGGCCGTGCTGTTCGTCGAGGAGGGCGTCAACGGCTGCCACCAGGACCCGCAGTACAACCTGCTCTACCGCAACATCAACCTGCATCGCTCCTTCGTGGACGCGGCCGAGGCCAAGCGCGTGCTCGCCGACGGCGGCCTGCTCCAGATCGACGGCGCCCACAACGCGAACGCGACCGCCAAGGAGGCGTGGAAGGTGACGCCGGAGCTGCTGGTGCAGCACGCCGTCAACACCGCCTTCTCGCGCGCTGCCGGGCTCGCTCCCGACCGGATCGCGCTCTCCACCGTGCCGCCCACCGCGCCGCCGGCGCCGAAGCTGCGCCTCGACCTGCCCTACGCCGTGGCGCTGCGCGAGCTGTTCCCCGACGTGCGCTTCCGGGCCCAGCAGAACACGCGCTACATCGAGTCCGACACGCGCGAGGCCACGGTGACCCACGTGCTCGACACCCTGATCTCGCGGCTCACCTCGGCGGACGTGCAGAGCACCATCACCCCGGACGAGGGGCGCAACATCCCCTGGCACTACAACAACGTGGCCGGCGTCGAGACGGCGCGGCAGACGCTGATGGGCCTCGACGGGATCGCCGAGCTGGTCGAGCTGCGCCGCGACGGACCGCTGCGCGAGCAGGTGCGCGAGATCCAGGAGCGGGCCGTGCTGTTCCTCGAGGAGATCCTCGAGACGGGCGGCTATCTCGCCGCGGTCGAGGCCGGCCACTTCGTCGACTCGGGTCACTACCCGGAGCGGCGCGGCGACGGCATCGCGCGCGACCCCGACGCAGGCGTCGGCGCCGGCACCGTGGTGCCTCGCGCCGCCGACTACGGCGCGCCGGTGTGCAGCCACTTCGGCCACAACGTCTACGCGTCCCCGGACGCCAGGCCCTGCCGCGAGCACGGCGGCTGCACGCTGTGCGAGCCGGCGAAGATCCGCTACGTCGACGAGCTCGACCCCGAGGACAACGTCGAGCGGCGGCTGGCGGGTCCGCGCGCCGAGCGCGAGCGCGGCCTGCTGCGCCCCGAGGTCGAGAAGGCCGGTGACGGCGTCGTGCAGGTCACCCTGTTCCTCCCCGAGCGACCCGAGCTGGGGCGGGCGGCGGCGCTCGAGCTGGCGCGGCGCATGGGGCTGCGCGAGCCCGAGGTGATCCACGCCCGCGTCATGCACCCGGCCGAGGGCAGCGTCTTCGAGGTGAAGGGCGTCCTCGCCGAGGCCGTCGAGCTGGCCGGGCTCTCGCTGCCGGCGCCCGAGCAGCCCCTGTCGCACGCGGAGATCGAGTCCTTCGTGCGGCCGCGCGACCTGCACGTGGTGGCGGCTACGGTCGGCGAGGACGAGCACTCGGTGGGCATCCAGGAGGTGCTCGACATCAAGCATGGCGGCATCGAGCGCTACGGGTTCCGCAGCCACTACCTGGGCACCTCCGTGGCGCCCGGCGCGCTGCTCGATGCGGCCACCCGTCACCGGGCCCGCGTGGTCCTGGTCTCGACCATCGTCACGCACGGCGACGTCCACCGCCGCAGCATGCGCGCGCTGGACGCGCTCGCCCGGGAGCGCGGCCTGCGCGAGCGCCTGGTGCTGGTGGCGGGAGGAACCCAGGTGACCGACGCGGTGGCGCGCGAGTCCGGCATGGACGCGGGCTTCGGCCGCGGGACGACGGGCCAGCAGCTCGCCAGCTTCCTGGTGCGGCGACTCCGCGAGCTGGAGCCGGGCTAGGTGGGACGTCCCTACCTCACGATCGATCTCCGCGCGGTCGAACGGAACGCACGGGCGGTGGTGGCGCTGTGTGGCCGGCACGGGATCGCGGTCACCGGTGTCACCAAGTGCACCTGCGGGTCGCCGGCCGTGGCGCGCGCGATGCTGCGCGGCGGCGTCACCTCGATCGGCGAGTCGCGCATGGAGAACGTGCAGCGCCTGCGCGCCGCCGGGGTCGATGCGCCGCTCATGATGCTGCGGATCCCCCCCCTCTCGCGCGTCCACGAGGTCGCGGCCTCCGTCGACCTCAGCCTCAACTCCGAGCTGGCGGTGCTCGCCGGCCTGTCCGAGGCCGCCGCGCGGCGCGGGCGGCGTCACCCCGTGATCGTGATGGTCGACCTCGGCGACCTGCGCGAGGGCGTCTGGCCCGACGACGTGCTGCCGTTCGCGCGAGAGGTGCTCGCGCTGGAGGGCATCCGCCTGGTCGGGCTGGGCGCCAACCTCACCTGCTACGGCGGCGTGATCCCGACCGCCGAGAACATGGCTCGCCTCGTCCGCCGCGCCGAGGCGGTGGAGAAGACGCACGACGTGCAGCTCCCGTGGCTCTCGGGCGGCAACTCGAGCGCGCTCGGGCTGATCGCCGCCGGCTCGATGCCGGCGCGGATCAACCACGTGCGGATCGGCGAGGCGATCCTGCTCGGGCGCGAGACCGTGCGTCGCGATCCCGTGCCCGGCACGGTCCAGGACGCCTTCCGGCTCTACGGCGAGGTGATCGAGCGCAAGGAGAAGCCCTCCATGCCGATCGGGCCCCGTGGCCGGGACGCCTTCGGCCGCGCGACCGCCTTCGAGGACCGGGGCGAGCGGCCGCGTGCACTGGTCAACCTGGGCCGCGAGGACGTCGACGTGGAAGGCCTGACACCCGTCGACGGCCGGCTGACCCTGCTGGGCGCCACCAGCGACTACCTCGTGCTCGACGTCGGAGAGGCGCGCGAGCTGCGAGTCGGCGACGAGGTGGCATTCGCGCCGAGCTACGGGGCACTGCTGGCCGCGATGGACTCCGAGTACGTCGAGAAGCGCTATCGAGACGCGCCCGAGGGGGAGTGAGTTGTCGGACCCGCAGGCGCCCCATCCCACGCGCGCGGTGATCCACCTGGACCGGCTCGCGCACAACGTGGGCCTGCTGCGGGAGCTGGCGGGCGGCAGACCGCTGTGGCCGGCGATCAAGGCCAACGCCTACGGCCACGGCGCCGAGCTGGTGGCGCGCCGGCTGGTCGAGACCGGGATCGACACGCTCTGCGTCGCCCATGCGCCGGAGGCGGTGGCGCTGCTCGAGGCGGGCGTGCGCGCGCGCTTCGTGCTGCTGTCGGCGGCGCTCCCCGAGCAGAGCGAGCCGGTGGTGGAGCACGGGCTCGAGCCGGTGGTGTGCACGGTCGAGGCCCTGGAGGGCCTCGCGCGAGCGGCCGAGCGCGCCGGGCGGCGCGTGTCGATCCACGTGAAGGTCGACACGGGCATGGGGCGCATCGGGCTTCGGCCGGAGGAGGTTCCCGCGTTCCTCGAGCGCTGCACCGCGCTGCCCGCGCTTGCGGTGCGCGGCCTGATGAGCCACTTCCCGCGCGCCGACGAAGGCGACGACGCGTTCTCCCGCGAGCAGATCGCCGTCTTCGCGCGCGTCTGCGAGCAGGTGCGTCACCACGAGATCCCGTTCCGCCACCTCGCGAACAGCGCCGCGATCTTCGAGCTGCCCGAGAGCCATCTCGACGCCGTGCGCCCCGGCATCTCGATCTACGGGCTCGCCCCTTCGGCGCACATCGCGAACCCGCGCGTCCGCGAGCTGCGCCCGGTGCTCGAGTGGCGCACGCGCATCACGTTCCTGAAGGAGGTGCCGGCCGGGGTCGGGCTCAGCTACGGCCACACGTTTCGCACCGAGCGTCCGACCCTCGTGGCGACGCTGCCGGTGGGCTACGGCGACGGCCTGAGCCGGCGCCTCTCGAACGGGCTCGACGTCCTCGTCGGCGGCACGCGCTGCCCGCAGATCGGCACGATCACGATGGACCAGACGCTGGTGGACGTGAGCGCGCTGCGCGGGCGCGTGGCCCTCGGCGACGACGTGGTGCTGATCGGCCGTCAGGGCGAGGCGTCGATCGCGGCCGACGAGTGGGCCGAGCGGCTCGGCACGATCTCCTACGAGGTCGTGACGGCGATCGCCGCGCGGGTGCCCCGCGTCGCGGCGGTCCCTCGCTGAATGAGGCGCGGTCGCCTCCATTCCAGCCTCAGCTCGCGCGCCTCGCGCGCGGATGGGCGTTTCGCCTGCCGTCCGTTGTCAGCGCCGCCTCGAGCACCCCGTTGACGGTCCCCCCGCCCGGGAGCGGGTCGCCGGTGAGCAGCACCGGCGTCACGGGCACCCGTGCCCCTGCCTCGACCGCGCCCAGGAGCAGCAGCGGGAGCACGATCCCAGCTCGTCTGGATCGTCGATGCCCGACGCTCACACGCCAGGGGGACGGTCCGGTGGTAGACATCCGCCTCCGCCGCGGCGGCTGCCCATCCGCTGATCCGCGGGTCACCAGCTGCCCGCGGCCGCTCGCTCGTCGGCGAGAGTGAGCTCGATCCTGCGAGATGCGGGAGTCGACGTCTGGGAGCCTGCGCGGCAGAAGCCCTCTGCAAGCGCCCATAGGGCGCGGGCGGTGAGGCGAAGCCGAAGGAAGTCGGTCTCCCTGGGGCCCGCTCCGTCGGGGATTGGGCCGTGCCCGCCGCGGGTTGACCGTGCGCCGGCGCAGAACCTAGGATCCAGAGATGCTCGACGCGGTGCTCTCGCGCGCACAGAAGCGAGCCGACATCGAGGCCGCCCTCGCGCGTGAGCGCTTCGTCAACGGCCTCGGCTGGCTGCTGCGCGACCCGAGCAGCGTCGTGGGGCGGACGACCTGGGAGCCGATCCTCGAGCAGGGCAAGCTCGTCGTTCGCCGCTACGGGGCGCCGTGGCACGAGGCGCGCTTCACGCCGCCGGTCCTGTGCGTGCCACCGCTCGGTGTCCGCCCCTTCATCTTCGACCTGTATCCCGAACAGAGCGTGGTGGGCCTGCTGCTCGACGAGGGCTTCTCGGTCTACCTGGTGGACTACGGAGTCCCCGACGCCACCGACCAGGACCTGAGCCTCGACGACTACGTGCTGCGCCTGGTGCCCACGGCGTGCGAGGCCGTGCGCGCCGACTCCGGATCCCGCGAGCTGTCGCTGCTGGGCTACTGCCTCGGCGCCATCTTCGCCATGGCCCACGTGGTGGCCAACCGCGACGACGACGTGCGCAACGTGATCGACGTCGGCGCCCCCATCGACCCGGGGCGCACGACCATGATGAGCCTGCTGATGCGGCTGCTCGCCGCGCAGACCGAGGAGATCGTGAGGCGTAGCGACGGCGTGTCCGCGGAGACCGCGGGCGCGTTCTTCCGCATGATCACGCCCGTCCGCAACGTGACGCGCTACGCCGACCTGTTCCTGAACATGTGGGACCGGGAGTACGTCGACGGCTTCGACGCCATGAACGAGTGGATTCGCCAGCTGATCGGCTGGCCCCGCGACGCCTACCTGCAGCTCCTGGCCGACTTCCAGCGCAGGAACCTGCTGGCCCAGGGCCGCTGGACCGTGGGCGGACGCAGCGCGGACCTGGCGGAGTTCCGCGCCTCGCTGCTGGTGCTGGCGGGGAGCACGGATGCGCTGGCGCCGACCCATGCGGTCCGTTCGGTGCTTGGCCTGGTCGGCAGCCAGGACAAGACGTTCCGCGAGGTGCCGGGCGGCCACATGGGAGTGCTCGCGGGACGCCGCGCTCGCGAGGAGATCTGGCGCCCCGCCGCGCGCTGGCTCGCCGAGCGCTCCGGTCGCGCCGGGGACGGGTGAGCCGGCATGCGCTTCGCCCTCGAGTACTCGATCGCCTGGGCCCACCTCGATCAGGCGATCGCCCGGCGGATCGACTGGGACGAGATCCAGCCCGAGGACTTCCGCTTCGAGGCCGAGTACGTCTGGCCCGACGCGGACGGGGGCTTCCGCGGGGTGGCGATCGTCGAGGTCGGCTCGGTCGACGCGCTCCACAGCCTGATCGTCCACTACGGGCCGGTGCTGACGCTGCGCGCGAGTCCCGCCAGCGACGTGCTCTCGTCGATCGCCCGCTTCCGCGAGGGCCAGGGCGGGAGCTGAACCCCGCCGGGACCGGCCATTCGGGGCCTCCGGCGCGTTCAGACGGCGCGTCCCGGGCCGCGAGGCTCGCGAAGACGCGGCTCGGAAGGCGAGGGCCGCGGATGCGCTAGACCCGGACCATGGCGCTCCGCGGAGGCAAGACGGCACGCCGCATCGCGGACATCGACTGGACGGCGTGGCATCCCCGCGACGTGGCGACGCTGGTCTTCGTCGTGAGCGGTGGCGAGGTGCTGCTGATCCGCAAGAAGCGGGGGCTGGGCGCGGGCAAGGTGAACGGACCCGGCGGCCGCCTCGAGCCGGGCGAGACGCCGCTCGCGTGCGCCGTGCGGGAGGTCGAGGAGGAGCTCGGCGTCACCCCGACGGATCTCGCTGCGGTTGGCGAGCACTCGTTCCAGTTCACCGACGGCTACGGCCTGCACGTGCACGTGTTCCGCGCCGGCGGCTGCCGGGGGCGCGCGCGAGAGACCCCCGAGGCCCTGCCGCTCTGGACCCCGCTCGGAGCGATTCCCTACCACGAGATGTGGGAGGACGACGTCCTGTGGCTCCCGCACGCGCTGGCCGGCCATCGCGTCGTGGGGCGCTTCGTGTTCGAGGGCGACGCGATGCTGGACCACGTCCTCGAGATCACGCCTCCGTGATCGAGTCCGAGCCGCGCGCGATCCGGGCGCACGGGAGCTGCACCTCCATCAGCCCACCGCGCCGGTTCGGGTCGCGCCGCTTCGGAGTCGGTTCGACCCCACGAGCAGGCTCTTGGCGGCCTTCACTCGGACTCCGCATCGCTCGGAGGGTCCCCACCCAAGGGGAGACCGCGAAGCCTCGCGACGAGCTGCGCCTGACTCTTGATTCCGACGACGAGGGACCATCGCCCGTCCACCAGGGCCGCTCCGACGGAGCCACGAGCCCGAAGTCTCGACTCGAGACCGCCCAGCCAGAACGGGAGCAGACGCCCGGATCGAGGAATCTGGCGCGAACGGGGAGTACGTCTTGCGTTCCGACCCTATGGAAGGAGTTCCAAGACCCGCTTTCAGCTCGAGGACCGACAACTCCCGCTTACGTCAACCAGGGAGCCGGGGGATCAGGCCCCATGCCGGGCGCCGCCGGGCCTCGCGCGCCACCTCGCACACGGCGTCGCGAACCCGCGCGTCGTGCGAGACGACGCGGCCGAGGCGCTCGGCCGGCGCGCGCTCGAGGCGGCCCGCGTCCAGGGCCTCGCGCGCCAGGCGCTCGGCTTCGGGCAGGGTCAGCGGCTCATGGGCCCGGGGGAGGCTCAAGCAGGGTCCTCGCGGCGTGGGGGGCGCCCGACGGGTCGATAGCACCTCCGGAACCCGGACGACGCGACCGCGACGCGGATGCCCGGCGACGCGACCGAGAACGCCACGCGTGGAAGGCGCTGGCGGCGAGCGCCGCGGCGCCAGCCGCTCGTCGCCCGGGCTCCGGCGCTTCGACGGCGCCGATGTCGCAGCGCGCGATGCCGTCGCCGTCGCCGTCCTGGGGGCGCTCCACGCCCCTCTGGTCCAGGCCCAGGCAGCTCTCGTCGTCGCCTGCATCCAGGAGCGGGCTCCCCGCGAGCGGGAGGTGATTGCGCGTTTCTCCGCCATTGGCGGCCAGCGGGCCGAGCTTCGGGTCGGTCACGGCGAGGTCGCTCGCCACGTGCCCGCAGAAGACCTCCGTGCCGGCCCGGATCGCGTTGTGGCCCAGCGAGTCGACCTCCAGGCACTCCTGGACGGTGGCGTTGAACAGCACGCTGTTGCCCAGGCGGACGGGGCCGAAGTCGAAGTTGATGATCGTGATGTCGGCCTCGTTCTCGACGATCGTGCTGTTCCGGATCGTCATCGGCTCGGGGCTCTCGGTGATGATGATGCCGAGCTCGCTGTGGTTTCCGCTGATCGTGCTGTTCTCGATCCTCACCGAGCCGCTCCCCAGGATCTGCATCACGGCCAGGCTCGCGTCGAGGTGGTCCCGGATCGTGCTGCGCTCGATCACGACCGGGCCCGCAGACAGGAGCGCGTCGGCCGTGACGGCCTGGTTGGCGTGCATCACCGTGTCCAGCAGATGGACCGAACCGAAGCTCGAGTAGATGCCGCCGCCCATTCCCGGGTCGGGGGCGAGCAGGCCCGCCACGTTGAGGAAGAAGTCGGCCCCGAACGCGAGGAGCGTGGCGGGCCGAGACAGCGCACCGACGAGGGCGACCCCGCCGCCGGCCCCCTCGGCGAAGTTCCGCTCGAACCGGGTGCGCACCAGGAACACGAACGAATCCTCGCCCGCGCGCAGGCCTGCGCCCTCGGCGGGCGTGTAGCCCCCGGTGACCGTGAGGTCCCTGAGCGTGAGGGACGCACCCTCCTGGACGTCGAAGATCCGGTCCCGCGTGATGGAGTCGATCACCGTGTCGTCTGCGCCGACGCCCTCGATCGTCAGCTCGCTCGTGACGTCGAGGTCGCCGGTCGCACCGGCGTCCTCCTCGTCGAGGCTGCGGATCGAGATCTCGTAGACGCCCGCCTCGAGCACGATCGTCTGGACGCCGGGCAGCGCGTTGGCCTCCTGGATTGCGGCGCGCAGGGTGCAACGGTCGGCGAGCCCGAGGCAGACTCCGTCTCCCTGGTCGAGGTCGATGCCGTCGAGGAAGCTGTCGACGACCAGGTCCGACCCCACGGCGGGCACGGCCACCGAGGCGAGCGCTGCGACGAACGCGCTCACCCTCACGGCGAATGTGCACACCAGCGTGTGGCAATCCGCAACGCTCACGGTCGCTCCTCCGCCCAGGCGGTACGGGCCTCCGAGCTCTGACACAAGCAGGTTGCGTGCCAGCCCGAGCGAGATGGCGTGGCCCCCCAGTTGCCGTCGCCATAGGTGCCTACACGCCCCGCACCGTCTACGCGAAGCGCGCGAGATGAGGGGGCAGGACGAGTCGAAGCGACTGCCCGCGATCCTCGCCCTGCTGCCCCTTTCCGCGCTCGCCGGCTGCGGTGGTCCCTACAAGCCGGCCTGGGCGCTGCTGGCGCTCGCGCCGCGCTGGGGTGTGGAGCCGTCTCAGGCCGCGATCTGGCGCAGCTTCGGGATCAGCGCCTCGCACGCCTCCTGGCACTCGCGGCACTCCTGGTGCTTGGCGGCGTGCTTCTCGCACTCCGCCGCGCAGGTCTCGCACGTGTCGAGGCAGACCTTCGCGAGGCCCGGGACCTGGGAGGAGTTGGAGGCGAGCAGCGTCTCCATCGCCGCGCAGACCGCGACCATCTCGTGAACCGCCGCGGCGCAGTCGGCGAGGCTGGTGTCCCCCTCGCGGAAGGTGACCAGGCAGTGGGACACGCAGCGGCGCCCGGTCGACGAGCAGGCCTCGACGGCCCGGAGCAGATCCGGTCGCTGGGGCGCGTGTGCCGCATGGTCGTGAGCGTCCGCGGGCGTCGCGTGGTCGTGATGGCTCGCGGCCGCGGCGGCGCCGGCTCCGGCGACCGACGCGAGCGCGCCCGCTGCGACCAGCAACTCCCGGCGGCTCACACTCGCCTCCTCCTGCTCGTGACCGTTCGTCATGGCGACAACCTCCCTCGCTGCGCCGAGGGTAGACGGCGTCAACCGGCAGCGCGAACTCCCGCCACGATCATCGGCGCCGCCCGGCTCAGCCCGCCCGGCAGGGCACGGTGCCCGCGCACGGCAGCGCGGACGGACCGGGGGCCTGCCCGAAGAAGCTGCGGAACAGGTTGAAGTCGGGGATGCCGATGCCGCCGTCGCCATCGTGGTCGACCGCGGGATCGAACCCTGGCCCGCGCCGCGCTGCGGCCGGGGGAGGCTGGACCGGGCACCCGCCTTCGTGACACCATAGGCACGCTGCCAGCCATGCGGAGGTCGTTCGTGCGCTCGGTCCGTCGGAAGCGGTGCCTCGTCGCTCTCGTCCTCGCCGCGCTGGCGGTGCCGGGCACGGCCCGCGCGGTGCAGGAGCAGCGCGCCTTCCTGATCGATCCGCGCGAGAGCTGGGTGGGCCTCGATCCGGCGAGCGCCATCGTCTTCGAGCCGGCGGCAATGGGCCTGCGCATCCCGCTCACTCCCCAGCCCGGCCACGGCCGCACGCCGCTGACCGGAACCATCGACACGCTGGTCGAGCTTCCCGGGCTCGAATCGATCCGCATCGAGCGGCCCTACACGCTGATCGTGCCGCTCGACGTCGCGCCCGGCCTCCCGGGCGTCCCCGGAGCGAGCTCGACGCCGGCACTCGCGCAGGCCGCCGGTCGCTTCAGCGACCCGGTCTTCGGGATCGAGGGCACCGTTGCGCTGCGCGACGCCGCCCTGGCCGCCGAGGGGATCTACGCCACCGAGGCGGTGTCACCCGGCCGCGTGACGTTTCCGCGTGTGACGCCCGGGTTCCCGCGGCCCTCGCTCTCGCTCTCCGCCGGGCGCGGCTTCGTGGACCTCGAAGTGCCGGGGATCGGTCTCCAGGAGCGCATCGACCTCGCCCGGCAGGGGCTGTTCCCGCCGTTTCCGAGCGACGGGACGCTCGAGGACCTGGGCGAGGGGCGGCTGCGGCTGACGCTCCCCCTGGACTTGACGATCGCACTCCAGAACCAGCTCTCCGGACCGTCCCAGATCGACGCCCGGCTCACCGGTCGGCTCGTTGCCTACTCCCCGACGCTGCCGGTGCCGGAGCCCTCGGTCGGAGGGGGGCTGGCCGCGGCCCTCGGCGCGCTGCTCGGCCTGCGCGCGCGGCGCCGGCCGGAGGCGACCCGATGAGCGGGCTCGCGTCCAGGCGGCGCTGGCTCGCTCTTGCGGCACCCATGCTCTGTGTGCTGTTCGCGTGCCCGCCGGAAGGCTCCGACCCCAACCCGCCCCCGGCCGACGACCCGGCGGGCGGGACCAACGGGTTCGTCGACTCGACCACGCGCGACTCGACGGCCAGCGAGGGCGCCCAGACGCAGCAGGCGACGGACCAGAGCTTCGACTCGGTCGGCCAGCGGACCTACACGATTCCTTCGGGCGACGTGACCTTCGACCACCAGAGCGAGTTCGTCGAGGGGACCGACTCGGTCGCGATCGAGCTCGACGGGTCGCCCGCGCAGGCGGTCTCGGGCAGCTCCACGACGTTCCACGAGATCCGCGTCTTCAACTTCCAGCCGACCGACGGGCGGGTGCGCGTCCAGGTGAACATCCAGGAGTTCGGCGCCGGCGAGGGCGTGACGCTGGAGCACCGCATCACGCTGCGCGGACCGAGCGGCCAGGAGCTCGCCCTGACGGCCGGCGAGCCCGTCGACCTCGTGATCGCGAACAACGAGCCCGACGGGGAGGACTGGCAGCTCGAGATCGAGCTGACGGCCACGGTCGAAGCCGGCGCCGACGCCTCCGGCGCCGCGATCACGGCCCGGTACTACGTCCTCGGCCAGGTGTTCGGGGCCTGCGACGACGACGTCGACTGCGACGAAGGCTTCGTCTGCGGGGACGACGGCTTCTGCGAATGCGACGGGGACGAGGACTGCGGGCCCGGACAGGCGTGCCAGAACGGCTTCTGCCAGTTCCCGTTCTGCGACAGCTCCTTCGACTGCGAGCGCGGCGAGCTGTGCAACTTCAGCACCTGCGAGTCGGCGGGAGCCGGCCAGAGCTGCCAGGACTCCTCGCAGTGTCCGCGGCCCTTCCGGTGCCTCACCGAGAGCTTCAACTTCGTCTGCGGGCAGTGCGACGTCCAGAACCCGTGTCCTCCCGGACAGGACTGCGTCGACTTGGAGTGCGTGGACGAGGACTCGCGCCCCTGCCTCGGGGACGACAGCTGCAACTGCAGCACCCGGAACGACTGCGACGAAGGCGAGACCTGTCAGCGCGGCGTGTGCACCGCGACCGGCCTCTGCGCGAGCGACGCCGACTGCGGCGAGGGCTTCCAGTGCTGCACGCCGCAGGGCTACGCCGACGTCTCGCTGGGCCAGCAGCGCTACTGCGACCGCACCTGCCCGCAGCGCTGCGAGAGCGACGAGGAGTGTCCCACCGGCTCGTGCGCCTACGGCTGGTGCGAGCACGTCGCCTGCGGCGACGGCTTCATCGACGGAAAGGAGCAGTGCGACGGCGCCAACCTGGGGGGCGCGGACTGCGCCTCGATCGGCGACGTGAGCGGGACGCTCGCGTGCGCCCCCGAGACCTGCCGGTACGACACCTCCGGCTGCGTCGAGCCGGTCTGCGGCGACGGGCGGGCCGAGGGCGACGAGTGGTGCGACGGAGACGACCTGCGCGGCCAGGCCTGCGGGTACGGTGGCTTCAACGGCGGGACGCTCGCCTGTCTCGGGGACTGCGCCGGGTTCGACTACAGCGGGTGCGAGTGCGATGGCGCGTCGTGCGCGGCGGGCCAGATCTGCATGGGCGGCGTGTGTCTCGACGCGGGGACCTGCGGCGACGGCGTCGCCGACCCGGGCGAGCAGTGCGACGACGCCGACCGCGACGCCGGCGTCTGCCAGGCGGCCGGCTTCGTCGCCGGGACGTCGGGCTGCGACTTCTTCTGCCGCGACAGCCTGGCGTCGTGCCAGTGCGGCGACGAGGGCACCTGCGGTCCGGACGAGCTCTGCGTCGGCGGGACCTGCACACCGCCGGGCTGCGGCAACGGCGTGCTGGAGACCGGCGAGACCTGCGATGGCGAAACGGTCCTCTCGTGCCCCGACGGCTTCAACTCCGCGTTCACGAGGTGCACCGGCACCTGCACGCCCGATACGTCTCGCTGCCTCTGCGGAGGCGTCGTCTGCCCGGCGGGCCAGGGCTGCTTCAACGGCATGTGCGGAGCCGGGCCGCAGTGCGGCAACGGCGTGGTCGATCCCGGCGAGCCGTGCGACGGCAATGCGCTCGGCGGCCTGGGCTGCGCCGACCTCGCCGGCGGCTGGACCGGCGGCACCCCGACCTGCTCCGCCGGCTGCGACCGGCTGCTCGCGACGAGCTGCCTGTGCGACGGCGTGAGCTGCGGCGAGAACGAGACCTGCGTCGGCGGGCGCTGCGCCTGCGTGCCCGGCGCTTCGCGCTGCGGCCCGGACGATCGCGTGGACGACTGCGGCGCGGACGGCACCTATCGGCCTGGCCACACCTGCGCGGATGGCTGTCGAGACGGCGAGTGCGTCGCGCGCCCGCAGCAGGAGCCGAACAACACCGTCGTGACGGCGCAGGACCTCGGGAGCTTCGGCGCCGACACTCAGGTCGTCGTCGCCGGCGACTTCCTCGCGTTCGGAGACGAGGACGTCTACACCTTCACGCTCGACGACCCCGGCCTCCTGACGCTCACCGTGAGCGAGCCGCCCGCCGGTGGCGGGTCGGACGTGGCGCTGTGGCTCTACGAGACGTCCACGATCGCGCCGGACGAGGACTTCTCCGACTGCGCGCCCGAAGACGGCTGCCTCGCCTCCGACGACGACTCGGGCCCCGGTCTCTTCCCCGAGCTCCCGGTGTTCGTCGAGGCCGGGGAGTACCTGATTCGCGCGGCGCCCGTCGGCCCCTTCCCGTCCGACTTCGAGCTCACGATCACGCTCCAGTCCCCCGTCTGCGCTCCCGGCGAAGTGAGCTGCAACGGGTCCGATGCGATCGACCGGTGCAACGAGGACGGCACGGGCTTCGAGGCGTTCGCCGCGTGCGCGGCCGGGTGCGACGCGGGCACGGGAGAGTGCATCGCGATCGCGGAGATGGAGTCGAACGACACGTCCGGCGAAGCGGAGTCCGTCGCGCTGGACGCGCCCGAGCGGGTCGCGGTCACGGGCGGCCAGGACGACGTGGGTGACCGCGACTGGTACGCGATCACGTTCGACGACGACGTGCTGCTCTCGGGACGCATCACCGCGGGAACGGTGGAGCTGCTCGATGCGGCGGAGACGACGCTCTGGGACGAGAGCGCCGACTTCGACGTGATCCTCGAGCCGGGCACCTACTTCCTCGAGGTGACCCCCTTCGGCGGCCCGGACTCGTACGTCCTGTTCGTCGACGCCCAGCCGCTCGCGTGCGCGCCGGGCGCCACGCGCTGCGAGCAGAGCGACCTCGTCCAGTGCTCCGACGACGGTCTGGGCGAGTCGGACCTGGTGAGCTGTCTCGCCGGCTGCGCGGACGGCGACCCCGGCTGCCTGGAGAACTTCGAGACCGAGCCCAACGACTCGATCGGCGCCGCCTTCCCGATGGGCCTCGTGAAGCGCGACACCGAGGCGGCGGTCGTCGGGAACCTCGCCAGCCAGGCCGACTCCGACTTCTACGTCTTCACGCTCGACCAGCCCGCGATCGCGGTGATCGAGACGAGCGACCCCGGCTTCTTCGACCCGGCCGACACCGAGATCCTGCTCGCCACCCCGGCCGGCGAGCTGATCAACTTCGACGCCGACGCGGGCGACGGCTTCTTCTCGCGTCTCGACGCGCCGCTCGCGGCGGGCGACTACATCGTCGAGGTGCGCGCGGGCTCGGCGGCGGGCGGCAACTACCGGCTCGCCGTCCAGGCGCGCAGCGATGGAGCGAGGGAGGTCGTCGCGGGAGCGAAGGGTCTCACGTTCTCGCTCTCCGACCTGGTGTCGGAGGGGAGCCGCGACCGTCGCAGCGCCAGCTCGAGCCAGCTCTTCGCGCTGCCGGCCGGGTCGGCGAACACGTTCGAGACGAGCGCCGAGGCGCAGGCCCCCGACGGCACCCACGACCGGCCCGAGCTGAGCGCCGCCGTGACGGCGACGCAGGCCGAGGCGACCACGGGCGTCCAGGGCTCGGGCGCCGCGCGCGGCGCCTTCGCGTTCCGCACCTCCACGACGAGCGGCGAGGCCACGATCCCGATCGAGATCGACGTGGAGCTCGCCGCCGACCTGTTCGCGCCCGACCCCAGCTTCCCGGGCGGCGGCAACGCGAACGTGCAGATCTTCGTGCGGCAGGTCGGCGACGGCGTCTCGACCGACCTCGGCCGGTCCGGGGCGCAGATCGACGGCGTCGCCTTCGCGCCGGTCGGGGATCCCTGTGCGCGAAGCTTCAGCCTCGACTCGACCGACCTCAGCACCGCATCGGAGCGCCGCTTCACCATCGACTTGAGCTGTGGTCTCGCGGCGGACGTGGAGGCGAACGCCGAGGTCGTGCTCGAGCTGGTGCTGAGCGCCAGCGTCACCGTCTTCGGCGGAGCCGCTCCGCCGGCGCCCCTGACCGGAGGCGTCACGAGCAGCACCGTGACGATGACGGTCACGGCGCCGGGCGCCGCCGACGACATCGAGGCGATCCGGGCACCTTAGGCCGTCAGAGGGAGTCCGTGGCATGGCCGAAGAGCACGGGCTCGACGCCCGACCGAGCCTGGCTCGAATGCCCTTCTCCCCGATGTGATCTACGCTGGCACCGGGGGGCCAGGTGCCCCGACGAACGGATCAGGCGGCATGTCCGATGCCAAGCCCAGAGTCAGCTTCGCCGAGATCGGCGGCGAGCGGATCGCCGTTCTCAGCTTCCCCTCGCCCCGACTCCGCTACCCGGACGGCGCGACCGAAGCCGAGCGGCAGATCGTGGACCTGCTGGTCGATGGCTTCTCGGCGGCGGAGATCGCGGAGCGGCGTCAGGCGTCGCCGCGGACGGTGGCGCGGCAGCTGGCGGACCTGTTCGGGAAGGCGGGCGTGAACTCGCAGGCCGAGCTGATCGCGAAGTTGTTGGAGGCTCCCCGTGGACGAGATCACGGCGACGGCGATTGAGGTCACCGAGACCGCGTACGACCTCGAGCGACCCGACGAGGAGTGGCTGCCGAACCTGCTGAAGGCGGGGCTGCCGATGATGGACGCGGCGCTCGGCGTGGCCGGCGTGCGCTACGTGCGGACCGAGGGCCGGATCCAGATTTCGCAGGTGCACGTCGCGTCCGGGCCGAGGGACTTCCCGGCGCGGAAGCAGCGGATGATGGCGGATCTAACGCCCGACATGCAGATGGCCCTCACGAGGCCAGGCGCCGTGGGCAGCATGAGCGAGCTGACGGCCGACGTGCCGGGCACGGTCGACGTCTTCACGAAGCACTACGACTACGCGAAGGACGCCCTCGGCATCAACGCGCTCGACCCGGACGGGCGCGGTATCGTGATCGTGGCGCCGCGTCCCGTATTCGGCCCGATCCCTCCGCGCCCGAAGAAGCGCTGGGAGCAGATCGCGGCGCACTTCGCCGCGGCACATCGCCTGCGGGAGGCGCTGCGGGAGGCGCCCGAGGCGGAGACACCGCTCGGTGCCGAAGCGGTCATCGACCCCAAGCACCTCCGCATCGCTGAGGCGCAGGGCGAGGCGAAGGACGCCGCGGCGATCGAGAAGCTGCGCGACGCGGCGAAGCAAATGGACCGCGCCCGCGGCAAGCTGCGGCACTCCGACCCCGAGATGGCCATCGAGATCTGGCAGGGGCTCGTCGATGGGCGCTGGTCACTCGTGGACTACTTCGACTCGGACGGCCGCCGCTTCGTCGTCGCGCGCGCCAACGCGCCCGAACTGGGCGACCCGCGAGGCCTCACGGAACGCGAGCACCAGGTCGCGATGTACACGGCGCTGGGCGAAAGCGGCAAGCTCATCGGCTATCGCCTCGGCATCGCCCCCTCGGCGGTGTCGACGCACCTGCGCAGCGCGATGAAGAAGCTCGGCGTGAAGACGCAGCCGCAGCTCGTTGCGCGCGTGCGCGGACTCGGGGCGCCCGAGGCCCACTGACCCTTCGCGCCCCGCCTGGCGGGCGGCTTCACAGCTTCGACCGCGAAGAATTGACCATGGATCGCAGGCTCCGCCGCCGGATACGGTGCCGGAAACGCGCGGCCCGCCCCCGCGACCCGGACGTCCGCTCGCACCCGGGGCCAAGCCTGCCGCGCGAACCACGAGGAGCCCTTCCCATGGATCGTGCCGACTTTCGCTCACACCGATGGATCTTCGTCGTCTGGCTCTCCCTGCTCGTCGCCGGCAGCGCAAACGCGTGGGGCCTCGGGTCCGACCGCGTCCTGCTCCTGCCGCGGGTCGGTAGCCCGCTGATGGTCAACCCCCC
>JASJBO010000206.1 GCA_030066475.1 Myxococcota bacterium
GGCTAGCAGCCCGTTGAAGAACCCTCCCGTCGCCTGGCACGCGCCTTCGGCCCGAGCTCTGCGTTGCGAAACCTCGCCGTAGCGACGGCTATGGCTGCGGTTTCGCGCCTTGATCTCGGGCCGAATTCGCGCACCAGGCTCGGTCCGGGTTCTTCAACGGGCTGCTAGCTCCGCGTCAGGAGGTCCGCGACGCGGTCGCGCTCGCGTCGGGCCGCCTCGCGCAGCCGCGCGCTCGGAAAGAGCCCCGAGAGGGCGGCCACCATGCCGGCCATGGTCGGGAGGGTCGCGCGCGAGATGCTGTCGGCCATGAGCCGGGCGCTGGAGCTTCCGGTGAGGGCCATCACATCGAAGACGTCGATCATCCCGGTCACCGTTCCGAGCAGCCCCAGAAGCGTGCACGCGGCCACCAGCGAGCGGATCAGCCCGAGGTGGCGGTTCGCGCCGGCCGCAACCCGCGAGATGTATCCGCGGCGGATCTGCTCGGCGTACCACGACTCGCGCTCGTCGCGCGCCAGCCAGGCCGCACGGACCTCCTCCACCAGCGCGCGGTGGTCGCCGCGCAGGTACAGGAACCGCTCCAGGATCAGCGTCCACATCAACACCAGCACGGCGGCGATGGCGAGGAGCACGGGGCCGCCGCGCTCCAGGAAGGACTCCACCTCGAGCCAGGGCAGCATCACGAGGCGGCGCGGCCCCGGGTCTCGCAGCGCTCCGCGACCATCCCCGCCGCGCGCTCCTCCAGGATCTCGGTCAGCTCCTTGGCGCGATCGCGCAACAGGCTCGCGAGGAAGGTCAGCGGAATCGCCACGATCAGCCCCAGCATGGTCGTGACCAGGGCCTCGGAGATGCCGCCGGCCATCAGCTTCGGATCGCCGGTCCCGAACAGGGTGATCATCTGGAACGTACGGATCATGCCCGTCACGGTGCCGAGCAGACCCAGGAGCGGCGCGATCACCGAGAGCACCCGGATCGTCGTGATGCCGCGCTCGAGCCGCGGGGTCTCGCGCAGCACCGCCTCGTCGAGCTTGAGCTCGAGCGTGTCGGTGTCGGCCTCGGGGTGGTGCTCGTAGACCTCGAGGACCCGGGCCAGAGGATCGTCGGGTCCGGACGCGGCGCGCTGCATCGACCGGCCCGTGCGCAGCAGCACGGCGAGACGCCCGAGCGCAAGCAGCAGTCCCGCCGCGCCGATGGCCAGGATGACGTACGCCACGAATCCGCCGCGCTCGACCTGCTCGGCCCACGTCGGCCGCTGGACCTCGAGAGCGAGGACGGAGCCGAGGGAGGGATCGATGGGCGCGACGCCGTCTTCCGAGCCCGCGGCGTAGCGCGCCGCGGCGCGCGCGTAGAGCCGCCCGGGCGGGCGCGCGAGCTCGCGCAGCGCGCCCCCCGTGTACTGGAGGAAGTCGCCGTCGGCGGAGAGGGCCGTGAACGGACCGATGCGCAGCACCTCCCGCTCGGTGGAGCGGCCGTCCGTGCCCACCACCGGGCTGCGAAAGCGCACCACCTTGCCCGCCTCGGTGGCCTCCTGCTGCAGGGCGAACCAGAGCTGTGTCAGCTCCTCGAGTCCGGGCAGGCGCTTGCTCTCTGCCAGCGCGTCGAGCCCGGCCGCGCGCCCGGGCAGCTCCGCACTGACGAGGGAGCTCTGCAGGTGCGCGCGGGTGTCTCCCGCCACCTGACGCACGACACCGAACAGCTCTCCCAGGTTGCCGAGCCGGCTCTCCAGGCGCTCCTCGAGCTCCTCGATCTCGCTCTCGTTGCGTTGGAACTTCGCCTCGAGCTCCACGCTCCGCCGCTCGAGCGCCTCGCGGGCGCTCTGCGCCTCGGCCAGGAGCTGCGCCTGCTCCTGCTTCCGGCGCCGGAACTCGACCTCGCGGGCCCGATTCGCCTCGCGCTGCGCCGCGCGGCCCGCGCGCACCTCCTCGAGCAGTGCGTCGAGGGCGTCGGCGCCCGCCGCCTCGCGAGCAGCGGCGTCGGGCGGCGCCAGCGACAGGGCGAGCGCGACGACGAGGAGCAGCCGGGCCAAGTCACTCCGCCCCGTCGCGCGCCGGGCTCCCGACGGGAAGCAGGAGCAGGGCTGGCGGTGCCCGCCTGCGGGCGATCGCGAGCCCCCGCTTCACATGGGGTTCGAAGCGCCCATCGATCGCCTCGAAGGCGCGGCCGTTCCAGACGCCCGACTGCGCGCCGTCGAGCGTCCGGTAGAAGAGCGCCAGTCGTCCCACGCGCAGGAAGTCCACGGTACGCCGCTCGGCGTCCAGATCGAGCTCGCCGCTGTAGGCGTCGACGGTGTGGCCGAAATCGTCCTCGATCTGCCACGCCTCCATCAGCCGGCGGTACTTCTCCGCCACGCTGACGTCGGAACGCAGCAACAGCGCGCGAAGCGTCTCCACCCGAGCCCGACGCTCTTCGAGGAGGAAGGGGACGTCGCTCTCCACGAAGCGCCCGAGCGTATCGATCATGCGGCTCATGAACGGCATGATCTCGCGCTCGATCGCCGCCACGCGCTCGATCTCGTCGCCGAGCTCGCCGATCTCGGCGCGCTGCGACTCGACGAGCTGCTCGAGCTGCTCGTGATAGGTCTCGAGCGACTCGATCTGTCGGAGCTCGGCGCGGTACTGATCGAGCAGCGACTGGGTCTCGTCCGCCAGCCCGTCGACGCGCTCCTGCGAGGCGGCAGCCTCGGCGTGCGCAGCCCGCTCGGCCTCCATCGCGGACTCGAGCCGCTGGGCGGGCGCCCGGCCGGCGCTCGCGGCGGCGACCGCGACGAGGAGCAGCGCCCGAGTGCGTCGCAGGCTTCGAAGCGGCAGGGGACCTCCTGCGGACGAGCTGCGTCCGTCTCGAGGGGGAGGCCAGCTTACCGGCCCCCATCGGCCCCGCCCAGGGTCGCGGTGCCCGCCTGCGGGCCGCTCGGTTCGAAGCCCGAGCCCGCCGGTGCTGCCGGGGCCCGAATGGGGCATCGTTCCGGCTGGGGGATCGGGCGGAGGGCGCAGCGATGAGCGGGAAGCTCGGACACGAGGTCGCGGGGCTCGACGCCACCGCGCAGGCGGAGCTGGTGCGACGCGGCGAGGTCGCCGCGGGCGAGCTGGTCGAGGCGGCGATCGAGCGCATCGAGCGGCTCGACCCCCGCCTCAACGCCGTGATCCACAAGCTCTACGAGCGCGCCCGCCGCGACGCCGCAGGGCAGCTTCCGGACGGACCGTTCCGCGGCGTCCCGTTCCTGCTGAAGGACCTGGGCTCGGGCAACGCCGAGGGCGAGCCGCACCACTGCGGCACGCGCTTCCTGCGCGACGCCGGCTGGAAGGCCCCCGGCAGCTCGCATCTGGTGGAGCGCTTCCGCGCGGCGGGCCTGGTCGACGTGGGCCGCACCAACGTGCCCGAGCTCGGCGCCTGGACGACGACCGAGTCCGACGCCTACGGACCGACGCGGAACCCCTGGAACCCCGCCCACAGCAGCGGCGGGTCGAGCGGGGGCTCGGCGGCCGCCGTGGCGGCGGGCATGGTGCCGGCGGCCCACGCCAGCGACGGCGGCGGCTCGATCCGGGTTCCCGCCAGCGCCTGCGGGCTGGTCGGCCTGAAGCCGTCGCGCGGCCGCGTCACGCTGGGGCCCCAGATCGCCGAGTCGTGGGCGGGCATGGTGGTGGAGTTCGCCGTGACGCGCAGCGTGCGCGACTGCGCTGCGCTGCTCGACTGCGTGGCCGGGGCCGCACCCGGCGATCCCTATGCGGCGGCGCCGCCGCGACGGCCGTACGCCGAGGAGGTGGGCGCCGACCCCGGCGCGCTGCGCGTGGCGCTGCTCACCGCGTCGCCGAACGCCTCGATCCACCCCGACTGCGTCGAGGCCGCCGAGGTCGCGGCCCGGGCGCTCGGCGAGCTGGGCCACGGCGTCGACCCGGTCGCCCAGATCGACTTCGGTGCCGCCGAGGACGTCGAGCGCATCATCGACGTGATCGCGGCCGGCCAGGCGCGCGACGTGGAGCGCTGGAGCCAGACGCTCGGCCGCGAGCTGGGCGCCGCCGACCTCGACTGCGACAACTGGGCCGTGACCGAGCGCGGCCAGCAGCTCTCGGCGACCGACTACCTGGCGGGCGTCGAGGCCCTGCACGCCGCCACGCGCGCCGCCGCCACCTGGTGGGAGGCGCAGGGCATCGACCTGCTGCTCACGCCGACGCTGCCCGCGCCGCCGGCACCGATCGGCACGCTGGTGGCGGATCCCGCGCACCCGATGGAGGGCTTCGACCGCTCCGGCGCCTTCACCGCGTTCACGATCCCGTTCAACGTGACCGGGCAGCCGGCCATCTCGCTGCCGCTGCACTGGAACGCCGACGGCCTGCCGATCGGGGTGCAGCTCGTGGCGCGCGCCGGGCGCGAGGACCTGCTGCTCGCCGTGGCGGCCCAGCTCGAGTCGGCGCGGCCCTGGAGCCAGCGCCGACCCGCGGTGTGGTGAGACCGTGGACGATCCCAAGAGCCGGCCGAAGGTCCCGTTCGAGAGCATCCAGCCGGGCGACCCGATCGGTCCGTTCCACTACGAGCTGACCCAGGAGCTGGTCGACCGCCATCTGCGCGCCACCGAGCAGGAGCGCTACCCCGATCCCGGGCTGGCGCCCGTGTCGCTGCTCGCGGCCGACGGCGTGCAGCTCGCCGACCAGTTCTTCGACATCTCGCAGTCGGTGCACGCGGGCCAGCGGCTCGCGGTGGTGCGCGTGCCGCGCCTGGGCGAGCGCCTCACGGTGAGCGGCACCGCGCGCGACAAGTTCGTGAAGCGCGGCCGGCGCTACGTCGTGACCGACACCGTGACCACCGACGCCGACGGCGACCTGGTGGCGTGCGGCACCACGACCGGCGTGCTCGTCTACGCGGAGGGCGACGACGCCTCGGGCGCGCGGCCGCCCTCGCGTGAGCCCGAGACCGCGCCCACGGTGCTGGCGCGCCTCGGTCCTCTGGTGCGCACCATCGACCTCGACAAGATGCGGCTCTACGAGCCGCCCGACGAGGTGAGCATCCACACCGACGACGCCTTCGCGCGCAGCGCCGGGCTGCCGGCCGCCATCGCCACCGGCACCCAGTTCCTGGCCTACCTGTTCGACCTGCTCTACCGGAGCTACGGGATGCAAGCCGTGGTCGGCACCGAGGTGGACGTGCGCATCCGGCTGCCCGTCTTCGCGGGCGACCGGATCGAGGCCTCGGCCGAGCGGGTCGAGTCGAAGGACGCCGACGATCGGCTCGAGCACCGGGTGCGCTGCCACGTCGAGCGCGGCGACGCGATCGTGGGCCGCGCCGCGGTGCCGGTGCGATGAGCGCGGCGCCCGACTGGGCGGCTGCCTTCGGCGAACGCTGGGGGAATGCCGACCAGGTGGCCGCGCGGGTCGAGGACGGCATGGACGTCGCGACCGGCCTGATCGAGCCCACCACCCTGCTGGCCGCGCTCGGCCAGCGCGACGTCGGCGGCAGCGCGCTGGTGGCGGTGATGGCGCTGGGCGGGCTCGCGCTGGCCCAGAACCCGCGCTTCCGGCTGCGCACCGGCTTCGCGACGATCGCCTCCGCACCGCTCGTCGCCGAGGGCCGCTGCGAGTACCTGCCGCTGCTGTTCTCCGACGCGCGCCGCCACATGCGCGCCGCCGAGCCCGACTGCGTGCTGGTGCGGCTGGCGCCGCCCGACGCACGGGGGCGCTGCTCCTACGGCTGGGCCGCCGGCTTCACGCCCGAGCTGCTCGAGGGGGCGCACGAGCGCGGCATCCCGATCCTGGCCGAGATCGACCCCACGCTGCCCCACACGATCGGCGGCCGCGAGCTGCCGGTGGGCGCCATCGACGGCGCGTGCCTGGCGCAGGGCGACGCCGCCAGCGACACGCCGGTGGCGGCCTCGCCCCACGCCGACGCCATCGCCGCCCACCTGGCCCCGCTGGTGCCCGATGGCGCCACGCTCCAGGTCGGCATCGGCTCGGTCCCCGACGCGGCCGCCGAGAGGCTGGCGGCGCGCGACCTCGGCATCCACACCGAGGTGCTGGGACCCGGCCTGGCGCGGCTGGTGAAGCGCGGCCAGGCGACCGGCGCGCGCAAGGCCGTGGACCGCGAGCTCGCCGTCTGCACGATCGCATCGGTCGACCCCGACGTGCGCGAGCTGGTCGAGGGCAGCGGCCGCGCCGAGGTGCGCGCCGCCAGCGAGGTGCTCGACCCGCGCCGCATCGCCGAGCACGACCGGCTGCGCTGCATCAACAGCGCCTTCGCCGTCGACCTGCGCGGGCAGGTCAACGCCGAGAGCTTCGGCTGGGCGCAGACGGCGGGCGTGGGCGGACAGCTCGACTTCTTCCGCGGCGCCGGCCTGCGCGAGGACGCACTGCGCATCATCGCGCTCGCCAGCGAGACCTCGCGCGGCGAGTCGCGCATCGTGGCCGGGCACCCGCCCGGCACCGTCGTGACCGCCACCCGCTACGACGTCGACGTGGTCGTGACCGAGCACGGCGCGGCCCGGCTGCGCGACCAGACCGACGAGGAGCGCGCCCGCGCGCTGATCGGCGTGGCGCACCCGCGCCACCGCGCGGCGCTCGAGCAGGCGCGCTTCGGGGGGTGAGCCGAGGGGCTCCGACACTGCGACATTGACCTTCCGAGCCCGCACTAGTCGGCCACCGACACGACCACCACGACGTAGTGACCCCAGGCGGCGTCGGGGTCCTTGCGGTGCGCGACTCCGATGGCCGTCCCCAGGCGGGAGGCGTTCACCAGCTCTTCCGGAAAGCGGAACTCGTCGAGCTCGGAGGTCTCGGCGTACCATCCCTGGACGTCGCGCGTGAGCGCGGAGGCGGAGGCGCCCAGCAGCTCGTCGAGCGCGTCGCCCGGAGTGACCCCGCGGCTGATCTCGGCCGCGGCGTCCATCGCGTTCATCCAGACCCGGACGAGGCGCTCGGGCTGCGGCTTGCGGCGCTCGCGCCGCTCCTCGGCCAGCCGGGCGAACAGCGCGTCGGCGTCGGCGCGCACCGTCTCGGGACGGAACAGCGAGTAGCCGGTCACGACGGCTCCCAGCGCGCCCCGATCCCCGGCGCCGGTGCGCAGCGGGCCCACGGCCACGCGCTCGATCTCGGGGTCGAGCAGGGTGATCCGTGCCACGGGCTCCTCGAGCAGGACCGCCAGGAGCGCCGACACGTCGTCCGTCTCGGGCACGGCCCCGAAGGCGATGCCCCCCATCCGGATGTTCCCCGCAACGTCCCAGCCCGCCAGCAGACCGAGCACCGCCAGGTCCGCCACGTCTTCCTGGCCGCCGAAGAACGCCGCGAACAGGTGCGGGGCGACCCGCGTGGCCGTCGAGGTCTGGTCCGGGTCGAGCGTGACGCGCCGCAGGCCCGCCTGCGCGCGCACCGCGTTGAGCTCGTCGAGGAAGGCCGGCGCCAGCAGCGACGCATCGCCGACCGGGTGGGGGCGGGTGTAGGCGAGCCGTCGATACACGGGGGGGCCACCGCCCCTCCGCACCAGCGCGGTCAGGGCCTGCTTCCCGACCACCCGATTCGGGGGCGCGAACGTGAGCGAGACCCGGGCCGACTCGTCGGCCGCGTCGGGCTCACAGACGAAGTGGAACGCGGGGGGCCTGACGCCCTCCGCGGGAGCGCACGGGGCCGCCCCGAGGCGACCGCGATTGATCACGGCCAGGACCGATTCCGCCGCCTCGAGCACGCGACCGCGGAGCTCCAGCGGCTCGTCTCGGGCAAGGCGCGTCTCCACGGGCTCGAGCTCGATCACCGGCGTGCCCCACACGACGTACACGACGGCGCGCGCCGCCCGGCGCGCGAACCCGATCCCTGCAACCGCGCGCCGCGACTCGAGCAGCGGGCGCACCAGCGAGCGGGTCGGCTCTCGCCAGCGCTCGAAGATCTGCCGCTCGTCCTCGGAAGCGGCCACGTCCCCCTCGAGCAGCTGGAGCGAGACGTCCGCCAGCGGCGCGTTGCAGGCACCGACGAGGAAGCGCTGCAGCGAGGGGTCCGGCCGGCCACCCCGCTCGAGTGCGAAGCGGGCCAGCTCGCGGGCCACGCAGTGCATCGACTCGATCGGGACGACGCGCTCCCCGGTGGCGCGCGTCTCCTCGTCGAGGAGCTCGCCCCACGGCGTTCGCTCCACCCGGCGGCGCGCTTCGATGCGCCTCGGGACCGGCGACTCGACCGTCCACTCGTTCACGCGGCGGAGCTCGCTGTCGAAGACCTGCTGGGGCGGGGCCGCGCTCTCGATGCGCGCGATCTCGGCCCGGCTCGGAAAGCTCGCGCCGTACACGGACCCTCCCGCACCCGGACCCGACGAGCCGCCCGCGCAGCCGATGGCCCCGAGTGCCAGGAGTGCGAGAGCCGCGAGCGGTCCTGTGGGACTCGGCCTGGACATGGGGATCCCTCCAGCGGGAGCTGCGTTCTCCCGGCCCGGCCGCCCACTCGAGGAGACCCCGCGCGGTGCCGGGTGCGTGCGAACCGACCAGTAGCGCGTTCGCGCGCTGCTCGGACGTGGCGCACCCGCGCTGCGGCGTGGCGCTCGAGCCGGCGCGCTTCGGGGGGTGAGTCCGGTCAGGGCGCGGCCTCGGGCGCGAAGCCGCCGCGGAGGATCCGGACCGCAGCCCCCATGACCGTCTCGTACAGCGCACCGTGGAAGTGCGCGTCGAAGCGCGCGAGCGCCAGCTCCAGATCGGCGCGCCGGTAGAGCCGGCCGGCGGCCAGCACCGCCTCGATGCGGGCGAGCGCGCCGAGGTCGTCGCGCGGGTCCTCGCGCAGGAACAGCAGGTCGGCCGGCGCGCCGACGGCGAGCGTCCCGAGGCCCGGCAGGCCGAGCGAGTCGCCGTTCTCTCGCGTCGCGATCGCCCAGACCGCATCGGGCGCGAGACCGGCGGCGACCAGCTCCGCGAGCTCGCCGTGCAGGCTCGAGCCCGGCGCGACGTAGGGCATCAGCGTGTCGGTCCCGGCGTGCACACGCACGCCGGCCGCGTGCAGGCCGGCGGTGAGCGCGGCCTGGCGCGCGCGGAAGTGACCGTGGACGGCCTCCTCGCGCTGGTTGCCGGGCGCGAAGGGCGCGCTCCACAGCGCCCGCCACACCGCTTCCCAGAAGCGTGGCAGGTGACGCAGGCCCGTGTCGCGCGCGACCGCAGCGGCGGCGGCCCCGTTCACCAGCAGCGGGCGCATGCGCGCGTTCACCAGGGTCGGGGTGTGCGCGATGCCCTGCTCGCGCGACACCCGCGCCGCGTGGAGCACGCGCGCGTCGTCGACGCTGGCCCAGTCGGCGGGACGGAAGTCCTGGCGTTCCACCAGCGCGTGGTCCACGAGCACCGCGCCGGTCCCGTGCTGCAAGTCGGCCAGGCCCGCCTCCTCGAAGGGAACCGAGTGCGGCGCGTGCCCGATGGCGGGGAGGCCCGCCTCGCCCGCGGCGGTGCGGAGCGCCCCGAGCGCTTCGGCCGAGAGCATGTTGTAGGCCTTGATGCAGTCGGCTCCGCTCGCCGCCTGCTCGGCCACGGCGCGACGGACCTCGGCGGCCGTGCGGACGACGCGATTCGATGGGAAGGAAGGCGGCGCCCCGTCGAGGATCTCGCCGCAGGCGAAGAGGCGCGGCCCAGGGAACTCCCCGGCGCGGATCGCCGCGCGCACGGCGAAGACGCTGCCGTCGATGCTGCCCGTCTCGCGGACCGCCGTGACGCCGTGGGCCAGCAAGAGCAGCGACCACAGCTCGGCATTGCCCACCGCGACCGCCGGCGGATAGTGGACGTGCATGTCGATCAGGCCCGGCGCGACGTAGAGGCCGGCCAGGTCGGCGGCGAAGGCCGCCGACCCAGAGCGCGCGGAAGCCGACACCGACCCGGTCTCGATCGCGGCGATCCGCCCGTCGAGGATCCGCAGCGTGCGCCGCGGGCGCTCCGGACGCCCGGGCTCGGCGAGGACCACGTCGGGGAAGACGTGGTCCCGCGCCGCGGGGACGGGGATGCGGGGTGGCCGGAGCGCCGCCACCAGCCCGGCGACCAGCAGGGCGCCGGCAGCCACCAGGAGCAGGACGATCGAAGCCGGCCGCCTCAGGCGCTCGCTCCCGCGAAGGCCTCGCGGACGATCTGCTCGAGCAGTCGGCGAACGCGTTCGCGCATCTCACGGTCGGCCTGCTCCACAGGGAGCGTCGCCTGCGCCAGCCCCATGCCCTGGAGCACCTGGAAGATCAGGCTCACGTACACGGGGAAGTCGGGCAGGCGCGCTGCGACCTCCGGAAAGAGCTGCTCGGCGAGCGGCTGACTCCCGGCGTCGAAGGCGCGTGCCTCGGGCCAGACGGCCCAGCTCAGCTCGGGCTGGTTGGCGGCGGCGACCCACAGCTCGAGGACGGCCTTGAACTCGGGCGCCCCGAAGGCCGACCACATCAGCGTCACCAGCGCGTCGACCCGCGCGTCGCCATGCGGCAGCTCCTCCAGGCCCGCCACCACGCGCCCTCGCAGCCGGGCGTAGACCGCCTCGAGGGCGGCACCGAGCAGGCGCTCCCGGGTCCCGAAGTGATGCAGGAGCGAGCCGTGCGATACGCCGGCGCGCCGGCACACCGCCACCGTCGTCGTCCCCGCGTAGCCCAGCTCCACCAGGCAGCCGATCGTGGCCTCGACGAGCCGCGCCTGGGTGGAGGCGCTGCGCTCGGCCTGGGTGCGGCGGCGGGGCTGAGCGGCGGACACGCGGAGAGGATGCCTAGGGGAAACATTTAGTCAACCCGTAATGTTTATTGGTCAGAGCACTGGTGGCGACCGGAGCAGGCTGAGGCATCGTCGCCGCGTCCTCCCATGGCCGAGCGGCGCGACTACTACGAGATCCTGGGCGTTCCGCGCGACGCGGACCCGAAGAGCATCAAGAGCGCGTTCCGCGAGCTCGCGCTTCGCTACCACCCCGATCGCAGCGACGACCCCGAGGCGGAGGAGCGCTTCAAGGAGATCGCCGAGGCCTATGCCGTCCTGGGCAACCCGGAGAAGCGGGCGGCCTACGACGCGGGCGGCTTCGCGGGGGTCTCGGGGTTCGGGCCCGAAGACCTGTACGGCGGGCTCGACGTCGACGACCTGTTCGGCGGCCTGGGCTTCGACTTCGGGGGCATCGGCCGCGGCGGCCTGTTCGACCGGCTGTTCGGCGGGGCGCGGCGCGGACCGCCTCGCGGCGCCCACGTCGAGGCGCGCGTCGCGATCCCGCTCGCGGTGGTCGCCCACGGCGGCCAGCAGCGGGTGGCGGTCAGGCACCCGCGCGCCTGCTCCACCTGCTCGGGCTCGGGCGCCAGGCCCGGCACGACACCCCGCGCCTGCGCCGACTGCGGCGGCGCGGGCCAGAAGGTCAGCACCAGCCAGAAGGGCGGCGTCCACATGCAGACGGTGACCGCATGTCCGACCTGCGCGGGCCGTGGGCACTTCATCGACGATCCCTGTACGGCCTGCGGAGGCCGCGGCCTGGTCGCGGAGGCCGAATCGCTCACCGTGACGATTCCGGTCGGCATCCACGACGGCATGGTGCTGCGCGTGCCCGGCAAGGGCATGCCGCCACCCGCTCCGGGCGGGTCGGCCGGCGATCTCCACGTCGTGGTCGAGACGCTGCCCGATCCCCGCTTCACGCGGCGCGGCCCGCACCTGTGGCGCGAGCAGGAGATCGGGGTGGCGGACGCCGTCCTCGGCACGAGCCTGACGGTGCCGACGCTCGACGGCCGGGCGAAGCTGCAGGTTCCGGCGGGAACCCAGCCGGACAGCGTGCTGCGCCTGCGCGGCAAGGGGCTGCCCGAGTTCGGCGGCGGCGTGCACGGCGACCTGTACGTGGCGCTGCGGGTGAGCGTCCCGGCGGATCTCTCGGCCGAGGAGCGCGCGCTCTGGGAGCGCCTGCGCGAGCTCGGAGCCGCAGCAGGGGACCGCGAAGCGGGCTCCTGACGGGATCGCGGGCTACGCCTCGCGCCGCCGCCTCGACCGCGGGCGCCGTCGCGGCCTGCCGAACAGCTCCCGCAGCTCGTCCTTGGCCGCCTCGAGCCGCGCCCGCTGCGCCGCGGGAAGCTGCCGCCCGGCCCGGTTGACGTAGAACGTGAGCATCGACATCGCGGAGCGGAAGGGGTCCGCCTTGCGCCGCTGGCTCTCCTCGGCCGAGCGCTTCAGCGAGCGGGCGATCCGCCGCGGATCCTTCCAGGTGAACACGCCGGGCTCGAGATCGAGCGCGTCGCTCGACTCCGTGACGCGCTGCGACCAGCGCCTACGCCTGGCTGCAACCACGGGAACCACCCGACGCGCTACGCCGCACCCTCTGCCTCCCAGTCGAACATCCGCCGCTGGCGCAGCGCCCAGAAGTTGCAGAGCTCGAGGCGAACGCCGTCGGGATCGGCGAAGAAGCTCGCGTAGTAGCCGGGCGCGTACTCCGGATACTCGCGCGGCTCGGAGACCTCGACCCCGGCCGCGCGCAGGGCGGCGACGGCGCGATCGACCGCGGCGGCGTCCAGCATCCGGAGGCAGAGATGATGAAGACCCGGGGCATAGGGGTCGTGGTCGAGTCCGATGACTTCTGCGGGCATGATGCTCCCCGTGCGTGGCGCCTCCGTCACGGCGTCGGGCAGGGCGGGAACGGGCAGTCGGGGGCCACGCCCGAGGGACCGGGCGGCCCGCCGAAGAACCTGCGGAGCACGTTGAAGTCCGGGAGCCCGATGGCGCCGTCGCCGTTGGCGTCGACGTCCGGGTCGAAGCGCTTGTCGTCGCTGGTCAGGCCGAACTGGCCGCGCAGGTGGTTGAAGTCGGGGATCCCCACGGCGCCGTCGTCGTTGTAGTCGGGGTCGCACACGTTGCCGAAGGCATCGCCGTTGGTGTCGCGCTGATCGTCGTTCGGATCCAGGATGCAGTTGTCGCAGAGATCGCCCCAGGCGTCGCGGTCCCGGTTCTCCTGGCCGCGATTGGAGCGCTCGGGGCAGTTGTCGCACGCATCGCCGTGGCCATCGGAGTCGGCATCCTGCTGCAGCGGGTTGTGATCTCTCGGGCAGTTGTCACACGCGTCGCCCCAGGGATCGCTGTCGTGGTTCTCCTGGTCGGGGTTGGCGGTGAAGCGGCAGTTGTCGCAGGCGTCGCCGAGGCCGTCCGCGTCCTGGTTCTCCTGCTCCGGGTTCGACCGCTCGGGGCAGTTGTCGCAGGCGTCGCCCACGTGGTCCGCGTCGGCGTCGACCTGGTCCGGATTCCCGAGCCCCGGGCAGTTGTCGCAGACGTCGCCCGCGCCGTCGCCGTCGTCGTCCGCCTGGCCGGCATTCCCGTCGTCCGGGCAGTTGTCGCAGAGGTCCCCGACGCCGTCGCCGTCGCCGTCCGCCTGGCTCGGATTCCAGCGCTCGGGACAGTTGTCCTCGTGGTCGAACCAGCCGTCTCCGTCGTCGTCGGAGACGGCCCGCACCACGCCCGAGACCTGGGTCTCGGCGTGCTCGACCGCCAGCGGGGTGCTGTAGAAGACCGGGGTGCTGAAGGTGGGATCCAAGGCCACGGCTTCGAGCGGCAGGTGGACCAGGCGGAACGAATCGGGCGACGCGTCGGCCGCGTCATCGCCGAGCCGCAGGACCACGAACAGGGTCCGGGAATCGGAGACGCCGACCCGCACGCTCGGACGGTCCCCGCCGAGTTCCACCGTGTACCGGCCGTTGACGAGCAGGAATGGCCTCTGCTCTGCCACGAGCAGCTCGTCGAAGGCGCTCTCCCAGACCCCGGATCCGTCGTCGCGATAGATCACGAGGAACTCGATCAGCGCGTCCGCCTGCTCGCGGAAGAGCGGGCTGCCGTGCTCGTCCTCGAAGCGCAGCTCCAGCCTGCGCAGCTCGAGGTCGGTGTCTCCGGCGCGCCCGCGGTGGACGACCGTGATGCGCAGCACGTCGTCGGAGGCCCCCTCCAGCAGCACGGGTGGGGCGGTGTCCGCGCCTTCGAGGGCGACCTGCCCGCCCCGGTTGGGGAACCACGAGATCTGGTCGTCGGCCGCCTCGGCGGCCAGCACGTCGAGGTCGCCGTCGTGATCGAGGTCGGCCGCGGAGACCGCGCTGGCACCGCCGGCCCGATCCGAGATGGGGCGCTGTACCCAACGCCCGCCGAGGTTCTCGTACCAGGCGATCCGCTCGTCGTCCTGCGAGGCCGAGAGCAGGTCGAGATCGCCGTCGGCGTCCAGGTCGAACGCCGCGACGGCGTTGACCCCGTAGGCCTGCGTGGTGGCGATCCCCGTCGCCCAGGCGTCCGGCCAGCGGTTCTCGTGCCAGCGGATCTCGTCCCCGCCGCCCGAGAGCACGTCCAGGTCCCCATCGCCGTCGATGTCGGCGACGAAGACCGTGCGCGGCGCGCCCGACCCAGTCGCGATGTCGTGCGCGATCCACGGCGGGAAGGGGTTCGCCAGCCGGTTCTCGTACCAGCGCACGGCGCGCTCCTTCGGGGAGACGGCGACGACGTCTGGATCGCCGTCGCGGTCGAAATCTCCGGGCAGGGCCGCGGTGGCGCCGTCGAGGGGCCAGAGGAAGTGACTCGTCCAGGGCGTCGCGGGGAGTCCCGGGTTCCGGTACCAGCTGACCCCGGCGAGCCAGGCGGCGAGCACGTCCAGGTCGCCGTCGCGATCGAGGTCAACCACCTCGACCGAGCTCGCCTCGGCGGCGGCCGTCGTGATCGTGTGCGAAGCCAGCTCGTTGAAGGAGCCCGCCCCGTCGATGTTGAAGTAGACGCGAACCCCGCCGTCCCGTGCCGAGCCCACCACCACGTCGGGATCCCCGTCGCCGTCCACGTCTTCGACGGCGAGCGAGCTGGCGCCGTCCGCCCGCGTCGTCACCGGGCGCTCGCTCCAGCTCGAGCCGTCGCCGGACTCGTTCTCGTACCACGCGGCCTTGTCGTCCCCGGACGAGGCCGAGAGCACGTCGAGGTCGCCGTCGCCGTCCACGTCGGCCGCCTCGACGGCGCGCGCGACGTCCGCCGAGCGCGTGATCGAGGGCCGCGTTGGGAACAGGGCGCTGCGGTGGATCGTGAGGTTGTCGTGCAGCCCGATCACCCCATCGGTGTCCGCCGAGAGCACGTCGGGGTCGCCGTCGCCATCGATGTCCGCCACGGCGACTTGGTTGGCGATGAGGAGCGCGAACGAGATCCCGTGGCTGGTGTCGGTGAGGTTGCCGTCGACGTTCTCGTGCCACTCTATGCTCCACGCGTCCCCTTCGGAGGCCGAGACGACGTCGAGGTCTCCATCCCCGTCGAGATCCCAGGGCGCGAGCCATCGCGGGTGGGCGCCGGCAGGGATCGGGTGCGCGCTCCAGCTGGCGACGCTCGTTCCTGGGTTCTCGAACCACCACGACGCGTCGTCGAAGACGCTCGCGGCGAGGACGTCGACGTCGCCGTCGCCGTCCAGATCGGCGGCGGAGACGCAGGTGACGTGGCCTCGGATGCCTTCGATCAGGACGCTCGAGCTCCAGCGCGAGCCGTCGCCCGCTGCGTTCGCGTACCAGCGCACGGCGTCGTCCGACCCCACGATGACGTCGCGGGTTCCGTCGCGGTCGAGGTCCGCGACGAAGACCGCGTAGACGGCGGTCGGCTCGGTCGCGATCGCGCGCTCGCGCCAGTCGGAGCCGTCGCCGCGCGTGTTCTCGAACCAGGACACGCGATCTTCCCCCGGACTGATCGTGCCCGCGACCACGTCGACGTCGCCGTCGGCATCGACGTCGGCGGCGTAGACCGGAGCGCCGCCGGCGGGGAAATCCGGGGAGACGGCGTGGCGGCGCCAGGAGAGCCCCACGCCGTCGTCGTTCTCGAACCAGGAGAGCCGCTCTTCCTCGGCACCCACGACGTCGACGTCCCCGTCGCCATCGACGTCGGCGACGACCAGCTCGTACGCCCCGTTCGCGGACCCGATCCGGTGCCAGGTCCACAGCCCCGAGCTGGAGCCGCCGGGGTTCTCGTGCCAGAGGAGCTCGCTGCGGATCTCGGAGACGACGTCGAGGTCGCCGTCGCCGTCGACGTCCGCGGGCACCGCGTAGTCGTGGCCGTAGCTACCGACCGTGGCGATCGTGAGGCGATCGGCGAAGGGCACCCGGCCTGCCAACGCCCGGCCCGTGCTCAGGGAGGCCCCGAGCAGCACCAGCGCCACGCCAGCCAGTCGCCTCTGCCAGGTGTGCATCCCCCTGTCCAGGAGCAAGCCGCGTGCCGGCGCGCGGAGCGACCTGACGGAGCGGGAGTGCTGCAGCGAGACCGAACGACACAGCGCCGTGACACGAGTCCGCGTCGGACAGCCGACAGGAGGCTCCGGAGCGGACCGAGCAGCTCCAGAGCCAGCAGCCGGCTCACGGCTCCGAACCGTCCTCGTCGTAGGGTCGATTCGTCAGCATGCGGATGAACAGGATGGAGCCCAGCACCAGGAGGTAGACCAGGCTCGGCGCGTGGAGTCGGCTCGACGGCGGGGCGGGCCAGCCCAGCGCGTTGAGCGCGTGCGTTAGCGCGAGCAGCGCCGCGCCTCCGGTGCCGAACACCCAGACCGCTCGGGACAGGTGGCGCCGGACGCTCAGCGCCATGCCGGCCCGCTGGCGCAGGCTCCACACGGTGAGGGTGACGCCGAACGCCGCGAACAGGCCGCTCGAGACCGGCCAGATCGCCGCGGGCGCGAGGCCCGCGTCGGCGAGCACGCCCGGCGTCACCGACAGCAGCCCGCCGCCCAGCGTCGTGTAGAGCAGGCCGAGCACCCGGAAGCGGTCGATCGGGACGGCGGTGAAGCGCGCGCCCGCCAGCGCCACGATCACGGCGGAGAAGCCCGCGAGGCCGACGAAGAACTCGGTCAGGGTGGGGAGCGTCTCGGGCACGGCGCCGCCAGCATGCCACAGGGCGCCGGCTGGCGGGTCAGGCGGCGCGCCAGGCTCCGGGTGCGGCCTCGTCGAGCCGCTGCATGGCGGCGTCGGGCACGAGGATGCGGGGCGAGGCGACCCGGCGGAAGCGCAGCTCGGTGTAGCCCAGAGCCGGCGACGCACCGGGCAGCGAGAACAGGTCGCTCCACGGGACGAACAGCGGCGGGTGGCCGAGGCGAAACGGCCAGGCCACCGAGAGGAAGAGCCCGTCGCCGGTCGCGGTGAGGCGCAGCACGTTCTTGTAGCGGGCGCGGCCGGAGAGCAGCGCGCGCCGCTCCACCCAGCCGCCCGCGGGCACCGGCCGCATCGCCCGGTAGGCGCGCGCGAGCGCCCGCCAGCCACTCAGCAACGAGGTCAGCAGCGAGACGCCGAGCCAGATCGCGACGAACAGCGCGACGCCCAGCGCCACCGCGACGAGCGGGCCGTCTCCTTCCATCCCAAGGCCGGAGCGGCCACCCGACGTCCTGGCTTGAGCGTCGACTGCGCGCGCGCCTACCCCGTGAAGCCGCCGGGCCAGAAGGCGTAGGTGAAGACGCCGACCAACGAGCCGACCAGGAAGAGCGCCGCGAGACCGGCGTGGACGCGCTGGTCGGCACTCAGCAGCCCCACCAGGGCAGCGGCGAGCCCGACGCCCTGGATCAAGCGGCCCGGATGTCGGAGCGGCAGCTCGAGCACGGTGGTGGAGATCGCCGTGATCGCAAGCACCCAGCAGCAGAACGCCCCGAAGTAGCGCCGGCGCGCCGCCTCCCAGTACGCGCGCCACGACCCGACCTCGGAGGGGCTCTCGGGAACCAGGGTGCAGGCCTTGTAGTAGAGCAGCCCCGGGCTCACCAGGGTGAGCAGGAACTTCGGGAAGGTCCAGTCCACCTCGCGGAACGACCAGAAGATCCAGAAGATCGCGATCGTGTTGAGGAGCTGGAAGCCCAGGAAGCACAGGTGGATCGCGTCGCGGCGCGGGCCCTGGATCGCGTGGGGGAGACCGCTCACCAGCCGCAGCGCCGAGGCGGAGAAGACCAGCGAGAACGCGATCGCGAGATACTCGAAGAGGGTCATCGGGCCCTCTCCTCAGTGGG
>JASJBO010000207.1 GCA_030066475.1 Myxococcota bacterium
CGCAGCGAGCCGCAGGCGAGCGAAGTCCATCAGGCCGTCTTCGCCTGGCAGCGAGGCCCTTGGCGGCACCCCGCAAGCGGAGGCGAAGCCGGAGCGCGCAGCGAGCCGCAGGCGAGCGAAGTCCATCAGGCCGTCTTCGCCTGGCAGCGAGGCCCTTGGCGGCACCCCGCAAGCGGAGGCGAAGCCGGAGCGCGCAGCGAGCCGCAGGCGAGCGAAGTCGACCAAACTAAACCTGGGACAGCGCCTGCTCCAGGTCGGCGATCAGGTCGTCGGTGTCCTCGATGCCGAGCGCCAGCCGCACCAGCGAGTCGGTGATGCCGAGGGCGTAGCGCTCCTCGCGCGACTGGTCCCAGTAGGACATCGTGGCCGGCAGCTCGATCAGCGACTCGACGCCGCCCAGGCTGGGGCCGATCTGCGGCACGGTGCAGGCGTCGACGAAGCGGCAGGCGCCCTCGAAGTCGGTGTCGACCTCGAAGGTCACCAGGCCGCCGAAGCCGCGCATGGTGCGCCGGGCCACCTCGTGGTCGGGATGGCTGGCGAGCCCCGGGTACCAGACGCGGCGCACCTTGGGATGCGCCTCGAGCCACTCGGCCACGCGCTGGCCGTTCTGGTTGTGGCGCTCCATGCGCAGCGCCAGCGTCTTGGCGCCGCGCAGCAGGAGCCAGGCGGCATGGGGGTCGAGCACGCCGCCCAGCACGCCCACGGCCTTGCGCACGCGGTCGATCGACTCGCCCGAGCCGATCGCGACCCCCGCCATCAGGTCGTTGTGTCCGCCGACGTACTTGGTGCCGCTGTAGATCACGATGTCGGCGCCCTCGGCGAGCGGGGTCACGTTGACGGGCGAGGCCAGCGTGGTGTCGATCACCACCTGCGCGCCGCGCGCGTGGCAGACGCGCGCCGTCTCGGCCACGTCGATCACGCGCAGGTAGGGGTTGGTGGGGCTCTCCGTGAAGAACAGCGCGGTGTCGTCGCGCAGGGCCGCCTCGAGCTTCGAGATGTCGGCGGGCTCGATCACCGTGGTCTCGACCTCGAGCTTGGTCAGGTACTCCCGCGTGAACTGGCGCGTGCGCCGATAGCAGTCGCTGGTCGTGATCAGGTGGCCGCCGCGCGGCAGCAGGGCGAGGAACAGAGTGGTGGCCGCGCACATGCCGGAGGCGAACAGCACCGCCTCCTCGCCCCGGTCGAGCTCGGCGAGCTTGCCCTCGACGGCGCGCCAGGTGGGGTTGCCGTAGCGGCCGTACTCGTCGCGCTCGAGCCGGCCCTCCTGGAAGTCGATCACCTCGGCCTGGTCGCGGAACACGTAGGTGGAGGTCTGGAAGATCGGGGTGGTGAGGGAATCCCGCTGCGGGTCCCGCTCCCCGGCGTGCACCGCACGCGTGGAATCGCCCGCCGGCTTGCGGCGCTCGCTCATGTGCTGCTCGTGTCGAGGGCGCTTAGCAGCTCCGGGTGCGGAACCCGAGGACGGTCCATCGGGGGGCCTGCAAGCGCCTGAAATCGCCCCGCTCGCGCCGGGTCGGCGGCTGGTGCGCCGAGCCGCAACGCGAGCTTCGCGGAAAGTTACGGGCGGCGACGCCCTGCGTCAAACGGCGTCCCATGCTGCTGTCGCCGGACCCGTACGGGTTCCAGCCGTCGCACCTGGGCCAGCAGACCGAGCAATCCGACCGCGAGCAGCGCCAGCGTCAGGGGCTCCAGGATGGGACTCAAGCGGGACTCCTGCTGCGCGAGCGGCTCGCGCACCGGTCTGGGTTGGAGCCCACCGAATCCGTGCGGTCTCGGCGAACCCGGACCGGCTTCCGCGACCGGCGGACGGCGACTCCCTTCCCACTCGCATCGATGCGCAAGTGGTGCGCCAGTCGCGGTGCCGCGCTCCGGAGGGCCGATTCCGACAACGCGAACGGTGACTTGACTCACCGAACGGGTGCAGCGCGAAGCGCGATTCCGCAGCCACGCGGCAAATGTTTTCCGCGGCCCTATGGAAATGTTTTCTCTCGCCGAGCCGTCGATCCCGCTGGCCGCATCGCGTGTTGCAGCGCCCCGCTACGCGCGCGCCGCACCCCGGCTGCACCCCTCGCGCTATCAAGCCCGGCCCGCGTCCGCCGCTAACGAGGGCGCATGCTGGAAGCCCCGGAGGTGTCCGATGACAGCGACGCGCAAGATCGAGCGTCCCGGCGAGGGACTCGACTTCGACACGTACCTGGCCGCCAGCCGCCCCGTGCTCGTGGTGATCACCGGCGGTACGGCGGGCAGCGAGCACCTGCTGGATCGGCCCCGCATCGCCCTCGGCCGCGGGCCCGACGTGGATCTGGCGCTCGACGAGTCGTCGTTGTCGCGCCGCCACGCCCTGGTGGAGTACGTCGACGGGGGCTTCCGGCTGCGCGACCTCGGCAGCACCAACGGGACGCTGGTCAACGGCGCGGCCGTCGAGACCGCGGAGCTGAAGCACGGCGACCGCATCGAGCTGGGCGAGCTGATGCTCCAGCTCGTGATCGAGCCGCGGGAGTCCGAGCCGAAGGCCTACGTCGTCCCGGAATGATGGACTTCGCTCGCCTGCGGCTCGCTGCGCGCTTCGGCTTCGCCTCCGCTTGCGCCGGCCTTGTCGACTTCGCTCGCCTGCGGCTCGCTGCGCGCTTCGGCTTTGCCTCCGCTTGCGCCGGCCTTGTCGACTTCGCTCGCCTGCGGCTCGCTGCGCGCTCCGGCTTCGCCTCCGCTTGCGGGGGTGTCCGCGTAGGAACCGCTTGCCGGCGCACGCCCGGCCTGATGGCCCCACGGCTCGCTGGGCGGATCCCGACTCTCACGTCGGCCTCGTAGCCCCGTGGCGAACGCGCCGCCCAAGACGATCGGCAGCCTCGCGGTCGAGGGCACCCTCGACGAGGGCGGCATGGGCGTCGTCCACCTGGCGACCCAGCCGGACCTCGGTCGCCGGGTGGTGGTGAAGGCGCTGCGCCGCGCCTACCGCGGCAATGCCGAGTGCACCGAGCGCTTCCTGCGCGAGGCGCGCGCCGCGGGCGCGATCCAGCACCAGAACGTGGTGTCGGTGCACGACTGCTTCCAGTGGCGCGGCGAGCGCTACATCACGCTCGAGTACGTGGACGGGCGCGACGCGGCGCGGGTGCTGGAGCAGGTGCGGCGCCTCGCGCCGCGCATCGCGGGCCTGGTGGCGCTCGAGCTGCTGCGCGGGCTCGAGGAGATCCACGCCCACGGCATCGTCCACCGCGACCTCAAGCCCGGCAACCTGCTGCTCGGCCGCGGCGGCCAGGTCAAGATCGCCGACTTCGGCGTCGCGCTCGACGACGCCGAGAGCGCGCTCACGCGCACCGGTCACGCCGTCGGTACGCCCACCTACATGTCGCCCGAGCAGCTCCGCGGCGAGCGCGTCGACGCGCGCAGCGACCTGTTCGCCTTCGGCATCGTCTTCTACGAGCTGCTGACCGGCCAGCTCCCGTTCGCGGCCGGCGACCCCGAGCGCGACGAGGCGCTGCTGCGCCGCATGGAGCGCGGTCGCTACGTGCCGCCGCGGCGTCTGGCACCCGGCGTCCCGCTGGGCTGGAGCCGACTGATCGCGGCCTGTCTGCGCCCTCGAATACGACGCCGGCTCGCCTCGGCCGCAGCGGCGCGCCGGCGCCTGGAGTGCTCGCTCGGCAGGCCGGCCCCGTCGCAGTGCCGGGCCGAGATCGCCCACTGGCTGCACGAGCACGACGCGTTCGGCGACGACCCCGACGCCACTCGGGTGGCTCCGCGCCCGGTCGCCGCCCGGCCTTCCGGGGCGCGCCGCCGCAAGCTGGCGCTGGCCGCCGCGCTCGCCGCGGCCCTGACGGCGGCCGCCTTCGAGTACGACGTGCCGGCGGCGACCCTCGCCTCGCTCCCGTCCCTGGAGCTGCACCTCGGAACGCCGTGAGGCGCCGGCGCTCGCGACCCCAGGGGGAAGGAAGGCGCTGGTAAGGAAACGGTCACCCGCGCGTAAGGGTTCGCGGCCGATGCCTCCGTAGCCTGCTCGCCATGGCTCGCACACGGAGGAACCCGGCCATGTCCCGCATCGCCTGCTTCGCCTACGGCCTGCTCTGCTACGCCGTCTTCTTCGCGACATTCCTCTACTCGATCGGATTCGTGGGCAACCTCTGGGTGCCGAAGTCGATCGACTCCGGCACGCCCGGTCCGGTCGGCCTCGCCCTGGCCATCAACCTGGCTCTGCTCGGCGTCTTCGCGCTGCAGCACAGCGTGATGGCGCGGCCCGCCTTCAAGCGCTGGTGGACGCGCCTCGTGCCCGAGCCGATCGAGCGCGCCACCTACGTGCTGGCGTCGAGCGCCGCGCTGGCGCTCCTGTACTGGGGCTGGCAGCCGATCGCCGGGGTGGTCTGGCAGGCGGAATCGGTGCTGGCGTGGGGCGCGCTCACGGCGCTCTACTTCACCGGCTGGGCGCTGGTGCTGTACTCGACCTGCCTGATCAGCCACTTCGACCTGTTCGGGGTGCGGCAGGTCTGGCTGCACCTGCGCGGCCGGGCCTACGAGGGCAAGCCGTTCATGACGCCCTCGCTGTACCGCTACATCCGGCACCCGCTCTACGTCGGCTGGTTCACCGTGTTCTGGGCCACGCCCACCATGACGATCGGGCACCTGCTGCTGGCGCTGGTCGTCACGGCCTACGTGCTCGTCGCCGTGCGGATCGAGGAGCGCGACCTGCTCCACTACTTCGGCGACGTCTACGCCCGCTACCGGCGGCGTACCCCGGCCTTCGTGCCGATTCCCTCGATGATCGCGCCGCCGCCTCCGCGGCGCCGCGTCCCGTAGGCGAGCGGTCTGCCGGTCGCCCCCTCGGGGGGCTACTGCTGCCCGTCGTCTACCATGATGGCGCGGCGCTGGGAGTGGTACTCGGCCTCGCTGATATCGCCGTTGCGGCGCAGCTCCTCCAGGTCGGCCAGCGCCCGCAGCGCCTCGGGCGACAGGCTGGAGGGCGGGATCAGGGGCGCCTCGTCGCCGGCCATCTCGCCCTCGAGCGCCTGCTCCCCGCTCTCGAGCAGGATGGTGCGCCGCACCACCCGGCCGCCGGGCCGCACCCGGATCGCGCCCAGGTTGCCGAAGGCGGGGTCGCGCCAGATCGCCGCGACCGTCTGTGGCCCGAGGGCGACGACGCCCTCGGTGGTGACGGCCCGGTACTCGTTGCGAACATCGTCGGCCCACGGCTCGGGCACCTTGTCGCGCGGATTCCTCGAGAGCGGCTCGTCGAGGACGCCCAGGTGGGTGAAGAAGCGGTCGCCCTCGACCCAGATCACCATGCTGGTGAGATAGTCGTTGGTGAAGATGTAGTGGGTCTTGCGGCGATCCTTCGCCATCACCACGATCTCCTGGCTCGAGTCCGCCGCCTTGAGCGCCTCTGACACCCCATCGCCGATCGCGTAGATGACGCTGGTGGGGATTGCGGCCCGCCGGCCCTCGTCGTCCTTGCGCCCGCGCACGTCGATGCGCGCCAGGATGTTGACGATGCGCACGGGGGCGATCGTGACCGGGTGTTCGAAGCCGCGGTCGACAGGCTCGCCGCCCCGGGTCTGGTGGCGCAGGAAGACGCGCACGTGGTTGTCGTCGTAGACCGGCGTCCGCACCGCGCGGGCGCAGCCGGTGGCGAGCGCCACCAGCAGGAGCAGTGCCAGGCCGGCCGTCCGAAGCGCCGGGCGGCGCTCACCGCGCTGGGGTCGTGAGCTGCGGGACACGGGCTCCACCTCACCGGGAAGCGCCCGGAGCTGCCGGGCGCCCCGAGAGTACCGGCGCCGGCGCGATCCGCCGCCCTGGACGCGTCCGGAACGATCTTGCGAACGAGTTCGCTTAGTCCTTTTCGCTGCGAAGCTGGCGGGTTAGCAGCCGGGTCACCCCCTCGCGCGGGTCCACCTCGCCGTTCAGCAGGGTGCGGACGCCCTCGGTGATCGGGAGCTCGAGGCCCACCCGGTCGGCCAGGACGCAGGCCGCGTAGGTGGTGCGCACGCCCTCGGCCACCTCGCCCAGCTCGTCCAGGATCTCCTCGAGCTTGCGGCCCTGGCCGAGGGCCAGGCCCACGCGCCGGTTGCGCGAGAGATCGCCGGTGCAGGTAAGGACCAGGTCGCCCATTCCCGAGAGCCCCAGAAAGGTGAGCGGATTCGCGCCCATGCGGACGCCGAGGCGCGAGATCTCGGCGAGCCCGCGGGTCATCGTGGCAGCCCGCGCGTTGTGCCCGAGGCCGAGCCCGTCGCTGATGCCGGTGGCGATCGCGATCACGTTCTTGAGCGCCCCGCCGATCTCGACGCCGACCACGTCGGGATCGGAGTACGCCCGGAACCAGGGGCACGACAGGTGCGCCTGGGCCGCGATCGCGTACGTCTCCCGTTTGCAGGCGATCGTCACCACGGTGGGCTGGTGGCGCGCGATCTCGCGGGCGAAGGAGGGGCCCGACAGGAACACGAGGCGCGGGTGGTGCGCCGCAGGCAGCACCTCCTCGAGCACCCCATTCATCGTCTTGCCGGTGTGCTCCTCGAGGCCCTTCACGGTCGAGACGATCAGCGCGCCGTCGGGCAGCAGCGGGCCGGCGCGCGTCATGACCTCGCGCACGGCCTGGCTCGGCACCGCCACGATCACCATCTCGCGGTCGGCAAGCGCCTCCGCCAGGTCCGCAGTCGGCCGGATCCTGGGCGGGATGTCGACGTCCTTCAGGTAGCGCGGGTTGCGGCGGTCGCGTTCGATCGCCGCGACGACGGCGCGGTCGCGCGCCCACAGCGTGACGTCGTGGTCGCGGTCCGCGCACAGGATCGCAAGGCAGGTACCAAAGCTACCGGCGCCGATCACGCCGACCGGGATGCCCACGGCGCGCAGTCTATCGCGTTGACTGGATCGGGGGCCACGGCTACCGTTCGGGCCGTTTCCGTAGCGATTCCGCGCGCTTCAGCGGCTGTTCGCACTTCCGCCAAGCCCTCGCCCCCCGACGGAGGATTCCCCGTGCTCGCCGAGTACAGCGGCGTCGTGGTGATCCTCGCAATCGGGCTGATCATCGCCGGCGGGCTGCTCGGCATCCACCTGCTGGTGGGGCCGCGGCGCGTCTTCTCCGAGAAGTCCGAGGCGTTCGAGTGTGGCGAGCGCCCGATCGTCTCGCCGCGCCAACGCTTCTCGGTCAAGTTCTACATCGTCGCGATGCTGTTCATCCTGTTCGACGTCGAGGCGGTCTTCCTCTACCCGTGGGGCGCGCTGTTCCTCGAGCTCGGCTGGTTCGGCTTCTTCGAGATGCTGACCTTCGTGGCCGTCCTGTCCGTGGGCCTCGCCTACGTCTGGACCAAGGGCGCGCTCGAGTGGTGATCCCCGAGCCGATCCGCGCCCGCATCGATGCGGAGATCGCCAAGGTGCCGCAGCGGCGGGGCGCCCTGCTGCCGGCGCTGCATCTGGTCGAGCGCGAGCTGGGCTGCGTGGCGCCCGAGGCCGCGCGCGAGCTGGCCGAGATCTTCGGGATCCGCCCCGTCGAGGTGATGGAGGTGGTCTCCTTCTACAACATGTTCCACGAGCGGCCGCTGGGCCGGCACCGCGTGTACGTCTGCACCAACCTGCCCTGCTCGCTGCGGGGCGCGCGCGCCCTGCTGCGCGAGCTCGAGCGCCACCTGGACGTCGAGGCGGGCCGGACCACGGCAGACGGGCGCATCCACCTGGACCACGAGGAGTGTCTCGGGGCCTGCGCGTGGGCGCCGATGATGCGCGTGGACGACACCTATCACGAGGATCTCGACGCCGCGGCCGCCAGGCGGATCGTCGACGAGCTGGACTGACGCGTGCAGCGGGCTCCCCACGTCACCGGCTACCTCACCGAGCACTGCGACGACGACGCGTTCGGCACGCTCGAGGGCTACCGGGCCCGCGGCGGCTACGAGGCCGCGAAGCGGGCCCTCACCGAGCTGACGCCCGACGAGGTGGTCGAGCTGGTGAAGGACGCCGGCCTCCAGGGACGCGGCGGCGCCGGGTTCTCGGCGGGCCTCAAGTGGTCGTTCATGCCGCGCGAGGGCGACGGCCCGCGCTACCTGGTCTGCAACGCCGACGAGTCGGAGCCCGGCTCCTTCAAGGACCGCTTGCTGCTGGAGCGGGCGCCGCACCAGGTGCTGGAGGGCATCCTGATCGGCGCCTGGGCGACCGGCGCCGAGAAGACCTTCGTCTACGTGCGCGGCGAGTACGCGTTCCCGGGCCGCCAGCTGCAGCGCGCCATCGACGAGGCCTACGCCGACGGCGTGCTGGGCGCCGACGCGCTCGGTACGGGCTTCCGCCACGACGTGATGCTCCACTTCGGTGCGGGCGCCTACATCTGCGGCGAGGAGACCGGGCTGCTCGAGTCGCTCGAGGGCAAGAAGGGGCAGCCGCGCAAGAAGCCGCCGTTCCCGGCCCAGGTCGGCGCCTTCGGGCGGCCGACCACGGTGAACAACGTCGAGACCTTCTCGCACGTCCCGCACATCCTCAGGCACGGCGTGAGCTGGTTCCGCGCCATCGGCACCGAGCGCAGCCCGGGCACCACCCTGTTCGGCGTCTCCGGCCAGGTGCGTCGTCCCGGCCTGTACGAGCTGCCGCTCGGCACGCGCCTCGACGAGATCGTGTTCGAGCACGCGGGCGGGCCCTTCGAGGGGCGCAAGGTCAAGGGCGTGATCCCCGGCGGCCTGTCGATGCCGATCCTGCCGGTCAGCCAGCTCGACGTGCCGATGGCGAACGAGTTCCTGCGCGAGCGCCACACCATGCTCGGCACCGGCGGCGTGATGGTGATGGACGACACGACCTGCATGGTGCGCGCGGGCTGCGTGATCACCTGGTTCTTCCGCGACGAGTCCTGCGGGCAGTGCACGCAGTGCCGCGAGGGCACCGGCTGGCTGCACAAGCTGATGCAGCGCATCGAGCGCGGCGCCGGCAGCGAGAGCGACCTCGACCTGCTGCTCGACGTCGCCGGCAAGATGGAGGGCCAGACCATCTGCGCCTTCGCCGACGCGGCCGCGTGGCCCGTGCAGGGCCTGCTGCGCCACTTCCGCAGCGAGTTCGACGCGCACGTCCACCAGGGCAAGTGCCCGTTCCCCGAATCGTTCGAGCTCTAGCGATGCCGCGGATCACGGTCGACGGGGTCGAGCTCGAGGTCGCCGAGGGACGCACCATCCTGCAGGCGCTCGACGACCTGGGGCTCCTCATGAACGGCGTCGACGTGCCCCACTACTGCTGGCACCCGAAGCTCTCGGTCGACGGCTCCTGCCGCCTGTGCCAGGTCGAGGTGGAGGGCATTCCGAAGCTCCAGATCGCCTGCAACACGCCGGCGGCGGACGGCATGGTGATCCACACCACCAGCGAGCGCGTGCGCCGCGCGCGCGAGGGCGTGATGGAGCTGCTGCTGGTCAACCACCCGCTCGACTGCCCGATCTGCGACCAGGCCGGCGAGTGCAAGCTCCAGGACTACGCCTTCGAGTACGGCGTGGCGCACGGCCGCAGCGTCGAGCCGCGGCGCGCCGGGCGCAAGCGCGTCGAGCTGGGACCCACGATCGTGTTCGACGAGGAGCGCTGCATCCTGTGCCGGCGCTGCGTGCGCTTCTGCCGCGAGGTGCCGGGCACCGGAGAGCTGGCGGTGCGCGAGCGCGGCGACCGCTCGACGATCGCGACCTTCCCCGGCCAGGAGCTCGACAACGACTACTCGATGAACGTGGCCGACGTGTGCCCGGTCGGCGCGCTCACCACCCGGGACTTCCGCTTCCGGATCCGCGTGTGGTTCCTCGAGGACGTGCCCGGCGTCTGCACCGGCTGCGCGCGCGGCTGCAACGTGCACCTGGGGGTCGCCAACAACCGGGTCTACCGCTACGTGCCGCGCCGCAACGACCGCGTGAACGGCACCTGGATCTGCGACGCGGGCCGGCTGTCCTACAAGCGGATCGGCGCCGAGGACCGGATCACCGCGGCCTGGGTGCGCGGCGAGGACGGGGTGCGCCAGGAGCTGGCGGTCGACGCGGCGCTCGGCGTCGCGGCCGAGCGCCTGCGGCGGGTGATCGAGACGCACGGCGCCGGCGCGGTGGGTGGGCTCGCCTCGCCGCACGCCACCAACGAGGACCTGCTGGTGCTGCGCCGCTTGCTGGCGGCGCTCGGGTCGACGCAGAGCGGCTTCGCGCTGGCGCGCGGCGCCGCGGACGACCTGCTGCTGCACGCCGAGAAGGCCGCCAACGCGGAGGGCGCGCGCCGCCTGGGCTTCGGGGACGCCGCCCCGCTGCTCGAGCGCCTGCGCGGCGGCGCCGTCGAGGCGCTGCTGGTGCTCGGGCACGACCTGCTCGATCCGGCCTACCGGGCGGGTCTCGACGCGCTCCGCGAGATCGACACCGTCGTCCTGCTCGACACCCACCACTCCGAGATCGAGACCGTCGCGCACGTGGTGATCCCGACGCGCCACGCCGCCGAGAAGCACGGGACCCTCACCAACGCCGACGGCCTGGTGCAGCGCGTCGTTCCGGCCGTGACGCCCGCCTTCGACGCGCGCGACGAGGGCGCGGTGCTCTGGCAGCTCGGGGCGGCGCTCGGCCTGGAGGGCTTCGCGGAGCCCTGGGACGCGCAGGGGCTCGCCCGCGAGCTCGACGCGGCGGCGCCGGCCGCGGAAGGCGCCTGACCGTGCTGCTCGCCGTGATCCTGAAGACGCTCTTCATCGTGGTGGTCGCCATCGCCGCCTTCGCCCCGCTGATCACCTGGGTGGAGCGCAAGCAGAGCGCGCTCATGCAGGACCGGATCGGCGCCAACCGGGCCGACGTCGGCGGCATCCGGCTGCTGGGCCTGCTCCACCCGATCGCCGACGTGCTGAAGCTGATCGCGAAGGAGGACCACGTTCCCGCCGGCGCCAACCGCGCCCTGCACCTGGTGGCGCCCGTGATCGCGGCGGTCCCCGCGATCGTCTCGTTCGCCGTGATCCCCTACGGCGGGATCTACCGCTTCGGCGACACGACCGTGAACCTGGTGGTGGCCGACATCGATTGGGGCCTGCTGTTCATCTTCGCGGTCGGCTCGATCGCCGTGTACGGCACGGTGATCGCGGGCTGGGCCAGCAACAACAACTGGTCGCTGCTCGGCAGCCTGCGCGCGTCGGCCCAGATGATCTCCTACGAGGTCACCATGGGGCTCTCGGTGGTCGGGGTCTTCATGGTGTTCCAGACGCTGCGCCTCACCGACATGGGCGTGGCCCAGGACACCACCTTCCGGGTGCTGGGCTTCCTCGAGCACTTCGGCTGGGTCGAGTCGCTGTCCGCGCCGCTCTCGTGGGTCACGCTGCCGCGCTGGGGGATCTTCGTCCAGCCGCTCGCCTTCGTGATGTTCCTCACCTGCGTGATGGCGGAGAACAAGCGGCCGCCCTTCGACCTGCCCGAGGGCGAGAGCGAGATCATCGCCGGCTACCACATCGAGTACTCGGGCATGCGCTTCGGCCTGTTCTTCATGGCCGAGTTCATCGAGGTGGTGGTGATCGCCGGTCTGATGACGGCCATCTTCCTGGGCGGCTGGTCGATTCCCTGGCTGCCGCAGGAGACCCTGATCGGCGCGCTGGCGCCGGTCTTCGGCGAGGGCTTCGCCACCGGCGTGTGCCTGGTGGCCCACGTGCTCACGTTCCTGTCGAAGGTCGCGGTGATGATCTGGCTCCAGATGCAGATCCGCTGGACCCTGCCGCGGCCGCGCTACGACCAGGTGATGGACCTGTGCTGGAAGGTGATGCTGCCGCTCTCGCTGGCCAACGTGATGCTCACGGGCGTGGTGCTCCTGATGGCGCGGGGAGGGCCGGCGTGAGCGCGGCGGAGTGGTTCTTCTACGGCTTCGGCGCCCTCGCGGTCGGCTCGGCGCTCGCGATGGTGGCGAACGTGCGCAACGCGGTGGCGGCCGCGCTGAGCCTGATCGTCACGATGATCTCGCTGGCCGGAATCTACGTGCTGCTCGAGGCGCACCTGATCGCCGCGCTCCAGGTGATGATCTACGCCGGCGCGATCGTCGTGCTGTTCCTGTTCGTCGTCATGCTGCTCAACCTGCGGCAGGACCGCTTCCCGCGCTCGCGGCGCGGCGCGGTGCGGGCGCTCGCGCTCGGACTGGGCGTGGCGCTCGCCATCGGCCTGGTCTCGCTGCTGCCGAGCGCGCTGCCCGAGTCGCGTCCGCTGCCCGAGGGCTTCGGCGGCTACCGCGTCGTGGGGCTCGCGCTCTACCGCGACTTCGTGCTGCCCTTCGAGGCCAGCTCGTTCCTGCTGCTCGCCGCCATCGTGGGAGCGGTGGTCCTCGCGAAGCGGAGGCTCGACCCGTGATCCCGCTGGCGCACGTGATCGCGCTCTCGGCGATCCTGTTCTCGATCGGCGCGATCGGGGCGCTCACGCGGCGCAACCTGATCGTGGTGCTGATGTCGATCGAGCTGATGCTGAACGCGGCGAACCTGGCCTTCGTGGGCTTCGCGCGGGCCTGGGCGGCGGTCGACGGCCACGTCTTCGTGCTGATGGTGATCGTGGTGGCGGCCGCCGAGGTGGCGGTGGGCCTCGGCATCGTGATCGCCCTGTTCCGCAACCGCGAGTCGGTCGACGTCGAAGAGGCGAGCCTGCTCAAATGGTAGAGACGGGCGCCGACACCGTGACGCGCTTCGAGTGGCTGCGCTGGATCCCGCTGCTCCCGCTGCTGGGTGCCGCGCTCCATGGCGTCATGCTCGGCCTGCTGCGGCGCGAGGCGCCGCGCAGCGCCGTGGCGATCGTCTCGTGCGGGGCGCCGATCCTGGCGTTCGTGCTCACGGGCGCGGCCTTCGTGCAGCTGGTCTCGCTGCCCGGCAACGGCGCGATCCTGGTCGATCCCGTCTACGCCTGGCTCGGCGCCGGGCGCCTCTCGATCGACCTGGCCTTCCACTTCGACGCACTCGCCGCGGTGCTGGCGCTGGTGGTGACCGGCGTGGGCTCGCTGATCCACGTCTACTCGGTCGGCTACATGAGCCACGACGAGCGCGACGACGGCGGCTTCCAGCGCTTCTTCTGCTATCTGAACTTGTTCACTTGCGCGATGCTGCTGCTGGTGCTCGGGGACAACCTGCTGGTGATGTTCCTGGGCTGGGAGGGCGTGGGGCTGTGCTCCTACCTCCTGATCGGCTTCTGGTACGGCGACCGCTGGAACGCCTACTGCGGCACCAAGGCGTTCGTGTTGAACCGCGTCGGCGACTTCGGGTTCCTGGTGGGCATGCTGCTGATCGTCTCGGCGCTGGCCGACGTCGGCGCGCCGTCGCTGGCATTCCGCGACGTCGCCGCCGCGATCGGCGAGCTGTCGGCGCGCACCGTGGCGGTGCCCGGCTGGCTGCCCGGTCCCGAGACGTGGCGGCTCACCACGCTGATCGGCCTGTGCCTGTTCCTCGGCGCCTGCGGCAAGTCGGCGCAGATCCCGCTCCAGACCTGGCTGCCCGACGCGATGGCGGGCCCCACCCCGGTGTCGGCGCTGATCCACGCCGCCACCATGGTCACCGCGGGCGTCTACATGGTGTGCCGGATGGGCTTCCTGTACGCAGAGGCGCCTGGTGCCTCCGCGGTCATCGCCTGGACGGGGGCGCTGACCGCGCTGTGGGCCGCCACGGTGGCGGTGGCGCAGACCGACATCAAGAAGGTGCTGGCGTACTCCACCGTGAGCCAGCTCGGCTACATGTTCCTGGCGGCCGGCAGCGGCGCCTACGCCGCCGCGATGTTCCACGTCTTCACCCACGCCTTCTTCAAGGCGCTGCTGTTCCTGGGCGCGGGCGCGGTGATCCTGGCGCTGCACCACGAGCAGGACACCGACCGCATGGGCGGCCTGTGGCGGCGCCTGCCGCGCACGCACGCGGTGTTCGCGATCGGGGTGCTCGCGATCGCGGGCTTCCCCGGGCTCTCCGGCTTCTTCTCGAAGGACGAGATCCTGCTGGCGACCTGGCTGTCGCACGGGCCTGGCCACGCCGCCCTGTACGCGATCGGGCTCGTCACGGCCGGGATCACCGCCTTCTACATGGTGCGACTCCACTGCCGCGTCTTCTACGGACCCGCGCGCGTGCCCGAGGCCACCCGGGAGGAAGTGACCGATCCCGGTCCGGTGATCCTCCAACCGCTCTACGTGCTCGCCGCCCTGTCCGTGTTCGGCGGGCTCGTCGGGCTGCCGCAGGTCTACGGCGACTGGTTCGAGATCCCCGACTCGAACAGCTTCGCCAACTTCCTGAACCGGGTGGTGCCGCACGAGCCGCACGCGATCGAGGCGAGCACCGAGCTGTGGCTCGGCGCGCTCACCACCGCCGTGGCGCTGGGCGGCGGCGGGCTCGCCGCGTGGCTGTACCTGCGACGGCCCGAGCTGCCGGCGCGCATCCGCGGCGCGCTGGGCGCGGGCTTCCGCCTGGTGCGCGACCGCTACTACGTCGACGAGGTCTACGACGCGCTGATCGTGCGGCCCCTGGTGCTCGTCTCGGACCGCGTGCTGTTCCGCGTGGTGGACGCCGGCCTGATCGACGGCCTCGCCGTGAACGGCACGGCCGCGACCGTGCGCGGGCTCGCCGCGCGCGGGCTCAAGCACCTGCACTCGGGCCTGACGCAGGGCTACCTGCTCGGGGTCGTGGTCGGCGGCGCCGGGGTCGTGCTCTGGCTGCTCCGCGGGATCGGCGGGTCGCCGTGAGCCTGCTCGAGAGCCACGCGCTCGCGGTCCTGACCTTCCTGCCGCTCGTCACCGGGCTGGTGCTGCTGGCCTTCCCGCGGCTGCCCGAGTCGGCCTGGCGTGGCATCGCGCTGGCCAGCACCGGGCTCACCTTCGCGCTCGCGGTGCAGCTCTTCCTGGGCTTCGACCCGGCGCGCGGCGGCTTCCAGTTCGTCGAGTACGCGCCGTGGCTGCCGGCCTACGGGGTCAACTGGTTCGTCGGCGTCGACGGCACCAGCCTGCTGCTGGTGCTGCTCACGACGTTCCTCACTCCGCTCGTGCTGCTCGGCTCCTGGACCGACGTGCGCCACTCGGTGCGCAGCTTCGTGTTCATGAACCTGTTCCTCGAGACCGGCATGCTCGGCGCCTTCGTCTCGCTCAACCTGTTCCAGTTCTACGTGTTCTGGGAGGTCATGCTGATCCCGATGTACTTCATCATCGGGATCTGGGGCGGGCCCCGGCGCGTCTACGCCGCGCTCAAGTTCTTCCTGTTCACGATGCTCGGGTCGCTGCTGATGCTGGTGGCGATGCTCGTGCTCTACCAGCTCCACGGCGAGCAGTTCGCCGTCCGCAGCTTCGACCTGGTGCGCGCGCCCGCGAGCGCGGTGCCGGGCCTGCTCGAGACCCTCGTGCCGGTGGGCGGCGACCCCTGGTGGAAGAGCCAGCTCTGGCTGTTCGGCGGCTTCGCGCTGGCCTTCGGCATCAAGGTGCCGCTGGTGCCCTTCCACACCTGGCTGCCCGACGCGCACGTCGAGGCGCCCACCGCCGGCTCGGTGATCCTGGCCGGTGTGCTCCTCAAGATGGGGACCTACGGCTTCGTGCGCTTCGCGCTGCCGCTGTTCCCGGTCGCCGCCGAGACCTTCGCGCCGGTGATGTTCGGGCTGGCGCTGGTCGGCATCCTGTACGGCGCGCTGGTGGCGATGGTGCAGACCGACGTCAAGAAGCTGGTGGCGTACTCGTCGGTCGCGCACCTGGGCTTCGTCGTGCTCGGCCTGTTCGCGCTCAACCCGGAGGGGCTCGAGGGCTCGATCCTGCAGATGGTGAACCACGGGCTGTCGACGGGCGCCCTGTTCCTGCTGGTGGGCATGCTCTACGAGCGGCGTCACACCCGCGAGATCGCCGCCTTCGGCGGCCTGGCCAAGCCGATGCCGGTGTTCGCGGCCGGCTTCGGCATCGTGGCGATGTCGAGCCTGGGGCTGCCGGCGCTGAACGGCTTCGTGGGCGAGTTCCTGATCCTGGTGGGCGCCTTCCTGGTGAGCCCGTGGGTCGCGACCGCCGCCACCCTCGGTGTGATCCTGGCCGCCTGCTACCTGCTGTGGATGGTGCGCCGCGTGCTGTTCGGCCCCTGCGAGGATCCCGAGAATCTCTCGCTGATCGACCTCGGCCTGCGCGAGAAGCTGGTCCTGATCGCCTTCCTGGTCCCGATCGTGTGGATCGGTCTCTACCCCAACCCCTTCCTGCGCCGCCTCGACGCCTCGGTCTCCGACCTGCTGCACACGATGGAGACGCGGAAGGCCGCCGTCCTCGAACAGCAAGCAGACCCCGTAGCGAGCAACCACTCGCACAGCGCCCGAAGTTCCCCCGCAAGCGCCGGCGAAGCCGGCGCGCGCAGCGAGCCGCAGGCGAGCGAAGTCCATCAGGCCGTCTCCGCGTCGGCAACCATCGCGGCCCGGAGCCCGGAGCGATGACGCCCCCCCTCGACGCGTCCGCACTCGCGCCCATGGGCTTCGTCGCGCTCGGCGCCGTGTTCACGCTGCTGGGCGAGATCGTCCTGTCGCGGCGCGCGACGTTCCTGGGGCGGCCGGTCACGGACATCTGGATCGGCACCGTGCTGGCGATGGTGTCCGCGCTGTTCCTCGGGCTCGCCGTCTACGCCGCCGGCTTCGCCTTCTACAGCCAGGCCGACACGGCCTTCAACCTGGCCAACCCGATGATCCGCCTCGACCGCTTCTCGGCGTTCGGCATCGGGCTCGTCGCCGTGGCGTCGTTCCTCGTCTGCTGGCTCTCGATCACCTACCTCGCCGAGCTGCGCATCAACCACGGCGAGTACTACTCGCTGGTGCTGCTCTCGACCGCGGGCATGATGCTGCTGGTCGCGGCCACCGACCTGATGATGGTGTTCCTGGGCCTCGAGCTGACGAGCGTGCCGATCTACGTGCTGGCCGGCTTCGACCGGCGCAACCCGCGCAGCAACGAGTCGGCGCTCAAGTACTTCGTGGTGGGCTCGTTCGCGAGCGCCGTGCTGCTCTACGGCATGGCGCTGGTGTTCGGTGCGACCGGCGCGCTCGACTTCGCCTCGATTCGCGCCGGCTTCCCGCCCGGCAGCCCGCTGGCGCTGATCGGCCTGGGCTTCCTGGTGGTGGGCTTCGGCTTCAAGGTCTCCTCGGTGCCGTTCCATCAGTGGGCGCCCGACGTCTACCAGGGTGCGCCCACCTCGGTGACCGCCTTCATGGCGATCACGGTGAAGGTGGCGGCCTTCGCGGCGCTGCTGCGGCTGCTCACCGGGGCCTTCGGCGACGTGCTGGCCGACCTGGGCGGCCTGTTCTGGATGCTGGCCGTCCTGACCGTCGTGGTGGGCAACGTGATGGCCGTGATCCAGCAGGACCTGAAGCGGCTGCTGGCCTACTCGAGCATCGCGCACGCCGGCTACGTGCTGATCGGCTTCGCCAGCGGCACGCTCGACGCCTTCGCGGCGGTGCTGTTCTACCTGCTGGTGTACGTCTTCATGAACCTGGGCGCCTTCGCCGTGCTGGTGGCGCTCGCCCACCGCGGCCGCGACTGCGAGACCTTCGACGACCTGGCGGGCCTCGCGTCCACGCGCCCCGGCCTGGCGGCGCTGCTCACCCTGTTCGCGCTGTCGCTGGCCGGCATCCCGGGCACGGCCGGATTCATCGGCAAGTTCCTGATCTTCGAGGCGGCGGTGAACGCCGGCCAGGTGCCGCTGGCGGTGATCGGCGTGCTCGGCAGCGTGGTGTCGGTCTACTACTACCTGCGCCTGCCGGTGGCGATGTACATGCGCGAGCCGGGCGCCGCCCCTCTGCGCGCCGAGAGCTCGACCGGCGAGCTGCTGGTGCTCGCGGTGTGCGCCTTCCTCGTGCTGGCGCTCGGCTTCTTCCCCACCAGCGGCCCCGGCCTGCTGTCCGGCCTGCGCCCCCTCCAGTGGGCCCGCGAATCCGCCGC
>JASJBO010000208.1 GCA_030066475.1 Myxococcota bacterium
TAGACGGGGTTGCGGTCGTCGAGCGCGTCCACCCAATGTCGGATCATCGGCACGTTGACCGGATCGGGCGCCACCGCCCCGGGCGACATCGGCTTGCCGACGTATCGTTCGAGCTGCTCGCGCAGCTCGTCGACTGCTTCGTTCGTCATCGCTTCCTCGGTGCGGCCTCCGGAGCGGCGCCGATTCTACGGAATCCCGCCGGACGGGGCAGCGTGTCGATGGGCTACGCTGGCAGGAGCGTCCCTGGAGCGGGAGGTCCCCGAATGATCCGCGGCATCCATCACACCGCGCTCTCCACGCCCGACCTCGATCGCATGCTGGCCTTCTACCGCGACCTGCTTGGCCTCGAGGTCGTGAGCGAGTTCGCCTGGCCCGCCGGCACCGAGCTCGCCGACCGCATCACCGGGCTCGCGGGCTCCGCCGCCCGCGCCGCGATGCTGCGGGCCGGCAACGCGCACATCGAGCTGTTCCAGTACACCTCGCCCGAGCCCGGCACGCTCGACCCGGAGCGGCCGGTCTGCGACCACGGCATCACCCACATCTGCCTCGACGTGGTGGACGTCGACGCCGAGTACGAGCGCCTGCGCGCGGCGGGGATGCGCTTCCACTGTCCGCCCCAGGACCTGGGGCCCGACGTGCGCACGACCTACGGGCGCGATCCCGACGGCAACGTGCTCGAGCTCCAAGAGGTCCGCAACGCGAGCCACCCGATCGCGCTCGAGCGGGATCAGGCGAAGTAGCGGGCGGAGGTCGCGGCGGCGACCAGGTTCTCGCGCAGGTGCTCGACGCTCTGCATGTCGGCGTTCACCACGTCGAGCCCGTGCTCGAGCACGTAGGCGTAGCTCTTCTGGAACGGCGACAGGTCGGCCGTGGAGAGCGGGGCCGTGTAGTGGGCGTCGAAGGCCCGCGGGTTGCCCCAGCCCAGGAACTTGCGTCCCGCCAGGTAGCGGCCGGCCTTCATGCCGACCAGGCCGATCCCGGCCTCGCGCGCGCGCGCCAGGACCGGCGCGAGCGCCGCCATCGGCGGCGATTCCTCCAGCAGCCCCTTGCTCTCCCAGTCGTACCAGCCGCCCGGCGTGATCGCGATCATCGCCAGGTCGAAGCGTCCGCTGCGCACGGCGGCCTCGAGCACCGCCTGCGCGTTGCGGTGGGTGCTGAGGCCGAGGTGTTCGACCTTGCCGGCCTGCTTCGCCCGCTGGAAGGCCTCCCAGATCTCGTCGCTGGTCACCAGGCTCGGGTTGTGCGAAGCCATCAGGTAGTAGGCGTCGAGGCGGTCGGTGCCGAGCTCGCGCAGGCTGCCGTCCAGCGACTCGAGCCAGCCCGCGGCTCCCTGCCGGGCCTGCGCAGCCGTGACCGTCTCGTGCGGCTCGATCTCGACCGGAACGTACGCCTTGGAGATCAGGAAGATCTCGTCGCGGTGCTGCGCCGCGAAGGCCGACAGGTTCTGCTCGGCGTCGCGGTAGTAGCCGCGGAATCCGACGTCGAACACGTTGACGCCTGCGCCGCGCGCCGCTTCGAGCAGGGCGTCGTTCGGCCGGCGCGACAGCGCCGCGCCGCATCCGAACACCAGCCGACTGGCGCGGAACCCGGTGCGGCCGAGGGTCCGGTAGGTCATGGCGGGGACCGCTCCCAGCTCGGCGCCCGGCTCGGCGGCGCGAGCGGGCCGCGCGGGGCGCAGCAGCGCGGATCCGGCGGCGCCGAGCGCCGCGAGGAAGCGCAGGAAACGCCTCCGGCTCGGACCTTCGAGTCGCGGCGACGGCGTGGGCATGGCGGCTCCTCCCGGTCGGAGCGAAGCACATCGGACGCGCGGGCGCCGCTGCCTCCGCCCGACGCCAGGAGGCCCCTGCTGTTACCCAACATGAGTAGACCCGTTCCGCATCCGACCCCTGAGGCGCGCTGCCGTGCGACTAGAGCAGGTATGCAACTTGCACTAACGTCGTCGGGGAGGAATCGGGGATATGCGTCTCGTGCTGGGCTTCGTTCGATCGGTGTGCGTCGCGGCCATTGCGGCCGGGTTTGCGTTGCCAGCGGGTGCGGTGCTCTCGCCCTCGTCGGCTCCGTTCTCCGACTCGGGAGACAGCGGGGTCGTGGAATACTTGCGGGTCGAGTCCGGCCTGCCGGCTGGAGTGACAGAGTTCGTCGGCAATCCCAGCGACGAGTTCCTGGTGTTCCGCATCACGCTCGACGCGGGATCGACGGGCCTGGGGCAGTTCGACTTCCTGCGGATCTCGACCGCTGGCACCACGCTGCCGTTCTCGGACCCCACGCCGCCCGGCGGCTACTCGGTGGCGAAGATCGACGGGCCCGGGGCGGATGCGAGCGTCGTGAGTACGGGGGGGGTGACCCAGGGCTTTCTCATCGACTTCAGCGGCGGCGACCTGGTCTCGCAGGAGCTGCTGGTCGGCGCCCCGTCGCTGCCCGTCGGCGCGACGATCGCCTTCGACAACTGGTTCCCGCCGCTGTTCCCGGGCCCGGGCTTCACGGTGAGCTTCACCGTGATCCCCGAGCCCGGCACGGGCCTGGCGTTCGCGACGGGGCTGGCGCTGCTGGCCCGCCGCCGGGGCCCGGCGGCCCGGGCCGGGCGACGATCCGCTCGAGCTTAGGCGGCACGCGGGTCTCGCGGCCGCGCTTGAAGCGCAGCGCGCACTGCTGGCAGCCGAGGCCGATCGTCTCGGACGCGTCCACGCCCATGCCCATCAGGCGGCTGTAGGTCACGTCGAAGAAGTTGCAGTAGGGCGCCAGCTCGCGGACGTCCTGGGCCTCGTACCACTTGTTCACCGCGCACTCGTCGAAGACCATCGACAGCTCACCGTCCGCCGCCTGCTCGAGCCGCCACACGAAGTCCTCGGCGTAGCGGCGCTCCTGGGAGCGGCGCGCCTGCCGGTCGAAGTAGCGACGCGCGGGCGCCGACATGGCCAGCCGGCCCACGGCGCGCAGCACGGGACCGGGCAGCCTGCGCAGCCAGCCGTCGAAGACCCCCTGGCAGACGCGGACCGAATCCTCGGCTCGGAGGCCGCGCGCGCGCATGGCGCGGTGCAGCGCGACGATCCAACCGTTGACGGTCATCACCGGCTGGAACACGTTGCCCGAGCCGCCGATGTCCGGCACGTGGGGGAGCAGGCGCTCGTACTCGGCACGCGCCGCGGCGAGCAGCGGCTCGACGGACTCCGCGCCGTGGTGGCGGGCGAGCAGGGGGTGCGCGCTGCGCAGGAACAGCTCGAAGCCGCGGTGGGTCGTCGCCATGCTGACCTCGATGGAAGGGTAGCGCCTGCTTCGGATGATCGGAGCGGGTGCTAGGCTGGGCTCCGATGGCCCGCCAGACGACGCTCGTGCTCCTGCTCGCCGCGCTCGCGGCGCCCGCGACCGTCTCGGGCGACAACCTCGTGGTCAACTCCAGCTTCGACGCCGACTGCCTGGACTGGGCCTTCAGCACCAAGGTGTGGGACATGCGGGACCACCAGCTCAGCAGCAGCTCGGGCTCCTGCCGCATCGACAACGACAGCCCGGGCGCGACGGTCCTGTCGTTCGTCCAGTGCGTGCCGATCGTCGCGGGCGCGGAGTACGTGCTGGAGGGCTGGCAGCTGATTCCGTCGGGTCAGCCCCTCGGAGGCTCGGCCACCGTCGGAGGCTGGTGGTACTCGGATCCGATGTGTGCGGAGACGTTCCTGGGCGGAGTCCTCAACGGCTCGATCAGCCAGACGGGCAGCTGGCTCCAGACGTCTCGCCGCCACACCGCGCCTGCTGGCGCCCGCGGCCTCTCGGTCCGCGCGATCGCCACCAAGGAGGCGGGGGCCGCGAACTTCAGCGCCCTGTTCGACGAGATCGTCCTGGTGCCCGAGCCGCGAGGCGCCGCGTCGAGCCTGGCCGCTGGGCTCGTACTGCTGGGGATCGGGCGCGCGCGGGCGCGACCGTGAGCGAGAAGCCCAGCGAGGGTCGGGTCGCCGTCGGCGAGATCGAGCTCGCCTACTTCGAGTGGCGTCCCGAGCTGCGCGGCGAGGAGGCGCCGATCCTGCTGGCGCACGCGACGGGCTTCCACGCTCGCGTCTGGGACCCGGTGGTCGAGCTGCTGCCCGACCGCCACGTGGTCGCCGTCGACCTGCGCGGCCATGGACGCAGCGGAAAGACACCGATCCAGCACTGGGAGGTGCTCGGTCGCGACCTGGCAGAGCTGGTGCGGGCGCTCGACCTCCGCGACGTGCTCGGTGTCGGTCACTCGATGGGCGGCCACGCGCTCGTCGACGCGGCGGCGCTCGAGCGCGACCGCTTCCGGCGGCTGGTGCTCGTCGACCCGGTGATCGCGTCGCCCGACCAGTACGGCGGCGGCGGCTGGACGATGGCGCGTCCCGGCGAGCCGCACCCGACCGCGAAGCGCAAGAACCGCTTCGCGTCGCCCGAGGCCATGATCGAGCGCTTCCGCGACCGGGTGCCGTATCGCGTGTTCACGCCCGGGGCCTTGCGCGCCTACTGCGTCCACGGGCTGCTGCCCGCCCCGGACGGCGCCGGCTTCGTGCTGGCCTGTCCGCCGGAGATCGAGGCCAGCATCTACGTGACGAGCCGGACCAACAAGGGCATCTACGCCAGCATCCGCTCCCTCGAGATCCCGGTCCTGATCCTGCGAGCGAAGCTTCCGCCCGAGGATCGCACCGTGATGGACTTCTCGTCGTCCCCGACCTGGCCGGCGCTGGTGAACGAGTTCCACCACGGCCGCGAGCTGCACTTCCCGGACCACACCCACTTCCTGCCGATGGAGCTCCCGGAGCGCGTCGCGGAGCTGATCGCGGCGGAGGGCGGGGCGGGACCGCCCGGCTGGATGCGCAGCTAGCGCTAGCTGCCTCGATCCCCTACTCGGCGGTGGGCGTGGCGCCGAACGCCGCCTCGGCGATCGAGACCGCCTCGTCGATGGCGGCGGCGTCGTGCGCCGCGTTGAGGAACCAGTTCAGGCAGGGGTGGAAGATCGCCCCGCGCAGCGCCGCTTCGCGCGAGAAGTGGCGGCCGCGCTCGAGCGCCGGATCGTCGTCGAACAGGAGGGTCGGCATCGCGGGCGGCCCGGTGTAGCGGATCCGATGGCCGGTCTTGTGCGCCGCCTCGCGGATGCCGTCGCGGAGCCGCTCGCCGGCCCGGTGGATCGCGTGGAACGCGTCGTCGCGGTCGTAGACGGCGAGCGTCGTCTCGGCGGCGCGCAGCGCGGTGGCGGTGAAGAAGAAGGTGGCCGTGAAGTTCACGCGCTGGGCGGCCGCGCGCAGGGGCTCGGCGCCGAGCAGGGCCGAGACCGGGTGGCCGTTGCCGAGCGGCTTGCCCAGGCAGATCAGGTCCGGCTCGACCCCGATGGCCCGGTGCGAGCCCCGGGGATCCATGCGCAGGCCGGCGCGGACGTCGTCCAGCGCGAGGACGGCGCCGGTTCGGGCGCGCAGCGCTTCGATCCCGGCCAGGAACTCAGGCGAGGGAAGCTGCGTGTCCTGGGCCGGGTTCTGGTCGAGCGGGTTCAGCACGACGGCGGCGAGATCGTCCCCGCGCGAGCGCGCGACCTCGTCGAGGGCCACGGGATCGTTCCACGGCACGCGGGCGAGGTGTGCGAGCGACGCGCGGGGGACGCCCGCCGGGCCGAGCGCGAACTCCGGGTCGAACCCGTGATAGGCCTTCTCGAACACGACCACGGTGTCGCGACCGGTCGCCACGCGCGCGACACGGGCCGCGAGTCCCACGACGTCCGACCCGTTCTTGGCCGGCACGGCCCAGGCCATGCCCGGCGTGCGCGCCACCAGGCGATCGCCGAGATCGACCAGTGCGGGCGGGAAGAAGCTGGCGCTGTCGGCGGCCTGCGCCTGTCGTCGGACCGCCGCCTCGACCTCCGGATGTCGGTAGCCCAGGACGATCGGTCCGTTCGCACACAGGAAGTCGATGTACTGGCGGCCGTCGACGTCGGTCACCCGGCAGCCCTCGGCACTGGCGATGAACCCGGGCTGCACGTCGCTCCCGGCGAAGCGCGCCGAGCGGGAGAGGTAGATGGCGCCGCCGGGCAGCACGCGATCGGCGCGCTCCCAGAGCGCCCGCGCGCGCGGACCGTCGACGCGGCGTTCGGGATCGGACATGGCGGTCTCCGCGCTTGCCGAGCAACCCGGCCCGACCGGCGCGGCGGCTCGGGTGCGCCCCGGCATCCGCAGGGCGTCACCGCCCCTCGGCGTGGTCCTTCATCCGGGCGTAGGCCTCGTCGAGGCCCCCGATCAGGAGCTGCTTGTCGGCGACGGCCCTCCCGCAGGCGTGGAAGCCGATCGTCAGGGTCGAGCCGAGGGACGTGATTCCCCACGAGAGCGTCATGTTGTGGCCGACCGGGATCATCGGGACGCTGTGGTGGGCGCGGGCGCCCGCCACGTAGATGTCGCCCCGCGGGCCCGGGACGTTGCTGATCGTCGCGTTGGCCACGAGCAGCCGGTCCGCCGCGGCGTCCCACGTGAGGGCGCGCGCCGCGACCCACGCCGTGAAGTCGAGGAGCAGCGGCGAGATCAGCTCCTCGAGATCGGCGAGGCCGATCCCGCCCTCCTCCTGCTCGGGGCGCCAGCGGTCCTTGCTGGCCTGCGCGTCCTTCTGGATCAGCTTCAGCCGCTCGACCAGCCCGGGGACCGTGGTGCGGAGGTTGACCATTCCCACGGCCACGGCGTTTCCGCTGGTCCCGTCGCCCGTGCGGCGCGTGTTGAGCGGCATCGAGGCCCACAGGTCGGTGCGGATCTCCTCCCCGATCGTGCGGAAGTAGCGCTCGAGCGCCGACGAGCAGAGCAGCATGGCCAGGTCGTTGATCTTGCAGCCCAGGGCGCGGCAGACTGCCTTGAACTCGGCGATGTCGAACACGCGGTAGGCCACCGCGCGCCGATCCGCCGAGATCGGGACGTTGAGCGAGGTCCTCGAGACGGTGCCGCTCGCCTCGGCCTCGGCTTCGGCCCCGGCCATCGGCTCGGCGCGAACGCGCTCGCGCAGGGCGTCGCCCAGCATCCCGAACAGGGTGCTTGCGCCGCGTCCCAGCACGCGGGGCGCGGCGGCGAGCCGGCCCGCGGAGTCGGAGAGCGCTCGCGCGACCAGCGACAGCCCGGAGGTCGGGTCGGCGCGCCCCCCTCGCGGATGGGGCCAGGGCTCCGGCTCCTTCGGCTCGCCGTCGTAGACGCTGGCGAAGGTCTGCATGGCACCCACCCCGTCGAGCACCGAGTGGTGGAGCTTCGACGCCACCACCAGCTTCCCGTCCGCGAGCCCGTCGGCCACCTCGAAGCGCCACAGCGGCTTCTCGATCTCCAGGGGCTCGAGCGAGAAGCGCTCGAGATAGGCCGTGAGCGCCTCGGGGTCGCCGGGGCTCGCCACCGTGCCGCGCGTGACGTGGTCGTGGAGAGCGAAGTCGGGGTCCTCGACCAGGCGCAGGTTGCCGAGCCCGAGCGGGTCCCGGACCACCTTCTGGCGCAGCAGCGGGATGCCGTGGACCCGCGAGGCGATGTGTCCCGCGAGGCGGTCGGCGTCGAGGGGGTGTGCCGCGCTGCTCGGGTCGAGCACCATGGCGCCCTGCATGACGAGCGAGCCGGCGCCCGCCTCGTCGAGCTTGTAGAACAGCTGATCCAGCAGTCCCAGGGTCTCCACCTTCACCTCCTCCCCACGCCCGGCGCCGTCGGGTTCGCGCGCTGCTCCGGACCCGCCTTGTCGAGCAGCTCCGCGAGGGCGTCGCCGAAGGCGTCGACCAGGGGCCAGGCGTCGGGGATCACGCGGCTGTCGGCCAGCACGTTCAGGTTGATCCGGCCATCGTAGCTCCAGACCGTGATGTTCAGGGTGCAGCCGTCGAGGATCTGCCCCATCGAGAACCAGTTGGTGAGGCGCGTCTTGCCGAAGTAGAGCGTCTGGGGCGGTCCCGGGACGTTGGACAGGATCACGTTTCCGGAGAGCCCCGTGCCGCTCTTGGTGGCCTGCCTGCCGAGGAGGCGGCTCAGCAGCCGCATGGCGTGGGGCGGCAGCAGGGCGAGGATCGAGACGAGGTCGCTGCCCTCCGCGGCCTGGAAGTGCTCCTTCATGGCGACGGCCGACTCGTGGCACTTCCGCAGACGCTCGAGCGGATCGCCAATGTCGGTGCGCAGCCACAGGTAGTCGGCCGCGACGAAGTTGCCGAGGCCGTCCATCGCCTCGGGGGGGCGACGCGACAGGGGGACCTGGGCCACCAGCGGCTCGCGGTCGGGATCGAAGCCCTGCTCGACCAGCAGGCGGCGCACGGCCCCCGCCGCGCAGGCGAGGAACACGTCGTTGATGGTCACGCCGAAGGCCTTGCGGATGCGCTTGAAGTCATCGAGGGGCAGGGCGCGGCAGACGTAGGTGCGGCCCGGTGAGAGCGACTGGCTCAGGGGTGTGCGCGGCGCCTGCTGGGGCTGCGGCGGGAGCTGCTTGCCGTCGGCCAGGAGACCCGCGCGCACGCCCCGGCGCTTCCAGAGGCCCCGGATCGCCCGCGGCCAGACCGCACGCAGCGTGGCCGGCAGATCCCGGAGACCCCACGCGAGGCGCTTCCAGGCGGGGGGCCACGGCTCCGGCACCCATTCCTGCTCGGGTCCCGGCACCTCGCCGTCCGGCTCCAGGCTCGCGAGGCGCTGCAGCAGGATCCCCGCGCCGACGCCGTCGCAGTAGGCGTGGTGCACGAGGAACACGGTGGCGACCTCGCCTCCCTCGAGCCCTTCGATGATCCAGGCGACCCACAGGGGCCGGCTGGGGTCGAGCGGCCAGGCGTAGATCCGCGAGATCAGGTCGCACAGGGCGCGCTCGTCGCCGGGCGGCGGACAGGCGACGTGCCGCAGGTGGTAGTCGATGTCGAAGTCCGGGTCCTCGATCCACACCGGGTGGTGCAGCCCCAGCGGCGTCTCGGCGAGGCGCCAGCGGAACGGCGGGGCCCGGTGCAAGACCTCGAGCAGCCGCGCGCGATAGGTCCCGAAGTCGAAGCCCTCCGGCTCCGCGGAAGGGTCCAGGCGCGCGATCTTGAGGGTGTGCATGTAGTTCCGCGGCGACTCGAGGTAGATCATCGTCGCGTCGACCGAGCTCAGACGTCTCATCTACGCCTCCCTGCGCCGACGCCGTCGTCGAGAAGCTCGGGGCTCTCGACGCCGGGTCGGAGCGATCGCTCGTCGGTCTGCGGCCGTGAAGCCTGGGGGCCATCCTACTGGAGATCCGGTCGAGACTGGGCGAAAAAGGACCGAATCTCGACCGCTCCGCCGGGGTCGGCGACGCCGACGGGCTCAGCGCGTCTCGAGGCCCTTCGCGAACGCCGCGCGCCAATCCGCCACGGGCTGGAACTCGGGCTCCGTCTGGAGCAGCTCGCGAGTCGCCTCGAGGATCTCCGCGTCGCTCTGGTCGAGGTCGAAGCCCTTTCCGAAGGGCTGCGCCACGTGGAAGGGCGTATCCACGTAGCACTCGACCCCGTTGCCCTCGCAGTCGTTGAAGTAGAGCGACCACGAGATGCCGTGGTCGATCGGGATGATGCCCTCGACGCCGGCTTCGAGGAGCTTCGCGCGGATTGCGCGCAGGTCGTCCAGGGTGCCGGTGCGAAACGCGAGATGATCGACCATGACGAAGGCCGGGCTCGGCGGCTCGAGTCCGCCCACCATGGCGATCTGATGATGGGCGGCCGGGTCCTGGCTCAGGAAGACGAGCTCGGAGCCCCCCGGGACCGGGCCCCGGTTGGTCACCCGAAAGCCCAGAACGTCGCAGTAGAAGGACGCCAGCCGATCGAGGTCGCGAGCGGGCAGGGTCGCGTGTCCGAGGGTGAGTCGGGGGGTGCTGTCGTGGCTCATGGTCTGCCTCCGGGCTCGATGGTCTTCGTTCGAGGCCGCCTCAATGTGCGGCCACGACCTGGTTGTGCTGGACGCCGAGATCGATGGCGCCGTCGTCCGTTCGGATCGAGGCCTCGATGACGTCGCCGGGACGGAGCCGCCGCGGGTTGCCGGCGGCGGCGCGACGCAGGAGCGCCTGGCGGCGCGCGGGGGAGACCACCTGCGCGAGCATGGCGAGCGGACGGGCGGGCGCCTGCAGTGCGCAGCCGCCGGGCGTCCCGGTGGCCAGCAGGTCTCCCGCCTCCCAGTCCTGCAGGGCGGAGAGCTCGGTGAGCGTGGCCGGCGGACGGTGGACCATGTCGCTCGCGTACGAGTCCTGGCGGACCTCGCCGTTGACCGAGAGCGTGAGGTGGAGCTCCTCGAAGCGGCGGAGCTCGTCCGCCGAGACGAGCGTGAGGTGCGGACCGGCGGGCCCGAAGGTGCGGTAGCTCTTGCCCTTGTAGAACTGGATTTCCGGGAGCTGCACGTCGCGCGCGCTGACGTCGTTCAACAGCACGAGGCCCCCGACGTAGCTCCCCAGGTCGTGCTCCGCGACCTCGACCGGTGCGTTCACGTCGCCCGCGAAGACGAGACCGATCTCGACCTCGTAGTCCAGGAACTCCACGTGCGCCGGAAGCACGATGTCGGTGTCGGCCGGGGCCAGGCAGGACGAGGCCTTGCGGAAGAAGATGTTGAACGGGCTCGAGGCCGGATCGATGCCCGACTCGCGCATGTGCGTGTGGTAGTTGATCGCCTGGCACAGGAACTGGCGATCGCGCGTGATCGGACAGAGGATCTCGACCTCGGACACGGCGATGGAGGCCCGGCCCTCGCCGACGCCGTCTCGGGCGCGCGGGGCTCCGTCCCGCATGAACGCGTGCGTCGTGGCGTAGTCGCCATCGATCGGAGCGACGGCGTCTCCGTCGACGACGCCCCACCGCACGCCGCCGCCATGGCGGTATCGGATGACGTTCACGGCCATCTCACCCTCCCGCGCGCGAGCGCCGGGAGGCCCGGAGCCGCGCGCTCAGCAGGCTCGCCAGGTTCTGGACGGCCTTCCAGTTCCAGCGCGCCACGAGGAACGCGAGGGACGGCTGCGGCCCCCAGTACTCCTCGAGGTCCTCGAAGTCGCAGTCCGTGGGCTCGCTGTCCTCGTTCACCAGATCGGTGTCCGTCCAGTGCTCGTGGATCACGCCCCAGGGATTCGCCCAGTAGTCGTAGATCTGGCCGCCATAGCGGTGGCGCCCCACGCCCCACACGGGCTTGCGCCGCCTCGACTTCAGGTGTTCGTGCCCCGCCATCAGGTCGTCCAGGTTGCCCACCTCGAAGGCGACGTGCTGAACCCGCGAGCCTTCGTCCAGGGCGTACTGGAAGCCGACGACGTGGTGGTCGACGTACTCCTGGCCGCGGTCGAGCTTGGCGAAGCGCATCTGCGTGCTTCCGTTGGGGAGGTGCACCTCGTCGGACTTCCGCAGTCCGAGGCGTTCGCGATACCACTGGTACACCGAGGCGGGATCGCTGCTCTCCAGCACCAGGTGCCCGATCCTTCGGACGTGCGATGCCCCCGGCCGAACCCCGGGGAGGCCTCCCTCCCGCGGGCGTCGACCGTCCATGTTGAAGGCGTGCGGCGGTGCCGGGTCGATCGGCTCGAGCGCGGCCAGACCGTGCACGATCTCGACCTGCGTGCCCTGGGGATCGCGCAGTCGCACGACCTGGCCGCCGCCCGGCTCGTCGAGCTTCTCGATCGGGGAGGCGCCGTCGATCTTCGAGATCCTCTCGAGGTCGGAGGCGCTGTCCGCCTCGAAGGCAATCGCCGTCACGCCCGATGCGCCCCGGCTCAGCACGTAGCAGTGCGGGTCCGGATCGGTGCCGCGGAGGTAGACCGCATCGGGCGCGCGAGCCGCCACCTGGAGTCCGAACTCCTCGAGGAACGCCTCCGCCTTGCCCAGATCGGGCGCCGAGACCCGGACGTATGCCAGGCGCTTCACCTTGATGATCGGTTCGCTCATGCCGGCTTCCCCGCGATGGTGGTGAGAGCAGCAGCCAGACCCGCGCCCGCCTCGTCGGGGAGCGACGCGGCCCGCCAGGCGACGTGCTGGTCGGGGCGGACGAGCAGGGCGCCCGTCGCCTCGACCCCACACGTCGTTCGCCAGGTGTCGTCGCGGGGCCGTGCGTCGATCCCCACGCGGACCTGGGCGATGGGAGCGGTCGAGATGCTCTCGATCGCTTCGGCCCAGCGCTCGTGCGCCCCGAAGCTGATGAGCGTGAAGCCGCCGAACGAGATCAGGTCGAGGCTCGACCGGGGGCCTCCATCCGCGTCGAGCCAGGCGTGCGGCAGACGCGCCCCCGGGTGCGCAGTGGGGACGTACTCGCGCGACGAGCCGGGCGGCGGCGGGGGGCCCTCGGGCACCAGCGCGCCCTGCGCATAGACGTAGCCGAGCTGGAGCCCCAGCATGTCGAAGTGCTCCGCCTGCTGCTCGATCGCGGCCGCGATGGCCGGCCGTCGCTCGGGGTCGCGGAGCGACTCGGCGAGGCGCGCGCTCGTGGGCTCGGCGTCGGTTCCGAGCGCCTGCGGGAGCAGCGCCATCTTCATCGCGTTCTGCAGGCTCTGCTTGGTGTTCTCGCGCGCGACGGGCAGGCGTTCCGCGGCGTAGGTCTCGAGCAGCGCGGGCGCGGCCCAGCCGTCCTCGATCGCGCAGAGCTTCCAGGCCAGGTTGTGCGCGTCCTGGAAGCCGCTGTTGAGTCCCAGGCCGCCCGTCGGCGGGAATCGGTGGGCCGCGTCGCCGGCGAGGAAGATGCGGCCCCCTCCCAACCCGTCGGCGACCTGCGAGCTCATGTGCCAGGACCCCTTGTGGAGGATCGTGAGCGGCACCTCCTGGCCGATGGCGCGCAGCACGAGCTCCCGGCAGCGATCGTCGTCGTAGTCGGCCTCGGACTCCCGGTCCGGATCGAACTCGTGCATGTAGACCCACTCGCGGTCGATGTCGTGGGCGATGAACGCGCCGCCCGCCTCGGGATCCACCACGAAGTGCAGGACACCGAGACGATCGCGAACCATCTCGCGCAGGTTCGCTGCGAAGTGGATCATCAGGAAGCTCGAGATGCGCGGCGGGCCCTGCATCTCGATCCCGAGGGATCGGCGCACGCGGCTGCCGGCGCCGTCCGCGGCGATCAGCCAGCGGCTGCGGACCTCGTGGGTCTCGTCGCCGTCGAGATCCCGTACGATCGAGGTGACGCCTGCCTCGTCCTGCTCGCTGCGCTCCCATTGCCAGCCGTAGCGGAGGTCGACCCCGGGCAGCTTGCCGAGCGCTTCGGCGAGGATCGGCTCGAAGCGATGCTGCGAGAGGTTGCGAAGCGGCGTGGGCGTGTAGCGGAGACACTCCTCGCCCTGGCGCTCGAAGGGCAGGTGGCCGATCTCCTCGCCGGACAGGCGGGTCACGAAGCGGACGTGGCCGGCGTCTGCCGGGTTCTTGCAGGCGGCGTCGATGGCCTGCATGTCGAGGCCCGCCTGCCGACAGATCTCGAAGGTGCGGGCGTTCACCACGTGAGCGGCCGGCGCGGTCTGCGGGCCGCCACGGCGCTCGACCACGAGGCACTCCCGCCCCTGCCTGGCGAGAAGGATGGCCTCGATCATGCCGACCGGGCCGGCACCGACGACGAGGAAGGGCACGTCGATTCGCGACATCGTGACTCCTAGCTGATGGACTTCGTTCGGCTGCGCCTCACTGCGCGCGCCCTCCGGGCGCTTGCGGTGGACTTCGCTCGCCTACGGCTCGCTGCGCGCGCCCTCCGGGCGCTTGCGGTGGACTTCTGCCGCGCAGACTCCTAGAGCAGCCCGGCGTAGCTGCCGCCGTCGAGCTGCAGGTTCTGACCCGAGATGAACCCGGCCTGGGCGCTGCACAGGAAGGCGCACGCGTCGCCGAACTCCTCGGGGCGCCCCAGACGGCCCGCTGCGATCGACGCCTTCATCGCGTCGTAGGCCTGCTCGATCGGGATGCCCGCGAGCTTCGCGTGCAGCTCGGCCATGCCCCGCTGCCGCGCCGTGTCGATGCGCTCGGGGAGCAGGTTGTTGATCGTCACGTTCCGGCCGGCCACGTCCCGCGAGAGCGCCTTGCACACGGAGGTGAGTCCGGTGCGGGCGCCGGTCGAGAGACCCATCGGCGCGATCGGCGTCTTCACCATGGCGGAGGTGACGTTCACGATGCGCCCGAAGCCCCGCTCGCACATCCCGTCCAGCACCGCGCGGATCATCGCCAGGGGGGCGAGCATGTTGGCGTCGAGGGCGCCGATCCAGGCGTCGCGATCCCAGTCGGCGAAGCGACCGGGCGCGGGACCCCCGTTGTTGTTGACGAGGATGTCCGGCGTCGGGCACGCACGGAGCAGCGCCTGCTGCGTCTCCGGCTCCGCGATGTCACCGGCGACCCCTTGCGCCTGCACGCCGTGCGCGGCGGCGATCGCGTCGACCGTCTCCTTCAGCGCCGCGGGATCGCGCCCGTTCAGCGTCACGTGGACGCCCTCGCGCGCCAGCGCTTCGGCGCAGGCACGGCCGAGACCGCGGCTCGACGCGCAGACGATGGCCTGTCGACCCTGGATTCCGAGGTCCATGCCTGGCGGCCCTCCGGTTCGTGCAACGAGGTGGGCGCATTGAAGCCGCAATTGGGAATCTTGTCAATATTGATTTTTCCCCCATTCTGGCGCTAGGGTCCCCCTCCATGGAGAGCGAGCTTCGAGAGCCCCGCACCCGCGGCTACCGGAAGAAGGAGCGGACCCGGCGGCAGCTGATCGACGCCGGGCTGCGCGTGCTGGCCGAGAAGGGGGAGGGGCTCACCGTGAGCGACGTGGTCGCCGCTGCGGACGTCTCCAACGGGACCTTCTACAACTACTTCGAGGACCGGGACGCGCTCGTCGAGGTGCTGGCCGAGCAGCTCGCGCTCTCGGTCGCCGCGGCGGCGGCGGGCGAGCCCATCGAGGACCCGGCGCGCCGCTTCGCCCTCGCCACGGCCCGCGTGATCCAGCGCGCGGCCGAGGACGAGACCTGGGCGCGCGTCGTGCTCCGCCTCGTGAGCCGACCCGGCGCCGGCGTGGAGCTGAGCCGCTACCTGCGCGACGACCTCGCCGAGGGCGAGGCCAGCGGCCGCTTCGACACCGGGCCCGACGACGCCACCCTCGACCAGGTCGGGGGGCTCGTGCTGATGACGATCCGCCGCATCGCCGAGGGCCGGGCAGGGCCCGACGCGCCCCGGCGCGCGGTCGAGCGCGGCCTGCGCTCCCTGGGGCTCGCCCGCGACGAGGCCGCCGAGATCGCCGCGGAAGCGGTCGCCCCGCACACGGCCGGCTAGCCGTCTGACTTCGTTCGGCTTCGCCTCACTGCGCGCGCCCTGCGGGCGCTTGCGAGGGGCTTCTGCCGCGCACGCTCTTGGCAGCCGGCTACACCTGGCGCAGGAACTCCGACAGGCCGTAGCCGGTGCGCTCGCCGAAGCTCCACTCGGTCATGCCCTCGCCGATGTGGGTCGTCAGGCCCTCGCGGCGGTTGCGCAGCGGGATGAAGCCCTTCACCGCGCCGCGGATCTCGTGCTCCTCGCCGTCGTGCGTCTCGATCCGGGCCACCAGCGAGCGGTGGTAGAGACCGTTGTCCTCGTAGTCCGCGTCGATCTCGGCGCGCGCGATCCGGGTCAGCTCGCCGTCGCGGAGGATCACGCCGCCCTGGCGCGGCTCGGCGCCCTCCACCTGGACGCGAGACACCATGGCGCCGAGGTCGGGGCCGAAGTTCATGGTGAGCCACTCGTAGCGCTCGATGGCCTGCCAGTAGCGCGGGCCCCAGGAGTGGTCGCGCAGGCCGAAGCCGGACAGCTCGACCTGCTCGTCGCCCAGGTCGATCACGCCCGACACGCTCATGTGCTGCTCGTAGTGCGCCTTGGCGAACTGCTTCTCGGGGTCGCGCCGGGACTCGCGCTGGTCGTGGGACTGCCCGTACATCGGCCCGCAGGCGCGGTGGAGCAGGTCGAGCGAGATGCGGCGGCGCGGGCTCTCGCGGAAGGCCCGGCTCGGGTCGCTCAGCCGTTTCGGCTCGGCGAGCTCGAGGACGCCGCCCGCGTAGACGGTGCGCAGCGCCTCGGTGGGCTCCACCACCTCGAAGCGCAGGCCGCCGGCGTCGAAGGCGTCGTTGTGGTCGATCTTCGCCCGCTTGAAGGCGAACAGCACGCGCTCGTCCGGCAGGAACAGGCACACGGTCATCTCGGCGCGGCCCTCGTTGGCGCGGTTGCCGAGGCGCACGAACCCGCCCAGCGATCGCCCGGGATCGAAGAAGTTGAAGTACATGCTCTCGTTGAAGTTCGGCTCCGGGCCGAGCGGGTGCAGGAAGTCGTCCTCGGGCACCAGGTTGCCGACGATCTTCGCCATGGGAACCTCCGGTGGGCTTGCGGATTTTCTGAGTACTCACTAAGTATTGGCCAGCCGCATGAGTCCGACCACCCCCCGAGCCGCGCCCCGCGCGCCCGAGCCGCCGGCGCGGCGCGGGCGGCCGTCGCGCCGCCCCGAGATCTTCGCCGCCGCGCTGCGCCTGTTCCGCGAGCGCGGCTTCCACGCCACCTCGATCAACGAGATCGGGGCGGCGGCCGGCGTGACCGGCACCGCGATCTACTCGCACTTCGCGACCAAGCAGGAGCTGCTCGCCGAGGCGATCCGTGAGGGCGCCGGCCGCATCGAGGGCGGCATGCGCGAGGCGCTCGCCGGCGACGCGCCGTCGCCCGAGGCCGCGCTCGAACGCCTGGTGCGCGCCTACGTGGCGACCGTGCTCGACAACGCGGACATGAACGCCTGCTACATGCTCGAGAGCCGCAATCTCGATCCCGACGTGGGTCAGCCGCTGCTCCGCAAGGAGCGCGGCCTGCGCGACACGTGGCGCGAGCGGCTCGTCGCCGTGCGTCCCGAGCTGTCGGCCGACCAGGCGCGCACCATGGTCCAGATGGCGATCTTCTCGATCGTGGCGCTGTGCGTCCACCGCACCCGGACGCCGCGCGCCGAGCTGGTGGAGCAGGCCACCGCCTTCGTGCTCGGGGCCCTGCAGGGCCCCGTCCCGAGCCCCCATTCCTAGGACCCGGAGGAACCGATCATGCAGGAAGCCGTGATCCTCGACGCCGTCCGCACGCCGGGCGGCAAGCGCGAGGGCAAGCTGAAGAGCTGGCACCCCACCGCGTCAACGTGAACGGCGGCGCGATCGCGCTCGGCCACCCGCTCGGCTGCTCGGGCACGAAGCTGATGGCGACGCTGCTGAACGAGCTGGAGCGCACCGGCGGGCGCTACGGTCTGCAGGTCATGTGCGAGGGCGGTGGCCTGGCCAACGCGACCCTCATCGAAAGGATCTAGCCATGGAACTCGAAGGCGCATCGGTACTCGTCACGGGCGGAGCCTCGGGCATCGGCGCGGCCAGCGCGCGCCGGCTCTCGCTGCTCGGCGCGCGCCCCGTCATCTGTGACCTCAACGAGGAGAAGGGCAAGGCCGTCGCGAGCGAGCTGAAGGGCGAGTTCGCGAGGACCGACGTGTCGGATCCCGACCAGGTGCAGGCGGCGATCGACGTGGCGCTCGGGCTCGGCCCGCTGCGCGCGCTGGTCAACGCGGCCGGCCTCGGCAACGCGAACCGCACGGTCAACCGGGAGGGCGTGCCGTTCCCGCTCGACCAGTTCGAGTTCGTGATCCGCATCAACCTGATCGGGACCTTCAACTGCCTGCGCCTGGCGGCGGCGGCCATGTCGAAGCTCGACCCGGTGGACGCCGACGGCCAGCGCGGCGCGGTGGTGAACATCGCCTCGGTGGCGGCCTTCGACGGCCAGATCGGTCAGGCCGCCTACTCGGCCTCGAAGGGCGGCGTCGTGGGGCTCACGCTGCCGGTGGCGCGCGACCTGGCGGCGGTGGGGATCCGCGTCAACACCATCGCGCCGGGCCTGATCGACACGCCGATCTACGGCGAGGGCGAGGCCTCGGAGAAGTTCAAG